>NZ_JADOUU010000001.1:0-397650 GCF_015751955.1 Arthrobacter sp. CAN_A214
CCGCTACGACAAATACGCCACCACATTCCTTGGCGGAGTGCTACTCACCGCAGTAGTCACATTCCACCGAGTACACAATTAACAGACACGACCTAGTCCCCCGCGGTTTCCGTGGTTCGTTCGGCGTCGCTTGCAGCCACCTGCTCCGCGGCGGAGCCGGAACGCCTGCGCCGGAGCCAGAGGAGGCCGGCAACGCCGAGGGCGACGACACCCGAGGCCAACTCCACCACTCCCCACAGGGAGGTGACCGGGGCGAACCAGAGAACGGCCGCGTAGAGCACGTGGGCTGCTCCGCAGTAGAGGAAGACCGACGAAGGCCACGCATCCGCCGGCGTATACCTGCGGACAGCGATCAGGTAGCTTGCACCGAGTAGGGCGAAGCCCGCGGCGTGGACCGCGGCCAACAGAGCCAAAGCGGGCGTCGTCGCGGGAAGGAGCGCAAGGAGAGTAGTCAGTAACAAGACTGCGGGAGTGACGAAGGCCATCAGACGCGTCCGGTGCACGACGTACAGCACGTTACCGGCAACCAGGAACAGCGCGTAGCCCAGGGACACCACGGGCAGGATCTGCGCAACCTGGACCAGTGACCCGGGGTCCGTCGTCAGCACATGGGCGCCGACATTGGCGGCGGAGGTGGCCAGCAGACCGACCACGAGTGCGATGACGGCGGCTTCACCGGCCACTTCCCGTATCCTCGCCTGTAGCTCAGCAGGATCCGCGGACATGATGCGGGTGGACCAGGAATTGTTGAGCGCATTGAGGATCGTCAACGGACCGAGTGCAAAAATCAGTACGGCACCATACTGGCCGGCCATCGAGGCTCCCGACAGCTGCGCCAGCAGCAGGACTGCGCCCTGTGTCAGGAGCATGAGGGCGCCGGTGTGCGGCAGCAGGGGGCCCGCTATCCTCATGGACGCGCGGGTCATGCCTGGCACCTTCCACGGCAGACGCGGCCGCACGAGGACCAGGGCGACGACGACGGACACCACCACGGCGGCTCCGTAGGCAACGATGTATACCAGAGCCGTCCTGCCCGCGACGAGGATCGCCCCGAGTCCCGCGAGGTTCGCGAGGACCGACGAACAGACGCTGAGAACCACGAAGGCCACCGGGCGGTCCTGTGCCCTCAACACCGCCTGCGCGCCGAGTACGGTGCCGAGCAACCCGATGATGACCATTGCCAGCACGATCGTCCAGGGAGTCCCGGTGACGTCGCTCCTTCCGAGGAAGCCGGCACCGACAGCGAGGACGCAACCCACCGCGAGGCATGCGATTGTCAGGAACCCGTACATGGCGAGTGACCGGTTGCGGCCGTTGTCCTGGTCGAACCACAACTGGCTGATCGCGAGCGGCAACCCTGCCGACAGGAGGACGACGACGACCTGGATGAGGACGATGGAGGTGGCTACCAGTCCCCACTGGAGTTCGCTGAGCAGCCGGATGGCGAACGGCTGGATCAGGATCAGGCCAAGACCCTGGAGAAGGGACCCGAACAGGTAGAGGAGGGCAGACCTCCTGCCCGCGATCCCGCGCCGGGGAGTCTCCTGCCGGTCAGTCACGCTCTACGGTTTGACGGCGTGGGTGGCAAGCTTCTGCAACCCGTTCCACATGCGCTTGTCGATGACTTTGGGCGCAAGAGTGAGTGCGTGAAGGCGAGACGAGACGTGGAGCCGCGCGGCCCGCGTCGCTTTCTGCCACCCCAGCCGCTGGAAGTCACGAACACACTCGTCGAAGAACGCGCGTTCCTCGGCGAACCTCCGCCCGTCGAGGGCCTTCACCGAGGAATCGGATTCGCGGTGCCGCCGGTACTGGAAGCACATGGTGTCCATGACCATCAGCTTGCCGCCGTCCATGACGATATCCATCGCCAGCGCGAGGTCCTGGACGACGTCGTACTGCTCGCGGAAGCTGTGCTTCCGGATAGCGTCCGAGCGCCAGGCGACTGACGGGAAGTAGAGCCAGTCCCCGGTGATGAGGCTCTTGGCGACAGCCTCTCCGGCAAGGACGGCGTCGCTGCTGTCTCCGACGGCGCGCCGCCTGAGGTAGTCCTTGACCTTGTCGCCGAGTGGCCGGTAGACAGCGCCGTTCTCGTCGATGACCTCGACGCCGGGCTGGACGATGCTGACCGTCGGGTCCGTGAACCCGCGGCGTACCGTCTCGAGGTAGTTCGGCAGCATGATGTCATCGGCGCCCATGATGACCACATACTCGTGTTCGATCAACGAAAGGCACTTGCGGTAGTTGCCGTTGGCACCCAGGTTCTGCTCGTTACGCGAGTAACTGATGCGGCTGTCGCCGGCGGTGAGGCCCGCGAAGTAGGCGGGGAGCGATTCGTCCGGATAGCCGTCGTCGACGATCGTCAGTTTGAAATCCCGGTCGGCCTGGGAGAGGACCGAATCAACCGCGGCCTTCATCATCGCCACATCACCGTAGTAGGGCAGCATTACATCAATCGTCACGTCATTCTTCCTTCGATGGGTGGCTCAGGTCTTGTGGGTGCGCGCGGCCGGCGGGAGGGGCTGTCACGGGGTAGCGCTGCAGTTGTTCGATGGCTGTGCGGAGGATGGAGACCTCTTCTGCGAGGATGCGTGTTTCGTCCTCGAGGATGGTCAGTTCACGTGAGACATGGAGGCTGACGCCTACCAGCAGCAGGATCGAGAGGGCGAACAGGAGGTTCGAGGGGACGATCACTCCGACGAGCGATGCCGCCCAGTCGAGCAGCCGAGGAAAGAAGCCGAGGATGATGGTCAGGGTTCCGATGACCAGCCAGAGGATGGCGTACTTTTCCCGTAGCTTGCCGTTGCGCAGCATCAGCAGAACCACCACGACCATCAGGATCGACGAGATGAGGGAGAAGGCGACGCTCATGCCTGGACACTTCCTTCGCCGGCAATGTCCCCCGACGACGGCACGAGGTGTTCACGGGGCGACTTCCTCCTTGCAAGCGCGAAGCACAGCACCAGTCCGGACCTCGCAAGATACAGCGTCGCTTTCCACGGGCTCTGGCTCGGGGTTCCTGCCTGTCGGGCTTTCATCTCCACCGGCACCTGCGTGACAGTACAGCCGGATTTGATGGCCACTACTAGTGAATCGATCGTGTCTCCGAGGTATTCAGTAGGGAAATGCTCAATGTACTGGTGCAGGGCCCGCTCGTTGGCTGCTCGGAAGCCCGATGTGACATCGGTCAACCGGGTGCCGGCGACCTTGGAGATCACCTGCGCAAGGAAGGCCATGGCCCAGCGCCGTGGACCTTTGGCATCGTAGCTGCCCCGGCCCGCGAAGCGTGCGCCGATCGAAATGTCCGCGTGGCGCAACCCTGCCACCACCCGGTCGATGTCATGCGGATCGTGCTGGCCGTCGGAGTCGACCTGCACCACGGCGGAGTAACCGTTGCGGATCGCGTACTTGAAGCCGGTCCGCATTGCACCGCCGACGCCGAGGTTGAACGGCAGCTTGAGTACTGTCGCTCCGGCCTGCCGTGCGATCCATGCTGTCTGATCCTTCGATCCGTCATCGACCACCAGAATGTCGTGGTGGGACGCGATTTTTCGAACCTCACGGATGGTGTTTCCGATGGCCTCAGCTTCGTTCCACGCTGGCATGACGATGAGAACGCCCGAACGCGTTGAGTTGCCCATGATGTGCAATCATAGCAATACACCGTCGACGTTCTTACTCTGACGTGGGGTGACGTGACCGGAAGCGAGCTCAAGTTCGCAGGAAGCTCCCGGCCCTGACCGGCCTCCCGGCTTCGACCCGGACTGGGCGCAGGGCACGGCAAGCGTGCGACTAGAGGAGATTGAATATATGAGCTGGTGGGCAACCATCCCTACCCTCGCGGCGACCCTGGTGGTTTTCTTCGTTCCGGGTCTCCTCATCCTGGCGGCGGCAGGTGTCCGCCGGCTCAACCTGGTAGCGCTGGCTGCGCCGGTGTCGACGTCGGTCGCGGCCTGCCTGGCCATCGTCCTGCCGTATGCCGGGCTTCCTTTCAACCCGGTCTCCTACTTCGCCTTCAGCGTCCTCGCAGCGGCAGGCACGCTCCTCGCCCGATTCCTCCTGATGCGACGCAGCGCATCCGATAAGAGCCGGACCGCCAAGAGCCGGACGGCGTCGTGGGGCGCATTGGGGGGCAACGGACGCCTCCTTGACAGTGATTACCCCCGCTGGATTGCCATACTCGCCGTGCCGATCGCCGTGATCTTCCCGGCGATCATCATCGCCGGGCGCTACATCGCGGCCTTCGGCTCTCCGGACAATTTCTCCCAGACGTTCGACAACGTCTACCACCTCAATGCGATCCGCCATATCGCCGAGACACAGAACGGGTCGACGTTGACCCTGGGCAACCTCACCGACGCATCACAGGCCCTATATCCGGCGGCAATGCACGATTCCATGGCGCTCGTGCTGATGTTGGGCGCCCCGTCGGTGATGGCCGTGGTCAATGTGGGAACCATCGTCACAGGGGCCCTCGTGTGGCCCCTCGCCTGCATCTTCCTCATCAGCCGGATCATCGGCTACCGACCGATCCCCCTCCTCTGTGCGGGGGTCCTCTGCGCAGGTTTCAGCGGGTTCCCCTACCTGATGGTCGCTTTCGGCGTGCTGTATCCCAACCATGCAGCCATCGCCCTGCTGCCCGTGGTGCTCGGCCTGCTTATCGAGGCCGTCGGGATGTCGAGGGCACGGCCGCTTTCCGGCTGGCCGGCTGCGATCGCCCTCGTTGCCACGCTTCCCGGTCTCGGTCTCTCACATCCGAGCACGGCGGTTGCCCTGCTGGGATTCGGTGGACCGGTCGTCGTTGCGCGGCTCATCCGGTCATGGCTGGGCGCCCGGGCCGGCACGGAAAGCAGGCGGGCTGCCTATTTATGGCTTGCCTTCACCGCCGGTTATATCGTCGTCGTCGTGCTCGCCTGGATAGCGGTCAGGCCCAGCCTCGCCTTCGCCCCCTGGACGCCCTTCCAGTCCAATGCACGGGCCATCGGGGAAATCCTCGGAAGTGCTCCCATGGGAGCGACAACGGCCTGGATCCTCCTTCTCCTCACGGGAATCGGCCTGTACGTCATTGCGCGGCAGCTGCGCACCTACTGGTGGGTTGCGGCCATGTACGGCGTCGGCGGCCTTCTCTACATGGTGGTGTCGAGCTGGAGCCTCGGTGCCTTCCGTACGTTCCTCACCGGCGTCTGGTACAACGACAGTTTCCGTCTCGCCGCACTCCTTCCCGTGGTGACCCTACCCGTCATCGTGCTCGGAGCGGAGTGGCTCGCCTGGCGCACGCGGGCACTCTACGTCCTGCTGAGCTCGCAGCACTCCGCGACCGCCGCCCACCGCCAGCCGTCCGTCGTCGGGCGCGCAGCCCGCCTGCTGCCGCAGAGCCTGCAGAACGTGGTGCCGGTGGCCCTGATCCTGCTGTTGGGCTTCGGAACCCAGGGCGGGACGCTCGCCGGCGTGCAGGACCGGATGCGCGAGGTGTTCGAAACGACCGAGGGCTCACCGTTGCTGACGGAGGACGAGATCGCGCTGCTGGAGAGGGTGGACGACTATGTTCCCGAGACCGACGTCATCGTCGCCAACCCCCGGACCGGTGCTTCGCTGGTCTATGCGTTCTCCTCGAGCGAGACGATCGCGCCGCACATCTTCGGTGAACGTACGCCTGAGGAGCAGACGCTCCTCGACCACTGGGGCGAAGCAGCCTACAACACGTCGGTGTGCTCGGCCGTCAGTGAATTGAATGCCTACTGGGCGCTGGATTTCGGGAACCAGGAGATCGTTCCAGGCGAGGAGCCGTTCATCGGGCTGCGGGACCTGGTCGACGAATCCGCGCCGGGAGTTGAACTCGTGGCTGAAGAGGGAGACGCCCGGCTGTTCCGCATGACTGCCTGCAGCTGATCGCCGGGGTAGCGCGTGAATTCCGCTCCCGCCCCGGCAGTACGAGCACTAGCTTCCCGCGTAGTAGGCGGCCTTCGCGAGTTCCGGAATGAAGTTCCGCCCGAGCCAGCGGATCCCGAGGGGTGATCCGGTCTCGAGGGCAGCGGTGTACACATCCCTCGTGGCGTAGGCGACGGATTCCCTGCCCGCAGCCGGAGCCTCGGCGAGCAGGTCGAGCTCGTCGAGTTCCTCCCGCTGGGATCGTTCGATCGAGGCGATGACGATATCGGTGTCCAGCTCGGCGCCCCTGTCCCTGGGCCACTGGAGAGTGACCGGCCCCGTGCCGTCCTCGACCAGGAGTGCCTGAGCCTCGGACGTGGCGATCAGAGGGCCGGCTACGAGGCCGAAATCCTCGAGGATGCGGACCGGGTTGCTTGCCTCACCGTAGACCTCGAAATCCGCTCCAAGAGCTGTGGAGAGGCCCACGAACAGGAAGGTCGTGCCGGGAAGGTCGGGATAATCGGACACCGATTCAGCCATGTATTCGGTGGTTTCCTCTTCCAGTTCAGCACCCGCCCGGCTCTGCCCCAGCGCCTGGGCCACCATCATCACGGATGTCCGCCAGTCCGTATTCAGTGCCGCCCCGGTACTGGCCACCACAGGCGCGATCTCCGTCAGTTCGTCGTACTGCGCCTGGGTCAGGTCCGAGTTGACGGCCAGGATGAGGTCCGGCTCGAGATTCTCGATCTGCGGTATCGAGAGGTCCACCTCATCGGGATAGAGGACCGGCATCGGGGACGACAGTTCCGCCAGCTCGACGACGAACCACGGCGTTGCGTTGGAGCCCGGCATTCCTATCGGGACAACCTTGAGCGAGAGGCAGACGTCGGCGCTCGAGGCTCCGATCGTGGCGATCCGCTGCGGAGCGGACCTGATGACTGTTTCACCGAATCCGTGCCTGATCGTCACCGGGAACTCCGTAGACGGCGGTACTGCCTGCGCTGAACCTTCATCCGGCGAACTGCACGCGGTAAGTGCTACGGGTAGGGCTGCAAGCCCCAGCAGCACGCTCCGCCGGCTGGGTCCGCTCCCCGCAGTACTTCTGAAATGGTGCGTCATGATCCAACCTTCAACTCAAACATGGGCATGGTGTGCGTCTTCGTCCTTCTGTCGGATCACGGGCGTCTCTTCCGGGAGCCGGGTGGGCGGCTAGTCATCGGCACGCGAGCGACGGCGCAGTTCGGCGACCACATCCCCCACAGGCCCGTCTGCAATCAGCTTTCCATGTTCGAGCAGGATCCCCCGCTCGCAGACCGTTGACACGAGGTCGAGGTCGTGGCTGACCACCAGCAGCGTCTTGCCTGCCGCCGCCAGTTCCTTGATCTTGGCCAGGCACTTCCGCTGGAACGGCTCATCACCGACGGCGAGGATCTCATCGACGAGGAAGATTTCCGGATCTGTGTGCACAGCGATGGAGAAAGCCAACCGAAGGTACATACCCGATGAGTAGAACTTCACTTCGGTATCGATGAACTCGCCGATCTCGGCGAAATCGACGATGGAATCGAACATCTCATTGATCTTGTGCTCGGACATGCCGAGGATAGCGCCGTTCAGGTAGACGTTGTCCCGGCCGCTGAGGTCATGATGGAATCCGGCCCCGACCTCGATCAGCCCGGCGATCCGGCCCTTTGTCAGTAGCGACCCCCTGTCCGGCTGCAAGACGCCGGAGATGAGCTTGAGGAGTGTCGATTTCCCGGAGCCGTTCAGGCCGAGGAGCGCCACGGTTTCACCACGGCTGACGGTGAACGAGACCTCCTGAAGCGCATCGAACTTCTTCGAGAGATCGCCCTTGCGGCCCTTGACGATCCACACGAGCGCTTCCTTCAGGGAACGCGTATGGCGCAGCACGAACTGCTTCTGGACACCGACACAGACGATCGCCGGATCGTCCACCATTGCCTCCATCACAGCTCCTGCGCGAAGTTGGCCGAGAGGCGCCGGAAGGTGATCTGCCCGAGGAACATGATCAGGACCGTGACCGCCAGCGCGATCGGAGCCCAGACGGTCAGCAGGTCGGGCGGCAGCGGAGCAGCCGCCAGTTCGACGTCCGTGAGCGTGGGGTACCAGAATGCCCAATGGAACAGCTCGACCGCGACGGTCATCGGGTTCAGCTGGTAAAGAAAGAACCAGCGGCCGAGAACGTCTTCGACCATGCTCCAGACATAGAGCACGGGTGAGGCCCAGGTGACGATCATCAGGATCATGTCGACGATATTCTCGGAGTCCCGAAAATAGACATTGGCGGCGCCGAACAGCAGGCCGAGCCCCGTTGCGAGGATCGCCACCAGAAGGAAGGCAATCACCAGTGCCGCGATTTGGACGACTGAAGGAATCCAGCCCACGATCAGGCAGGCGCCCATGAGGACAACCACCTGGGGAAAGAAGTGGACGGCCGAAACCCACACGGCGGCAACGGGGAAGAGTTCCCTGGGCAGGTAGATTTTCCTGATCAGGTCCCGGTTCTCGACGATCGAGCGGGTGGCGTTTCCGAGCGCTTCGGTGAAGAAGTTGATGAGGACGATGCCCGAGAAGAGGTAGATGGCATAGTTCGGTGTGGATCCCTGGAGATTCAGGAAGATTCCCAGTGCCACATAGTAGACAGCGAACTGCAGGAGGGGCTTGAGGTAGGACCACATCAGGCCGAGCACCGACCCGCGGTAACGGACCCGGATCTCCTTGCGAACGAGCAGCTTCAGGAGGAAACGGTCGCGGAGCACGTCGCGCAGTCCGCGTCCTCTTCCCGGGGGGAGCAGCGAATCCGAGGGTCCTGCACTGCTGGAAGTCAGCACTCCCAACTCACAACACCTTCGGCTCTTCACCGGGGACAGCCGCTGCTGTGAACGTCTCGGCCCAGGCCTCACGCCCGGTGAATCGGGGAAGTGCCTCATGGTAGTCCGCGCTGAGCGTGTTCCAGCGAAGAAGCAGCGAGCGGTGCAGTGCCATCGTCCGCAGCAGCATGCTCACGAATTGCTTCCGGTCGCGCCTGTACCAGGACGATCCGGATCCGTCCGACGATGAAACCAGTGCCGAGTCCAGTCCGGTCAGGCGCCACCACCGTGCGTCCATCGCCGGTACCTCGGCCTGGGGATGGGCCCGAGCCTCCGGGTCGACCGCCCGGAACTGGCGAAGCGCCCCGAGTCCGGCACGAAGAAGGGACTCCGCCACGACCACGGGTTCCTCGACCTCCTTACGGATCGACGGCGGCCGGACTTCGGGAAAGGCGCTCCGGTCCGGCTTGATCTGGGCGTCGCTGAAGGTAGCCCGTGTAGCGCGGATCCACGGCAGCCGTTCGCCGATCGTCCGGTGGAGGTGGTCGGGCCCGGACAGGACGTCCTCGAGAGCCTTCAACCGCACCTCCACTGCCGAATACTGCATCGACAGGAGGTGCCGCACGTCGATGGCGAAACTCTCGAACGGCATCCTGCCGCCCTTCGGCCGGGAGGAATGCGAGAGCGTGGCAACCCACCGGTTCCGCTGGTGGTAGTAAGCCTGCCAGTCGATAGTGTCATCCTTCTCGGTCCACGGCATGTGCCACACGGCGGCACCGGGCAGGGTGACCGTTCGATACCCGTGCTGCTGGGCGCGGAGCCCGTATTCGGCGTCGTCCCATTTGATGAAGACCGGGAGCGACAACCCGACCTCGCGGACGATGCTCGTGGGGATCATGCACATCCACCAGCCGTTGTAGTCGACATCCACCCGGCGGTGCATCCAGGGGCTGGTCCTGAGGTTGCTCGCCGCGAAGTCGTGGCCTTCCCTCGTGTTGGCTGCCGGCCCCCAGAAGAACCGTCTCTGATCAACCTGCTCCCCGAAGGTGTGGAGGACCGACCTCTCGTAAAGGTTGAACATATGGCCACCCACGATGGTGGGCTTGGTAGTGAAATCGGCGAAGTTGACCGCCCGCAGGATTCCCTCGGTCTCGATGCTGACGTCGTCGTCGAGGAGGAGCACATAGGTGCTGTCGCCCGCCTCGAGCGTCTCGTGCATGCCCCGGGCGAAACCACCCGATCCGCCGATGTTCGCCTGTTCGACGAGGAGGAACTTCTCGCCCAGCTGCGCCGCGGCGTCGGCATATCCTTCCTGGAGCCTCACCTTGTCGGTGCCCTGGTCGACGATGATCAGGCGGTCCAGCACTTCCATCACGCCGGCGTCGTCGGCCAGGGTGGAGATGTGGCGGAGTGCGTAATCGGGCCGGTTGAAGGTGGTGACCGCGACCGACAGGGAGCCGCGCTGCAGCTGCTTCGACTCCTCGACCGCCCAGGACGCGCCGACCAGGGTGACGTTGTCGACGTGTGCCACCAGATCGAACCAGTACCATCCGCCGTCGACGAAAGCCGTGACGGGAAGATCGAACGAGGCCTGCCCCTTGAGGACGTGCGCGCTGTCGACGCGGTTTGCGACACCGCGCGGGCTCGATCGGTAGACGATCACGGTTGCCTCGGCGTCGACCTCCACCGACAGCCGGACTGACCGGACCTCCGTGTGCTTGCGCCAGTAGCTCGCCGGAAAGGCGTTGAAATACGTGCCGAGCGAGATCCTCCGGAACGCAGGGAGCCGGAGGCTCTCCCGGCCGACGATGAAGTCCGAGCGCTGGTGCGTGCTTTCAGGAAGATGCTCAGGCGCTTTCGGTGCACCTCGCCGTATGGCGCGCTTGGTGTGCTCGACGACGCGCCGTGCGGAGTTGAAGTCGACGTAGAGCGGCAGCACATCGGTATCGCCGTCCAGCGGAAGAACTACGCGCTGCACCACCCGATAGGCGGGGCCGGCCTTTTCCTTGCCAGCGAGGGTGTCGGTCGCCGCAGCACTCACGCGTCCACTCCCCCGCTCTCAAGTGTTGCTCCACCGGTGAAATGCGGCGTGATCTTGTTGTCGAACATTCCCAGCGCCGATCCGATGGCCATATGCATATCGAGGTACTTGTAGGTTCCCAGCCGCCCGCCGAACAGCACCGACTTCTCACCCTTCGCCAGATCGCGGTAGGCGAGCAGCTTGGCCCGGTCGTCCGCGGTGTTGATCGGGTAGTAGGGCTCGTCGTCCTTCTCCGCGAAACGGGAGAACTCGCGCATGATGACGGTGGCGTCCTTGGTGTACGCACGCTCGGGGTGGAAGTGGCGGAACTCGTGGATCCGGGTGAATGCGGCATCCTCGTCCGGATAGTTCATGACGGAGCAGCCCTGGAAATCCTCCACGGGAAGGACCTCCTCCTCGAGGTCGATCGTCCGCCAGGACAGGTCACCCTCCGCGTAGTCGAAGTAACGGTCCACGGGTCCGGTGTACACCACGGGGACCTGCCCCAGGGTCGTCGACCGGGAGTACTCGTGTCCCTCGTCGAAGAAGTCGGTATTGAGCTGGACGGAGATGTTCGGGTGGTCTGCCATCCGCTCGATCCAGGCCGTGTAGCCGTCGACGGGGAGCCCCTCGTACTTGTCGTTGAAGTACCGATTGTCATAGGTGTAGCGGACCGGGAGCCGGGAAATGATCTCGGCGGGAAGGTTCTTGGGATCCGTCTGCCACTGCTTGCCGGTGTAGTACTTGATGAACGCCTCGTAGAGCGGGCGCCCGATCAGCTGGATGCCTTTGTCGTTCAGGTTCTGAGGGTCGGTTCCCGCCAACTCGCCGGCCTGCTTTTGGATCAGCGCGCGTGCTTCCTCGGGCCCGTAGGCCGAGCGGAAGAACTGGTTGATCGTTCCGAGGTTGATGGGCATGGGGTACACCTCACCCTTGTGGCGGGTATAAACCTTGTGCACGTAGTTAGTGAACTTCGTGAAGTTCCCCACATAGTCCCACACGCGCTCGTTGGAGGTGTGGAAGAGGTGGGCGCCGTAGCGGTGTACCTCGATGCCTGTCTGCGCCTCGTTCTCGCTGTAGGCGTTGCCGCCGATATGGTGGCGGCGGTCGAGTACTGCGACTTTGAGCCCCAGCTGGGTTGCAGCTCGTTCCGCGATGGTCAGTCCGAAAAAGCCCGAACCTACGACGACGAGATCAACGTTCACAAAGTCTCCTGGGTTGTTTTGGGCGGCCTGAGTAGCAACTGCCTGCCGGTCAAGGCTACCCGATGCGGTCAGGGATCCCGGCAATGCGCGGCCCGGGCGTCGCCCCCTTCACCAACCGGCGGCCGCCAGGAATTGGGCTCGGAAGGCGGGCACCATGGTTTCGACATAGCGCTTCGTCAGGTGGTTATCGTCGAGATACACGCGGACGTTGCCGACAACGGCGGGCCACGAAGCGGGGCGGCAGATCAGGTCGGTCAGATCCGTCAGGGAGATCGTCGGCGCGGAGGTTAGAAGTTCGCCGAACGGCAGGGCGTCCGTCAGTGCTGAGGTGAATGGCACCGAAGGGGCTTCTGCGGAGAGGCTATTCCGCTTGGCACACGTGCACTTGTCAATCCGGTCGGAATTATCCTGCCGGAAGCTACGGTCGCCCGACCTGTTATTCACATCCCCTGTACCCTCGTCCTTCCGAACTCAGCAGGGCCATACCCTGCAGGAACGGCCACGTCGAGGGAAGGCAGGTGGTTGTAACGCTGCACCTATCGCTGGTCATCGCTGCGCCCCTGGAGCAGCCAATTCGTGAACTCGTGGTCGACACTGCGCTCCTGGACAGCGGGACCAAGATCAGCGACAGCCTGGGGAAGCTCGCCGGAACCCCGCTTCTCACCGTGGCCGGGCTGCCCCTCGAAACGCTCACTCCCGGCGACTTCCCGCTGGTCGACGGAGCCGTAGTCATTGCTGGAGCAACGGCTCCCACCGGCAGGGCACCGGCCCCCTCCCTCGTCTTCGTCGTGCATACCGGTCCCGATGCAGGACGGCTCACCCCCCTGGCGCGCGGCACGCATACGATCGGTCGCGACCATGGCGACATCCCGATCAGTGATCCCGAGATGTCCCGACATCACGCCACCCTGGTCGTCGGCAAAGAACGGATCACCCTCTCGGACGCGGACTCGTCGAACGGCACCTGGGTGGATGGCACCCTGATCACTGAAAGTACGATTACCACCAGTTCCCTGATCGTGTGCGGCTCAAGTACCTGCAGGATCGCGCTGCCCGGTTTTCCCGCAGGCGCCCCTTCCACCCAGGGCCCTTTTGCGGACGGTCCCGCAACGGCCGCTGATCCCTCGGGTGCCGATGTGGATATTCCCCTCGACGTCGAAGCCCCTCCCCCGCCCGAGTTGTCACGGATGCAACTCGTCACCGCCTTTCTTCCCCTGATTCTCGGCGTAGCCCTGGCCCTTTCCACCGGCATGTGGTTCTTCCTGGCCTTCAGCGCACTGTCAGCGGTCACCGGCGTCGTGCCGTTCCTCGCGCGCCGCCGGCGCTCCAAAGCCTTCGATACCGCCGTCGGAAAAGCAGCGGAAAGAGACGGGGAACGACGACGGCGCACAGTAGCGGACGCCGGAGAACTCGCCCTCGCCGCAGAGACCCTGAGGGGGAGGAGATTTCCGCCGCGCTCCCCAACCCCGCCCTCCCGGATCCACCTGCGGATCGGGCTTGCGGACCAGCGCGCCAATGTCACGGTCCGGGGCAGCCTACCGGGATGGGAACCACCCCTTCTGGCGCAGGTGCCCTGCCTGATCCGGGTCGAACTGGATCGTTCCGAGGGAGTGGAGCTGCACTTCCAGGGTGAGCCGTCGGCGCTTCTGGGGCTCGCCCGAGTGCTGCTGTTGCAGATCAGCTTCGGACACGCGGGCGCGGTCTCCATCCTCTGTTGGGGCTCGCTCCCCGACCTTCCGTCGGCCGCCCGGTTCCTCCCCGGCGTGGAGCTCGTCACCCACCCGGGAAGACTGGGACACCTGCTTCGGAACAGTTCCCGGTATCTCGTCTTCGTCTTCGGCGGCCGGCAGCTTCCCGATCCGATCACCCGACCGGCCGCGGTCCTTCGATTCCAGCCGGGCCCCGGGACGGCAGCCGTCGCGGGGACAGCAACAGCCATCGTGGCCCTTCGGGCGGGAAAGGCCATCCTGACAGGGAAATGCGGCGAGTTTTTCCTGACTCCGGATCTGGTGGGGACGCAGTCCTTCGACAGGACCGCGCGTGCGATGGGCGGGATGGGCCGGAAGTCGTTGCAGCCGGCTCCGGGTCACCTTCCCGCGACGGCGGTCCTGCCGGACCAGGGCGACGGATTTCCCGCACCATCCACAGTGCTCGCTCGTTGGCGGGAGACGCAGCAGTCCTCGAGTCTGGGCTGCCCGATCGGTGTCAGCACCGAGGGCCTCCTCCATTTCGACCTGGCCCATCAAGGTCCGCACCTGCTGGTGGCAGGAACCACCGGGTCCGGCAAGTCCGAGTTCCTCCGCACACTCCTCCTGAGCATCGCAGCCAACCATTCACCTGCCAGAGTGAACTTCCTGCTGATCGATTTCAAGGGCGGCTCAGGACTCGGCAAGCTCGCGGGGCTTCCCCACGCCGTCGGGTTCCTTTCCGATCTCTCGACCGAATCCGTTACCCGCTCCCTCGTTTCCCTCCGGGCTGAGTTGGGCCGCCGTGAAGCGATACTGGCGGACCATGGCGTGCAGGACATTTCGGAGCTCTCCCTGCACGCAGGTCACGTCAGCATGCCTCGCCTGATCGTGGTGATCGACGAGTTCCGCATACTGACTGATGATGTTCCCGGTTCGGTCCAGAAGCTTCAGAAGATCGCCACCCTCGGCAGATCCCTGGGACTCCACCTGGTGATGGCAACCCAGCGACCCCAGGGTGCAATCACCCCTGATATCCGGGCCAACGTGACTACTGCTGTAGCTTTTCGGGTCCAGAGCCCGATGGATTCGCAGGACATCATCGGGTCTCCCGCGGCCGCGGTCATCCCGGTCTCCGTGCCCGGGCGCGCCATCATCCGGGTAGGTTCCGACACTCCCGTCCCCTTCCAGACTGCATCGCTTCGCCTTCCGACAGGGCGTCCGGCCGCCTCCGGCCTCGAGGACCTCGAGACCCACCTCAGTGGCCCGGCGCGCGAGTCGATTCCCGGCGGCGAAAGAGCACCAACGGCAGGAACGGCCGGTGACCCGTTGGCGGCAGCGGTCAGTGCAGTAGCTGCTGCCGCTGCAGCCGGCGGTCACCCTTCGCCCCGCCGACCGGTGATGCCGCCGTTGCCCGGATGTTCCGGCGGTGTGCCGGCACAGGAAAGACAGCCCGGAGAGCTCTACCTCGGCGTGCTCGATCTACCCGAACAGCAGGCGCAACGCGGACTGTTCTGGGCACCGGGGCACCACTCACACCTCGGACTCGTGGGTGTTCCCTCTGCGGGAGGGACGGATCTCCTGGCGCATGTCCTCATGGAATGCCTCGATTTCCTTCCCGAGACCCACCTGTACGTACTCGACGGCGATTCCACCCTGGGTTTCGTTTCTGCGCAAAGCCAAACGGGCGCCCATGTCGGAGGTCACGAGGTCAAGCGAGCCGCCCGCGTGCTGGAACGGCTTGCACACCTTCTTTCCTCGAGGCTCACCGCGGGCACGGGCACCGACCGTACCCCGATCCTTCTGGCTGTCTCGGCATGGGGCCGCTGGACCAGCCTCTTCCGAAACAGCCGCTTCTCCTGGGCAGAGGACTGCCTACATGATCTGGTCAGGGACGGAGAAGCAGCACGCATCAGCATCGTCATCACCGGGAACCGGGAACTGGTGTCCAGCCGGTTGTTCAGCCTCCTGCCCAACCGAATCTACTTCCCCGCGGGCGCCGCCGCTGAATCCCTCCTGACCTGGCCGAAACTTCCCGATCTGGAGCCCGTCCAGGGAAGAGGGCTGGTCCAGGGCCGGGTGAACCCGGGCCGGGACGCGGTGGCCCAACTCGTCGTCGAAGGCCGGCCGCCGGCAGGATCCGGACAGTCGCCCACTGTGCTCCCCTTTCCGGTTGCCGCCCTTCCGGTACTTGTCGACCTACCTGCCTCGGTAAAGGGAACGAGCCATGTCCAAGGACTTACAGTTCCTCTCGGGGTGTCGGGCGACAGTCTTGACGTCCTCTCCCTGCAACTGCCCGCCGGTAGCGTGTTCCTTGCGCTGGGAGCCCGTGGATCCGGGCGGAGCAACTTGCTCGACGTCATCGAGCAGGGCGCAAGAACCGGCCCGGGCACAACTGTCCTGCGGGCGGCGGCCACTGTTGACCCGTCGTCCTATTGGAGGCTCCTGGAACGTGGAAGCGGCAATCCGGATCCGCGGAGGTGCGTGCTCCTCGTGGACGATGCCGACGCACTGCCGACGGATGTACAGCCGGTCCTTGCATCCTGGGTCGCTCTGGGAGCCGCTGCAGTACTGACGGTAGTCCCCGGTGCATCGCTGCCGATTCGCGTTCCGCTCGCACTGCAGGCCCGTGCCACGGGAAGGGGCCTTTGTCTCGCACCCCGGAGCCCCCTGGACGGCGACTTCCTCGGTGTGCGGTTCGACCTCGACGGGCGCCCGGGACCTGGGCGGGCATTTCTGGTGGAGCGGGGCACTGTAGTCGAGCTACAGATTTTCCGGAGGCCTCCTGGCCCTTCTCCGTTACTCCGGGCGCCCAGAGCCGCCCCCTCTGCAGCGGAAGGAGACTAGTGGATTCTCGACTCCCCGGTGTTCCGCACCGTGAACGCGACAACCGGCTGGGTGAACAGCAGCACAAGTGCAGTACCGGCGGGGACAAACACCACGATTCCGGCAGCCACGGCCCCCGCGGACAGGAAGGAGACAGAGAAGATGACCAGGAAAATTTGGAGCACCAGCGACGGCGTTCTCGGCCACCGGTAACCGCCCAGAAGCCCGCGCGCGGCCGCCAGAACGCCGGCGGCGAGCAGCAGGAGAAAGACGATCATGAACACCGCTCCCCCCACCGACAGGGGATCAGGCCCCAGGAGGGACAGAATGTAGCCCAGCGCCAGTGCGGCAAGGGCAAGGGCCTCTCCAAGGAGGACGAGCGCCAGGACCACCACTGAGGCGGGACGTCGGGGCAGCGGATCCTGGGGTGTCGACACACGAGCACCCTATCGGAGATACGCGACAGGGACGGCGTTCTCCGGGCAGCGTTATGGACGCTGTGACGCATCGCTCACCAATAGCAGCAATTGGCGGTGCGCAACCCCTTGTTTACCAGTAGGTAACGTGTCAGCCTTAATAGCAGATAAAAGCGGGGGCCAAATTCGGCCCCTTTACTATGTGGCCCTTCGTGAATTTTTTCACAAGCCGGGTCGAAGGAGAATGTGATTAGCATGGATTGGCGTAGCCGCGCTGCGTGTCTGGACAAGGACCCGGAGCTTTTTTTCCCGGTCGGTAACACCGGGCCGGCGCTTCTTCAGATCGAAGAGGCCAAAAGCGTTTGCCGTCGCTGCCAGGTGATGGACACATGCCTCCAGTGGGCGATTGAATCGGGCCAGGATGCCGGCGTCTGGGGCGGTCTCAGCGAGGACGAACGCCGTGCTTTGAAGCGCCGCGCCGCCCGGGCGCGCAGAGCGTCCTGACGGAACCCCTGGTCAACATCACCAGGGAACGGAACGGCCCGGCGGAAACTGCCGGGCAACGACATAACAAGGAAGGACCGCCTCAGGGCGGTCCTTCCTTGTTATCGGGCCGTTCGCTGGGCCAATCCGGAACAGCCGGTCCTGAACTGCCTGGAGAGTCCGGCTCAGGAGCCCTGGTTATGGCTCAGGCCCATCTCGATACTCACGGACGTTCCTCCGCCCTGCCTTGCGCTCCAGGCGATACTCCCCCCGAGTTCGCTGGTGACCAGGGTACGGACGATCTGCAGCCCGAGCCCTTCGGCGTGCCCGCCGGGGGGAAGCCCCGCGCCGTCATCAGCGATGGTGACCTCAAGGATCTCCTCACCGTCATCCGCGGTCCGCCGGTTGGCCAGGAGCCACACCGTGCCTGCCCTTTCGGACAGCCCGTGCTCGACGGCGTTGGTGACCAACTCGTTGATGACGAGCGCAAGCGGCGTAGCGAAGTCGCTGGGAAGTTCACCGAAATCGCCCTGACGCTCGGTGCGCACCGTCTGCGACGGCGACGCGACCTCGGCCGAAAGGCGGAACTGACGCGCGATCAGCTCATCGAAATCCACAACCTGCGACAGACCCTGGGAGAGCGTCTCGTGAACCAGGGCAATGGTCGACACCCGCCGCATCGCCTGCTCGAGACCGAGTTTTCCCTCGTCGCTGACCATGCGGCGGGACTGCATCCGAAGGAGCGCGGCAACGGTCTGCAGGTTGTTCTTTACGCGGTGGTGGATCTCGCGGATGGTGGCGTCCTTGGAAACGAGTTCCATCTCGCGCCGCCGGAGTTCGGAAACATCACGGCAGAGTACCAGGGCTCCGAAACGTTCCTTCTCGTCACGCAGCGGGATGGCACGCAGCGATAGGCTTACGCCTTTCGATCCGATTTCCGTACGCCACGGCATCCGGCCGGTCACCACCAGCGGCAGCGTCTCGTCAACCATCCGCCCGTCCTTGAGCAGCGCGGTGGTGATCTCAGCCAAGGGGCGGCCCTCGAGCGTTTCGACATCGCCGAGCCGACGGAACGCCGACACCCCGTTGGGGCTGGCGTACTGAACGATTCCGTCGACGTCCAGCCGAATCAATCCGTCTCCCACTCGGGGCGCACCTCGGCGCGAGCCTGTGGGCGTTGCGAAATCGGGCCACAGACCAAGCGTCCCCATGCGCAGGAGGTCATAGGCACACTGCCGGTAGGTCAACTCCAGCCTGGACGGCATGCGAGAGCTCGACAGGTCCAGATGGGTCGTGACCACCGCGAGCGTCCGCCCGTTCCTCACCATGGGGACGGCCTCCACCCGCATGGCCATTTCCGTGGTCCAGTTGGTCTCGCCGGAACGCTCGATCTTCTGCGATTCCCACGCCAGTTCGACCAGCGGCTGAAGGTCGGCACGAATCCGCTCCCCCACGAAGTCACTGTGGAAGACGGTGTGCGACGTCGAAGGCCGGGCATGGGCCAGTGCCACGAAACCCCCGCCCTCGAGCGGGAACCATAGCGCAAGGTCCGCGAACGCGAGGTCCGCAACCATCTGCCAGTCCCCGACCAGCAGGTGCAGCCACTCCGCATCGCCGGGACCGAACCCCGGGTACTCCCGTATCGGGTCAGCGAACATTGCCATGATGTCCTCCCCGGCTCAACGCACGATCGAACGCAGCAGGCGAAGTGCTACCGAAAGCGACGAGATGTCGTCACGTTCCAGGCGGTTCACCTCGGCGAACATATTGCTGGCTCGTTTGAGCTGGTCGGCATTCTGGGCCTCCCACTCCTTGAGCCGCAGGCTGGCATCGCCCCCGCACAACTCCCTGGACGCCCGGAGCACCGCTACGGAGATGTCGGCGACGGTCGAATACAGGTCATCACGCAGTGCTGCACGGGCAAGTGCTTGCCACCGGTCGCTACGGGGCAGCTTCGTGATCCGTTCGAGGAGGTTGTCCACCTCGAAACGGTCATAGACGGCGTAGTAGACCCTGGCGATTTCCTCCACCGGTTCATCGACACGCCGGGTGCTGATCGCAATGTCCAGGAGCGCGAACGATTCGAATTGCTCCGCCCAGTGCTGGCCGATTCCTTCGGGAAGCCCCCACTCCTCCGCACGGGCGCTCCACTGTTCCACACGGGCCAGGTCGCAGCCGCGGACGTAGCTTGCCAGCTTCGACCGAAGCGGAGCGATGAGGGGCTTGAACGCCGCAACGTCCTGCTCCACTGTGCTTCCCTGCTCCACGTGGTTCACGAACCAGCGCACCGCCCTGTCAAGAAGGCGTCGCAGGTCGAGGTGGACGGTGGACCAGTGGTCGGTCGGGAAGTCCGCCGGCAGTTCCGCCAGTGCGCGCACCGTCTCATCGAGGTCGTAGATTTCCCGAAGCGCCACGAAAGCCTTCGCAATTCCGACCTCCGGCACCGAGGTTTCCTCCATGACACGGAAGACGAAGGTGATGCCACCGAGGTTGATCATGTCGTTGGCGACCACTGTCGCGATGATTTCGCGCCGCAGCGGGTGCGTATCCAGCACGTCGTCGAACCGCTCCACCAGTTGCTGCGGGAAATACCGCCGCAGCGTTCCGGAGAACCACGGGTCATCGGCAAGATTGCTTCTGGTGAGCGCTTTCGTCAGCTCGATCTTGGCGTAGGCGGCAAGCACCGACAATTCCGGTGAGGTAAGGCCCTGACCCGTCTCGAGCCGGGCACGCAGCTCCGCAGTTGTGGGCAGTGCCTCCAGCGACCGATCGAGGTCGGCCTTTTGTTCGAGCCAGTCCATCAACCGCTCGAAGCTAGGGCTCCACTCCACCACCCGCTGCCGGTCGTTGAGCAACAGGACGTTCTGGTCCACGTTGTCCTGCAGGACGAGGCCGGCAACTTCGTCAGTCATCGAGGCGAGGAAACCCGGCCTCTCGGCTGCTGAGAGCCGGCCGACCTTCACCATACGGTCGACGAAGATCTTGATGTTCACTTCGTGGTCCGAGCAGTCCACGCCTGCGGAGTTGTCGATCGCATCGGTGTTGAGGACAACTCCGGCCAGCGCGGCCTCGATCCGGCCCCGCTGGGTCATTCCGAGGTTCCCGCCCTCGCCGATTACCTTCACCCGCAGCTCGCTGCCGTTCACCCGGATGGCATCATTCGCACGATCCCCGACCTCCGCATGGGTTTCCGACTCCGCCTTGACGTAGGTTCCGATTCCACCGTTGTACAGCAGGTCCACGGGCGCCCGAAGAATCGCCCGCAGCAACTCGGGAGGACTCATGGATGCGGCCGTTCCTTTGATCCCCAGGACCGCGCGTACCTCCTCGGATACCGGTACCGATTTCGCCTGACGTGAATAGATTCCGCCGCCGGTGCTGAGGAGCGTGGCACTGTAATCCTCCCAGCTGGACCGTGGCAGGGCGAAGAGGCGGCGCCGTTCAGCGAACGAAACCGCGGAGTTCGGGTTCGGGTCGAGGAAAATGTGGCGGTGGTCGAAGGCTGCAACGAGCCGGAGATGTTCGGACAACAGCATGCCGTTGCCGAACACGTCACCACTCATGTCGCCCACTCCCACGACAGTGAATGGTTGCGTCTGCGTATCGAGGTCGAACTCGCTGAAATGCCGCTTCACCGATTCCCATGCGCCTCGGGCCGTGATCCCCATGGCCTTATGGTCGTAGCCGACCGATCCACCCGATGCGAAAGCATCGCCGAGCCAGAAGCCGTACTCGCGGGAAAGGTCATTTGCGATGTCGGAGAAGGACGCCGTTCCCTTGTCGGCGGCGACGACGAGGTAGGTATCATCGCCGTCGTGCCTGACTACCCGCTCCGGGGGAACAACGGCTTCCGAACCGTCGGTCGTCGCAAGATTATCGGTGATGTCCAGTAGACCGCGGATGAACGTACGGTAGCTGGACTGTCCTTCCGCCAGCCACGCCGCCCGGTCGACCGACGGGTCCGGCAGCTGTTTCGCGAAAAAACCGCCCTTGGCTCCGGTAGGAACGATGACGGCGTTCTTGACGGTCTGCGCCTTGACGAGTCCCAGCACCTCGGTGCGGAAATCCTCCCGTCTGTCCGACCAGCGAAGGCCACCACGCGCAATCGCCCCGAAACGCAGGTGAACACCCTCCACCTGCGGTGAGTAAACCCAGATCTCGAATTTCGGCCGGGGGAATGGCGCCCCCTCGACCATCGGAGTATTGAGCTTGAAGCTGAGATGCCGTTTGCCCTGGAAGTAATTGGTGCGCGAGGTTGCCTCGATCAGGTTCGCGAAGGTGCGCAACACGCGGTCGGCGTCGAGCGTGGGTACCTGTTCGAGGCCTGCATCGAGCGCCTGACGCGCGCCGTCCGCCGACTCCTCACGGTCACCCTGCGCATCCGGGTCGAACCGTGCCTCGAACAGGGCGACGAGCGCGCGCCCGACGACGGCATTGCGCAGCAGAGTGTCAGCCACGAAGCCGTAGGAATTGGTATTGCCCATCTGGCGCATGTACTTGGCGTAACTGCGAAGGATGAGCACCCGGCGCCAGCTGAGCTTTTCCCGCAGGACGAGCCGATCGAATGTGTCCGACTCGCTGTTCCCCACGACGGCGGCAGCGAAGGCATCCTTCAGGAGGGAGGCGGTGCCCTCGGGATCGACTCCCTGCGGGTACTTCAGGCCCAGGTCATAGAGGAAATATGACTCTCCGTCGGCGCGCTCGATCTCGAAGGGACGCTCGTCGAGCACCTCGAGGCCGAGATTATGGAGGAAGGGCAGAATCTGGGTGAGGCTCTTGGACTCCGTCAGGTAGAGCTTGAGCCGTGCGTCCTCCTCACGCTGGTTCCCGGCGCGCGTCGGTACGTAGATATGCATTCCCGGAGCTCCGACGGCGGACCGGTCCAGGGACTCGAAACGCTCGATGTCCTCAAGAGCGTCCTCCACCTCGTAGTCGACACGGTAGCTCGGCGGGAAGGCTTCGGCCCACAACCCGGCCAACCGCTCGGCGGACTCCCGCGGAAACCGTCCGTGGGCCACCTCGGTGATCCCCTCGGACCAGGAACGCGCGGCCCGGACGAGCCGCTCCTCGAGAGCGGCGGCGTCGACGTCCGCCACTTCGTCGCCGCGGGTCAGCCGAATCCGGAAGAACAACCGCGCCAGGGCGGATTCGCTCATGCGCGCTTCGAAGTCGATCGAGTCAGCATGGAAAGTGCTGCGCAGCTCCTCCTCGAACCGCAGCCGGACGCTGGTGGTATACCGGTCACGGGGAAGGTAGACGAGCGCGGACATGAAGCGGCCGTAGACGTCGGGGCGCAGGAACAGGCGGGTGCGACGACGTTCCTGCAGCCGGAGTATACCCAGTGCCGTGGCTACGAGGTCCTGGACGTCGATCTGGAACAGTTCGTCGCGCGGGTAGGTTTCGAGAATGGACAGGAGGTCCTTCCCGGAGTGGGAATCCGACGGGAATCCGCACCGGTGGAGCACCTCCGTGACCTTGTCCCGGACGATCGGCACGTTCCGCACTGAGCCGGTGTAGGCGCTGGTGGCGAAAAGCCCGATGAACCTGCGCTCTCCGGTGACGTTCCCCTGATCATCGAAGTTCTTGATACCGATGTAGTCGAGGTACGCGGCACGGTGGACGGTGGAGCGTGAATTGGCCTTGGTGATCACCAGCATCCGCTTCTCCCGTGCCTTTGCCCGCCCTGCGCGGGTGAGCTGCTGCAGCTGGCCGCTGGCACCTCCGCCCCGCAGGAGGCCGAGTCCGCTCGAGTCCCGCATGCGGAGTGCATCGATCCCGTTCTCACTGACGAGGTCGTACTCCCGGTACCCGAGGAACGTGAAGTTCCCGTCGTCGAGCCACTGGAGCAATTCCCGGGCCTGATGCAGGTCCGGAATGCCGGCTGCACCCTCTGTCGACGCAAGGGAAGCCTTGATGCTCCGGACCTTGCTGCGCATCGCTGGCCAGTCCTCAACGGCGGCACGGACATCCGAGAGGACGCCGAGCAACCCCTGCACGACGGCGGACCGCTCGGTGTCGTCGGCGACCTTCCCGATTTCCACCGATATCCAGGACTCGATGGACGCGCTCTGGTCAGCAAGGGCCACATAGCCGGAAATATCGGGCAGGGCCGCGGTATCCCCGCTCGACACTCCCGCGACGGAGGGGACGCGTTGCAGGCTGCTGAGCGCATGCGTTCCCCTGCTGCGCGTGGCAACGAAGGTGGGGTGGACGACCAGCCGGATCGCGGCATTGAGCCGCACCAGTTCTGCCGTGACCGAGTCCACGAGGAACGGCATGTCGTCGGTGACAATCAGGACCACACTCGAACCGGACTGGTCGAAGACATCCACGACGGCCTGCCCTGGCGCACGCTTTCCCGCGAGTTCGCGGTGCCTCACCGCCCGATCCTGGAGCACCTGCCCGCTGTAGCTTCCGGCGTCCTCCGCCGCGAGGTGTTCATAGTAATGCCCGATGAAATCCTCGGGGGTTGTGGCTGAAGTGGACTGGTCCGTGGTGCTGGATCCAGACGACATGGAAAACGCCTCCAAAACGAAATTAAAGACCGCACCCTTGCGGCCTCTTACCTTGGAAGACTAACGGGCTTCCTCCAAAACTTCACTTCGTTGTCCCCTGCTCCAACCCGGCGGCGCCGCCGTTGTTCAACAGGCACATCAGCGAGTTCCGCGATGGCTGCACGCAGAGGCGACGACGGCGAGGTTTCCACCAGCGCTGAGCCTCCCAACAGCGCCTTGTCCGCAGCGGCGAAGTCAGCGGGAAGGAAAGCGGCTATCCGGTGTAGCGAACCGAAGCGGTCCCAAGCCTCTCGCAACTGGTGCTCAGGGGATCGCCCGATGGAGCTGGCACGGACCTTGTTGAAAACCACTCTGGGAACTGCCGAGGGTACTGCTTCACGCAGTTCTGCGAGCGCCCGGACCAGCCGCGGCACCCCGAGCGCGTCCGCCGCACCGACAGCAAGGATGGTGTCAGCGAGTTCGAGGCTGCGCAGGGCTGCCCCGTTCCTTCTCGGAGCAGCGGTATCGAAGCTCAGCTCTTCGTCGGACTCCAGGCAGAATCCACAGTCGATGATGGTGACCGCGGCTCTGGAGCGCGCATTGTCCAGCACCCTGGCCAGTGCCGCGGGCCGGAGTTCGGGCCAGCGGTCCGGCCTGGTGATACCGGTCAGCACGCCGAGCCGACCTCCCTGCACTGCCACGGTGGTGATGACACGGGCGAGTTCCGTCGCACCGAATGCGCCCTGGTCAGCAAGTCTGCAGGCCTGGGCGAGGCCCGCGGACTCGTCGAAGAGACCGAGCGAGGCAGCAACGCTTGCACCGTACGTATCCGCGTCGATGAGCAACACCTCCGTGCCGGCCGCAGCGAGCTCGGCCGTCATGTTCACGGCGACGGTGGTTCGGCCCGGAGATCCCGCCGGACCCCATACAGCGATGACCGTTCCTCCACCACGCGTGTCAGGTTGGGCACCTTCCTCGGTGCGCACTGGCTGCAGCGCGGCGGCCGGGTCCGAATACCCTGCGGCGGGACCCTGTCCCACCGGTTGGGCGGCGAGGTTTTCGACCGCTGAAGACACGACGGCGGCAAGCTCCTCCGGCGGAATAGAGGATGGAGCGGTACGTACTCCCAATTGGTCGAGGTGGGGCTGGGGCGAGCCGTCGGTGAGCACCACGACCGCCACACCCGCTCCGCGAAGCCTTTCGAGCATCGTCAGGGTCAACTCGCCTGCACCGGGAGCAAAGATAGCGGCACGGGCGAGGCCGCTTTGACACGCAGCCATCAGCTCCGACAGTTCCTCGCACCGGCGCACGACGGTCACCGGACCCCGTAGCTTTTCGAGACCCGCCACATGGTCACCGGCGGCGGCTCCGACGGTGACGACGGGTATGTTCATGAATTTCCGCCGGGGTTCAGTACCAGGGCGATCGCGGCCTCGTTCGACAGTGCGCCAAGGAGGGCCGGCATGGCCTGATCGTCGACGAGGACGTGCACCAGCGTCGAGGAGTTCGCGCCAAGTGCCGACTCGTTCACGGTGATCTCCGACACCTCGGCGGCTTCAAGGAGAAGGACCGGTTCTTCGAAAGCGGTCCCTTGTCCACGGAGCGAAACCCATACATCCACCCTCGCTCCGGCTGCAGTGCCGGTGGGCAGCGGATCAGTGACGCTCAAACCGACGGGTTTGCGGTCGAGCTCATCCGCTGTGCCGACCGTGCCTCTCGGTACGAGCTCACCCTGCTTGATAAGGCGGGTGGCTATGGGGCTCTCCGGAAGACCATCCGCTGCCAGGACGTAGGACGATTCAAGTTCGCCGAGACGCACGGGGACCACGTCGAAATCATCGGGCACCAGAATTGATCCCACTGCGATGTCGCTCTTCGCGGCGTAGACCCCGGTGGTCCGGTCCGCGCTGCCGATCAGGGCGATGACCCCGGCAGTCGAAGCAAGGACAAGGAGAAGGCCTACCAGAAGGCGTGGATCACGCCACGAGGGCTTCTTCAGCCTCTCCGCGTCGCCGGTCCTGCTGCCGCGTGCACTGTTCGTAGACACTGCGCCCCCTGTTCTCTCCGCCGCGTACAAAACTAGCCCATTGGGGTCGAATACACCCGAGTTGTGGATAAGTAGGTGCGATGACGGTTTGGAATGACATCATTGGGACGAAGTTTCATCCGGCAAAGGAAGGCGGCTGTCGTGGCTGAGAAACGGTTCCTCACCCTCGCAGACGTGGGAGAAGTCCTCAACATCAGTTCGTCCCAGACCTATGCGCTGGTGCGTTCCGGCGATCTGCCCGCCATTCAGGTAGGAGGGCGCGGCCAGTGGAGGGTGGAGACCACTGTGCTCGAGGATTACATCAAGCAGGCCTACGAAAAGACCGCGTCCTCCCTGCGGGACCCGGAGAGCATTACCAACAGCTAGTCCGAAGCGGCGGAAAGGCCCGGCAGCAGCCGGTCCTGTCAGACGAGCGTGACTACTGCTGAGACTGCGGAAAAGGGCATGGTCAGCACGCCCAGAACGTTGGTGGAACGACGCTCCTCACCCGTCGGAACCAGCGCCAGTTCGAGGAAGTCCCGACCGATCCTGTCCAGGACGCCGTCGTACCGGGAATCTGCGCTGCCTGCATACACGCTCACGGACTGCCGGTCCCGGCTCAGAGTGCGGAGTGCCGAGGCAAGTCCGAGCCTCGCGTGTACACGCGTGGGCGCCGCTCCGACGGCCCGGCTCAAGCCCTGGACAACCTGGACTGCGGCGAGCGGTATCAGAACGGAACGGGCGCCCGAGCGCATCACGAGCCATTCCGACCCTACGTGTGAGATGCGGCCCACGAAATCCTGTCCCCCGGCCACCCTCACCGTCACGTCGCTATTACCCTGCCCTGCGAGCCGGGCTGTCAAGGCAAGGCGTCCCTGCTCACTCCGGTAAAGGCTGGCTGTTTCCTCCTCGGACGCCGCCTGAAGGGCAGCCGAGAACTGTAACTCCATGTCATCGAACAGGGCGGCCCAGCGCATGCGGGAAGCCTATGCCGACCGGGGGACTCAGTCAACGCAATCGTTTCACAACAAACACGCTCAATGTAGACAAATGAAGTCAAACAGTATCAAACTGGTTAATAACAGGGGCAATGGAGGTCGGGCATGAAAGCAGTTTCAGTGGATACGGCATGCGGCGCTGCGGGGCTGATGGTAGGCACGCTCCTGTGGTGGTCCGGGACACGCCTCGCCGGCAGTGCGTCGCCTGATCCGGCAGCAGGGATTGAGGAGATACTTGGCATCGGCTGTTCAGTGGCCGGCCTCGGCATCATCACCTGGTGGATGTTCGCGGCGGCCGCGGCAGTGATGGCGCAACTCCTTGCCACCAGCGGGCACCGAGACGCAGCTTCGATTGCCGCCCGTTTCTCACCAGCCTTCATGAGGCGCCTGGCGGCAGCCGCACTGGGAGTGAACCTGCTGGCCGTTCCGGCGTTGGCAAATGCAGCACCGCTTTTCGAGTCAGCCAGCACCCTGCAGAGGTGGGAGACCGTTCATTCCGGAGGAAGCACCTCCGGGAGCCCGACCGGGAACGAAGCCGCGGAAGCGGACGCCTCCGCAGGGGACGAATCAGCGGGACCGGATGTCACCCCTTCCTGGAAGCCCCTACCGTTCCCGTCCGGCGGCGGACTGGTGCTCCGCACCGACACTGCACGAAGTCCGGACAGCATGGCTGGAGGGGCCGGCGAGGTCATCGTGAAACCGGGCGACTCCCTGTGGACCATCGCTGCGGCCCACCTCGGTGCGTTCGCCACCGACCTCGAGGTGGCAGGGGCCTGGCCTTCCTGGTACGTCGCGAACAGGGAGGTTATCGGGGGAAATCCCTCGTTGCTCTTCCCAGGTCAAATCCTTCGAATTCCCCCAACACCCTGAGTCGCCAGCGAAAGGAACGAAAATAATGTCGGTCATCACCCGCCTGCAACCCATCGAAGCCGTGGATTCGGCCGCCGTGAGCGGCGGGCCGAGGCCAGTACTTCTGGGCCAGGCCCGGCAACCCCGCCAGCACGCAGTGTCCGTCGTTGTTCCCCCTGCGGCGTCTTCGGTTCCGGTGGCTGGGAATGCAACTACAGATGATGAGGATCCCCTGGATGCACGCGTTTGCGGAATCGCGCGCTCGGTCGCCCAAGGATCTCTCGAGGTCCTCGGAGGAACGCGGCCCCTGCAGCAACTGGCGAAGTGGCTGGACCCGGACAGCTACGAACGCCTTCAACTCCGGGCCAACCTCATCCGCTGCATCGCCGCAGAACGAAGTGGGACGGGACTACCGGGACAGCACCCGGCATTCCGGGTGCACCGGAATGTCGTCGTCCGTTCTGTTCGGGTATGTTGCGTCAAACCCGCCGCCTACGAGGCTGCGGTAGTGGTTTTTGACCAGAAACGGGTCCGCGCCGTTGCCCTTCGCATTGAGCAACGACGCGGATCGTGGAGGGTCACTGCCCTCGAGATCGGTTGAGGAGTCAGCTCTTCCTCCGCTTGGCCGCGGAGCGCTGGTCGCCCCTGGCCTCACCCTTCGCCCCGGGACCCGGCTTTTCAGTCCCTGAACGCTCGACGTGGGTTTCAACCTCACCCTGCGCATTCGGGGCGGAGAAGTTCAGGCTTGCCGGCTTTTCAGGAGCATCGAGCCCGGCAGCCTTGATCGTGGGCGACTGGATAAGTCCCCGGGCATCCTTCACGCCCGGCAGGCCCGTGGTCGCGGGCGCCGTCACCTCGACGTCGAGATTGAACAGGTACCCGACGCTTTCTTCCCGAATGGCTTCCATCATCGCCTGGAAGAGCACGAAGCCCTCTCGTTGGTACTCGACGAGCGGATCCCTCTGGGCCATGGCGCGCAGCCCGATACCCTCCTTGAGGTAGTCCATCTCGTAGAGATGCTCCTGCCACTTCCGCCCGATCACGGAGAGCACCACCCTGCGCTCGAGTTCGCGCATGGTCTGTTCGCCGAGCGCCTGCTCCCTCGCCCCATAGGCCAGCTTCGCATCGGAGAGTATCTCGGCGTGCAGGAAGTCGCGGGTGATCTTCGACTTGCCGCCGGCTTCCTCGACAACCTCATCGATGGTCAGGGTGATCGGGTACAGGGTCTTGAGGTTGGTCCAGAGCAGCTCGTAGTCCCAGTCGTCCCCGTGACCCTGCGCCGTCGCTTCATCGACCATCGCTGTCACCACGTCCTCAAGGAAGTAGCCGACCTTTTCCTGGAGGTCGCCGCCCTCGAGGATCCTCCGGCGGTCACCGTAAATGGCCTCGCGCTGACGGTTGAGGACGTCGTCGTACTTCAGGACGTTCTTGCGCTGTTCCGCGTTCCTGCCTTCGACCTGCCCCTGGGCGTTCTCGATGGCCTTCGACACGAGCTTCGACTCGAGCGCGACGTCGTCGGGCATGGTCGAACTGTTCATGATGCGCTGGGCGCCGCCGGAGTTGAAAAGCCGCATCAGGTCATCCGTCAGCGACAGGTAGAACCGCGACCGCCCCGGGTCGCCCTGCCTGCCCGAACGCCCACGCAGCTGGTTGTCGATGCGGCGTGACTCATGCCGTTCGGTGCCCAGGACGTAGAGTCCGCCCAGCTCGCGGACCTCCTCCTGCTCGGCCTCCACTGCGTGCTTGGCAGCCTGGATCGCGACGGTCCACTGAGCCTCGTACTCCTCGGCGTTCTCGGCGGGGTCAAGGCCCCGCTTCTCGAGTTCCGCCACTGCATTGAATTCCGCGTTGCCGCCCAGCATGATGTCGGTTCCGCGGCCGGCCATGTTGGTGGCTACCGTGACGGCTCCCTTGCGCCCGGCCTGGGCCACGATAGCGGCTTCCCGTGCATGGTTCTTGGCGTTGAGCACCTCATGGCGCACACCGGCTTTGGCAAGCTGCTTCGACAGGTACTCGCTCTTTTCGACGCTGGTCGTACCCACCAGGACAGGCTGCCCGCTCTCGTGCCGCTCGACGATGTCCTTGACGACGGCGTCGAACTTCGCGACCTCGTTCTTGTAGATGAGGTCGGACAGATCCTTGCGCGCCATTTCGCGGTTGGTGGGGATGGGTACGACGCCGAGCTTGTAGGTGGACATGAACTCCGCGGCTTCGGTCTCCGCGGTGCCGGTCATTCCGGAAAGCTTGTCGTACAGGCGGAAGTAGTTCTGCAGCGTGACAGTGGCCAGGGTCTGGTTCTCGGCCTTGATCTCGACGCCTTCCTTGGCCTCGATCGCCTGGTGCATTCCCTCGTTGTAGCGCCGACCGGCGAGGATGCGCCCGGTGTGCTCGTCGACGATCATCACTTCGCCGTTGAGGACCACATAATCCTTGTCGCGCTTGAAGAGTTCCTTGGCCTTGATGGCGTTGTTCAGGAATCCGATGAGCGGCGTGTTGGCGGACTCGTAGAGGTTGTTGATGCCGAGATAGTCCTCGACCTTCTCGATGCCGTCCTCCAGCACACCGACGGTGCGCTTTTTCTCATCCACCTCGTAGTCATGGTCGATCGTGAGGCGTTTGACGACCTTGGCGAACTCGTTGTACCAGCGGTTCACGTCCCCGGAGGCCTGCCCGCTGATGATGAGGGGTGTCCGTGCCTCGTCGATCAGGATGGAATCGACCTCGTCGACGATCGCGAAACTATGACCGCGCTGCACCAGCTCGCTCGCGCTCCAGGCCATGTTGTCCCGGAGGTAGTCGAATCCGAACTCATTGTTCGTGCCGTAGGTGATGTCCGCGGCGTATTGCTCGCGGCGCGTCGCAGGGTCCTGTTTGGAAAGGATGCAGCCGCTCGTCAGGCCGAGGAAACGAAAGACGCGTCCCATGAGGTCCGACTGGTATTCGGCCAGATAGTCATTGACGGTGACGATGTGGACGCCCTTGCCCGCCAGCGCGTTGAGGTAGGCCGGGGCCGTCGCGACGAGCGTCTTGCCTTCACCGGTCTTCATTTCGGCGATATTGCCCAGGTGCAGCGCTGCCCCGCCCATCAGCTGGACGTCGAAGTGCCGCAACCCGAGGGTTCTGCTGGAGGCTTCGCGAACAGCGGCGAACGCTTCGGGAAGCAGTGCATCGAGCGACTCCCCCTCCTCATGGCGTTTCTTCAGCCGGTCTGTTTCTCCGCGCAGCTCCGCGTCGGAGAGTTCGCGGAACTCGTTCTCGAGGACATTGATCGCATCAGCGTAGTTCCGGAGTTTCTTCAGTGTCTTCTTATCGCCGGTACGGAGAACACGTTCAAGAAGTGATGGCACTGGTTTTCGCTCCCAATCTAAGGCTGCCCAAATATGGCGTGTTCAGTCTACGTGCTAGACGCTCACTCTCTCGTTTCAGTTCCGCGCAGTCCTCAGGCCGTGTCGATCGCAGCCCGCAAAGCGGCGGAAAGATTGCCGGATTCCCCGACCACCACACTGCCCAGGCCCATCCAGGCCGCCATCAGCAACAGCTCCGTGGCCAGTTCGACGGCGGTGTCGGCGGGTGCTTCGGGCTCGGCATGGCTTGCCCGCACCAGCAGCCTTCCGGAGCTGCGGTCGGCTTTGAGATCCACCCGAGCGGCCATGGTCTCGCGGAGGAGGAAGGGCAACACGTAGTAGCCATAGCGGCGCTTCGGGGCCGGTGTGTAAATCTCTATGCGGTAGTGGAAACCGAAGAGCGCCTGTAGCCGTGAACGCTCGAACACCATCGAATCGAAGGGACTGAGCAGTGCCCTGCCCGCCGCGCGCCGCGGCAGGACCGCCGATGATGAGACGAACACGGGCTTGTTCCACCCGTCCACCTCCACTGCCCGGACGATGCCCCGGGCCTCGAGGAAGCGGATCGCCTCGGTCGTCTCCCGGACGGGGGTCCGGAAGTAGTCGGCTATGCAACGCGCGGTCCCGATGCCGAGGGCACCGGAGGCTCGTTCGGCGAGGACCTGCAGTGCCTCCTGCGCGGGGATGCTGGAGTCGGCAAGAGCCGGATGAGGCAGCACCGATCGTACCGGCCCGTATTGCCGCTCGAACTGTGCACTTCGCCCCGCTGCACCGATTTCGCCCCGGCCGAAGAGGTCCTCCAGCACTCGTTTCACGGCGCTCCAGTTCCACCCCCAGCCGTCGGTCGAACGGACCTCCTCATGGCCCAGTTGGTGCTGGATCTGGGTTGCGGTGAGTGCAGGGCCGGATCCGAGAAGATCGAGGACTTTGGGCTCGAGGTGGTTGCGGAGTTCCTGGTCCATTTTCGACGCGCCCATCCAGGTGCGCCGCTGCCACGGGCGGAGGTAGGGAAACAGTTCCGGATCGATGAAACTTGCTTCGTGGGCCCAGTACTCCACCAGCCGGCGCGGGTGCCTGGTGGACAGCCGATCGAGCACTCCGGTGTCGTAACTGCCGGCACGGGAGAACACCGGCAGGTAGTGGGATCTCGAAAGGACATTCACCGAATCGATCTGGAGCAGTTGAAGCCGGCGTGTGATTCGGGAAACTGCTGCCGGCGAGACCGGCCCTTCCGGTCGAACCCTTGCGAGCCCCTGGGCATTCAGGGCGATCCGTCTCGCCTGCGAGAGACTCAGGCGCGCGGTCACCGGGTCGAACCTTTCTCCGCACACGTCGTGTGCGGAGAAAGGTTCGAAGCGGTTTCAGGCCGGTCCATCAGGCTGAGGCAACTGCTTCCGTTGCGCGGTAGGCGAGCACTTCCTCACGGGGCTCTTCTGTCCCTTCGGCGCATTTCGCGTCGAGCGTGATGACGCCGTACGTCCACGCCTGCCGGCGGTATACGACCGAAGGCGCGCCCGTGGCCGAATCGACGAAGAGGTAGAAGTCGTGGCCCACGAGTTCCATGTTGTCCACCGCATCATCGAGCGTCATCGACGCCCCGGAGAACACCTTCCGGCGGATCAGTACCGGCGAATCCCCGGCTGGGAGATCATTCGGCGACTCGTAGGCGTCAGCCGGGGCCGAAGCGGCAGCAGTCGGCTCGACTTCATCGGCCCGGGTCTCCAGGTAGAGCGGCTGTCCCGTGCTTGCGGGCTCCAGATCCGCAGTCGCCTCGCGAACGGCGACGGGAGTGTGGCGTCCGTGGTGGATCTTCCTGCGGTCGCGCGCCCTGCGCAAGCGCTCGAGGAGCTTGTTGTAGGCGAGGTCGAAAGCGGCGAACTTGTCAGCTGCGGATGCCTCGGCGCGGACTACCGGCCCCCTGCACAACACCGTGAGTTCGACGGTCAGGGAGGTATCCGCCATGCGGGCGCTCAACTCCTTGGTGATCTTCGCATCCACCCTCTGGACCTTGTCTCCGAGCTGCTCGATCTTGTCGAGCTTTTCCGTCGCGTACTCGCGGAACCGGTCGGATATTTCCAGGTTTCGACCATTGATCACAAATTCCATGGTGCCCTCCACTTCGCTAAGGTGATGCAACACCGGCCGGGAACGGAGTTGCTGGCCGGTGTCGATGAGTAACGCTCGTCATCGTGCTACCCATACTTCACGGTAGTTCACCCGGGTTCTTTATTCATCCCTGCGTGGCCCGATTTTTCTTGTGGTGCGGAAGGAGTTTGCTTCATAGCAGCGGGTGGACGCGCAGCCGCGATGACGACGGCGCCTGCCACATCCGCGCCCGCCGCGCGTAGCGCCCGTGTCACTTCCGCCACTGTCGCACCGGTGGTGAGGACATCATCGATCACAAGGCAGGCCCTACCCCCCAAGCGGCCACGAATTCCGGGCGAGACAACCATCGAACCTGCTACCTGACGCTGCCTGCCCCGCCGCCCGAGGCCTTTCTGGCCGCCGCCGGCAGCTCTGTTGCGCACGAAGGCAGCAAAAAGAAGCACTGTCCTGACCGGCAGCGGGCGGTCGCCCACGCGCTGCCAGGCGGACGCCGGTCTGACGGCGACGACGACGCGGGTGCCTGCCGGAAGCTCGCCGCGTTTCACCAGGCCCTGCAGCACGAGGCGGAGTGGGTCGTAGCCGCGCCGCCGAATGGAGGCTGACCTCCCGGGAACAGGCACGAGGAAGTAGTTGCAGGCGGCCGGCTCTCCTTGCACCGTTGCGCACGCGGCATGCAGCGCGCCCGCCAACGCAACGGCGAGGGGTCGTTCGAGGTCGGTGTGGCCGTGGTTCTTGAAAGCGAGCACCGTGCCGGCAACGGACCCCGCGTAGACCCCGGCCGCTGTGACCGGCAGGGGAACGAATTCCTGAAGTTCACCGGTCCGGGTGGAATCCGAGTGTCGACCCGCGCGCCGGGGCTCAAGATACCCCGGAAGGGACTCCGCGCCGGCTTCGGCTCGGAACGGCCGAACGGTAGCTCGCCGGAAATCGGCGAGGCAGGCACTGCACAGGGACTGGTCCCAGGCACCGCATCGAATACAAGCCGTGGGAAAGATCAGTGACCAGAAGCTCCCCGTAGCCTCAGCGCACACTTGCCAGGCAGGTGCCAGCACAAGCCGGTCCGCTGCTTTGAGGATCCATGCCTTGAGGACCACCGGAACCATGGCTCAAGGATCGCAGGCCGGTCGGTGAGTCAGGACGTCGATTCGCCCATGGGGACAAGCGCGCCACCCGACGAGGCCGCACTCGGGCCGCCCGTGACGAATCCGTCAGGCGGTCCGCGCGGCGAATCAGGCGTCCGCCGTGTCAACCGGGGAAGGCAGGGTCCTGGATATTCTGCGCGTCCTCGGTCCACGCACTTCCCAGCCGCCGCAGCAGCAAGTCACCGACCTGGGCGTAGAAGGCATCATCGACGTTGCTGCCCGCACTGATGTTGACGACGCCGGTGAGTGGGTTCATCAGTTCGCTCGACCCGCTGAGTTCGTGGATGACGGGGACGGATGTGGCTGCTGCGGAGGCGCCGGATGCAACGATCGTCGTGTCGCCGGCCCATTTGGCTGTGTCGATGTCTCCCTCGACCGTCAACGTGAGCGGGGCGTTGAAGGACTGCGGCACGAACTCGGCGGAACGGGTGATACCGGCCAGGAGCACTTCCGTAACACCTGCCCGCTCGGCAACGAGCAGGGCACGGGCGCCATCCCGCGAGATCCTCAGTTCCCGCACGATGCGATCGGCGAGCCACGGCGCAGAAACGATGACGGCGTTCGCGCCCGTTCCGCCCGGAGGGACGGCGACTACCTCGGTCCCCTGATCGGAGGCACCACCCGTGACGGACCGTGCCGTCCACACCCAGTTGCCCGGATCGAAACTCGGCGCAGTCAGGCCCGTACCTTCGGCGGCAAGACGCACCTCACTGCCAGGGGCAGTGGCGAGCAGCCTGGTCCCATCCCCTGACAGGAACGCATAGTTGCTGCCCGACACCGACGTGGCCGGGTCTTTCGGCCCATAGGAAGCGACGGAGGGGAGATTATCGATGGGCACCACTGCTCCGTTGCGGAGGGTCACGAGTTCGTTCGCGGAAACTGCCACCTGCTCATTGCCTACCGGAGGATTGAGCACCGGCACCACGAGGTCCTCCTCGGGCTCATCCAGCGGAATGGGCTGCCCCGCAGTCATTTCCACGCTCGTGACGTCGTTGAGTCCGACGAGATTGGTCTGTAGTTGCTGCTGCATCTGTTCCAGACGGAGCTCGGTGGCGTCCTCGAGTACCTCCTCCGAAAGTTCAACTGATGCCACCCCGGACCGGATCGGCACTGATTCGCGTGCGAGGGTCACTCCCTCGGGAAACGCGCTCGTGACGGAACCCTGGAGGTACGGCGCAGGGCCGGCGAGCATGGCCTGGACAATGCGCGCCGTCACTCCTGTCCGACGGACGAACCAGCGGACATCCGGTACCCAGTACAGGTAGTTGCTGCTGTAGAAATACAGTGTGTGGGAGATCGTCAGGGCGCGCGCGTTGCTCTCGGTGATCAGGATGCCGTCGGGGATCTCGCTGATCCTCCACTGCCCATCGACCTGGACCATCTCGGCAGTGATGGTTTCGCTCGAGGGCAGGAGCGAGTTCGTCCGGACGCCCTGTTCGTCGATGGTGCCGGTGGTTTCGAGCTGGATCAGGTAGGGACCCTCCTCCTCGTCGCCGCGCTGCACGATACGCGGATCCGCGCGGAAGATGACGATCCGGTTCTCCGGTTGCCAGGAAGCGGCAAGGGCGGGGGTCAAGTACTGTCGGGCGACGCTGTAACCATCCCCCGCGCCGGTACCCGCAGTGATGAAATCCTGCAGTATCCGCTCGGGGGCCGCACCTTCGGACGGACCCTCGGGCGAGAATTCCTGGGCGGAAATTCCTTCGTCCTCTGCGGCGGCGGTTATGGTGCTCACCGGGCCGCTCCTCGGAATGGCCGAGCAACCGGCGATGGAGAGTACGACAGCAAGTACCATGGCCGGCGCACCCTGCCGGGAGAACCTGTCAGGGGATCTCATTGGTCTCCTCCTCAGGGACACTGCGACCTGCAAGAACCTCCACCGGGGCGTCCGGAGGCACCCCACCTGACGGCACCCCGCCCGGCGTGGCGGCCCGGCGCGGCGGCAGCGACAAGGGTGATACGTTCACATCGCTGCCCTGACGCCTCGGAAGGGTCAGCCGAAAACAGGAGCCATCGCCCGGCGCGCCCCAGGCCTGCAGCCAGGCTCCGTGAAGCCGTGCATCCTCGGCGGCGATGGAGAGCCCGAGTCCGCTCCCACCGGTAGTCCGGGCCCGGGCGGGGTCGGCCCGCCAGAATCGATCGAACACCCGGGACGCCTCCGTCGGCGTCATCCCGATGCCGTGGTCCCGAACTGCCACGGCCACCGCATCGGGCCCTGACGCTATGTGGATGTCGATCGGTTTCCCTTCGCCGTGCTCCAGTGCGTTGACCAGGAGGTTTCGCAGGATGCGGTCGATCCTCCGCGAATCCACTTCCACCACGCAGCTGGTTTCCTCGGACACGATGGCAACCACGGACCCGGAGTTGTCGGCGAGCGGCTCCGCACCGGCGATCACATACCGGACGATCTGGAAGATATCAGCCGGCTCGGGCTCGAGGACTGCAGCGCCGGCGTCGAACCGGGATATCTCCAGCAGATCCGCGAGCAGGGACTGGAACCGCTCCACCTGGTCGAACAGGATCTCGGCGGACCGCTTGTTGACTGGATCGAAATCACGGCGCGCATCGAAGAGAACCTCGGCAGCCATCCGCACCGTCGTGAGGGGAGTCCGCAGCTCATGTGACACGTCCGAGACGAAACGCTGCTGCATCTGGGACAGCTGGGCCAGCTGGGTGATCTGGTCCTGCAGGTTGGCAGCCATTCGGTTGAAGGAAGCACCGAGCCGCGCTACCTCGTCCTCTCCGCGCACGTCCATCCGCTCCTGCAGTTGACCCGCTGCAAGCTTCTCCGACACGAAGGCCGCGTGGCTGACCGGACGCACCACACTGCGGGTCACGAACCAGGCCACCGCACCGACGATCGCCAGCAGGGCAGTGCCTGCCGCCCACAGCACCCGGTGGATGTCGTCGAGCGTTCCCTGCATGGAGGAGAGGTCGTAGTAGATGTACAGGGCATACACGGTGCGGTCGGGCGGCAGCGTGACCTTCGTTCCGAACGCCACTCCCGGCGCATTCCGCCGGCCCGACTGTTCTGACACCGGAATCTCGATCGGCGCCCAATACTGGTCGTTCCCCGCGATGATGGCGTCGGTCATCTCCTGAGGGATGAGCGCTGAGGCGGCAGCGCCTTCAACGCTCGCGCGCGGCGGCACGAAGTAGCCCTGCTGGCCGGGCAGCGGCGTCAGGATCCACTGCCGGGGAGCGTCTGCACCTGTGCCGGTGAGACCGGTCAACGTGTCGAGGGCGAGCCGGTCGGTGGTTTCCCGGTCGGTCGCCGGTGTCTCGCTGAAAACAGTCTTGACGTCCGCCAGCGCGTTCGTCGATTCCTCCTGGAACTGTCCGAACCGTTCCACGTAGAGGGCGCTGGCAACCCGGTTGGAGAGGAATCCCCCGACGACGGCGAACGCGACGGAGGTCAGCAGGATCGTCGCGACGACGGTACGGAATTGCAGCGACCTCCGCCAGCGGCGTGCGACGGAGGCGCCGCCGGTCCGGAGCGGCTCGTACCAACGCCGGGTCCGGGCAGGGCGTTGCGCTGGATCCGCCGACGTGCTCAAACTATCCTTGACCCGCCTTGTACCCGACTCCGCGTACGGTCAGCACAATCTCAGGCGCTTCCGGGTCCCGCTCGATCTTGGAGCGCAACCTCTGGACATGGACATTGACGAGCCGGGTATCCGCAGCGTGCCGGTAGCCCCACACCTGCTCGAGCAGCAGCTCTCGGGTGAAGACCTGCCAGGGCTTCCGTGCGAGCGCCACCAGGAGGTCGAATTCGAGCGGCGTCAGGGAAACGCGGACACCTGCCCGGGTCACGGAATGCCCGGCGACGTCGATGCTGACGTCTCCGATCTTCAGCGTCTCGGGTGCCCGCAGGTCCCCCGGGCGCAGCCGCGCACGAACGCGGGCCACGAGCTCGGCCGGTTTGAACGGCTTGGGAACGTAGTCGTCAGCACCCGATTCAAGGCCGCGCACGACGTCGGACGTGTCGGACTTCGCGGTCAGCATCACGATGGGCAGATCGGACTCGTTGCGGATCTGCCGGCAGACCTCGATGCCGTCCAGTCCCGGCAGCATCAGGTCGAGCAGGACCAGGTCGGGTTGGGTGGCCTGGAAGATACCGAGTGCCGCGGCCCCATCAGCGCAGAACACGGGATCAAAACCGTCGTTGCGCAGCACGATCCCTATCATCTCGGACAGGGCTTCGTCGTCATCAATCACCAGAATTCGAGCCTTCATAGCTCAATAGTCTCCCATCGGGGCCGCAATGTCCCATTGGCTCGACACCCAGCGCGCCGCGGACCCGGGAGGGGCGGGCGGAGGACAGTCACCGGCGGCCTGCAGTGATCCGCGGCCCATCCCCGCAGGATGCGGGGGCTGAAACTATAGTTCAAGATGACAGAGGTAGGCGGCGCTCGCTTCCAGGGGGACATCATGGGCAATTATCCGCAGGACGGCCCTCCCGAGGACGCCGCCTGGCAAGCTCCGAACGCCCTGCCGTCCCCTCCTGCAGGGCCGGATCCGAACCGGAACTCCTCCCCCGGCGGAAACGCCGGTCCCGCGAACCAGCCCTATGGCCATCCGTCTCCCCCTGCAGACCAGTGGGGGCAACCGCCGCAGTGGCCCGGCTACGGGCTCCCGCAGAGCGGGCAGAACTGGCAGAACGGGCAGAACGGGATGTACCTCGCTCCCCCGAAGCCGGGAGTGATTCCGCTGCGTCCCCTCGGTCTGGGGGAGATGCTCGACGGCGCTTTCCAGGCCTGCCGGCGAAACCCCCTGGCCACCTTCGGCAGCGCGATCCTCTTCCAGGCGATCGTGACCGTGGTGACGGTGCTCATGACCTCGGGATTGTTCGCGGCACTCGACCAGCTGGACCCCGAGACCGCCTCCACCGAGGAGCTCGGCGGGTTGTTCGCGACACTCGCATCCTTCACCTCGGTCATCACGGTGGTATCCGCGGCCGGGCTGCTGATCCTTCAGGGGGTCCTCGTGATCCCCGTGGCGCGAGCGGTCCTCAACCAGAGGACCGGCTTCAGCCGGATGTGGAAGCTGGCGGGCAGGAGAATACTGCCGCTGATCCTGCTCGGGCTGCTGCTCGCTGTCCTGACGGCCGTCGTACTCGGCGTTTTCGTCCTGATCTCCGTGGGTCTCGCCGTCGCTCTGGAAGCTATCTCGCTGTGGATCATCATTCCGCTGTTCTTCGGCGTCGTTGCCCTGGGAATCTGGCTCGGCATCAAACTGGTGGTGGCACCGGCGGTCCTCATGCTCGAAGGCACAGGCCCGTTCGCCTCCCTCAAACGCTCGTGGGTACTGACGCGCCGCAACTGGTGGAGGACGTTCGGCATCGTCGTCCTGACCAGCATCATCGTGACGATCATCGCCTCGGTCATCTCCGCTCCGCTCGCGTTCCTTCTTCCGCTCCTCTTCAGCTTCGGCGATTCCCCGCTGGCCATGGGTTCGGACTTCTCCAGTTCGCTGCCCCTCCTGCTGGTCACCCAGGGCATTACCGCGTTCTTCACCGCCATCGGGTACGCCTTCCAGGCCGGCGTGACCGCGCTGCTCTACATCGACCTGCGGATCCGTCGCGAAGGGTTCGACGTCGTCCTGATGAAGGAGCATGAGCAGGCCGGAAACGCACCCGGCGATGCCCTCCCGGGCGCATCGGCGCATTTCGGCCATGGATCCTCCGGCGGGCCCGGGAAGGAAGGATCGTGATGGTCGACCCGACCCATTCGGACCTCCTCCCCGACGCCGACGAAGCGCGTGGACTTCTTGACGAAGAACTCGCGAAGTCCGTCTATCAGGAAGCCCAGCCGACCCTGCTGGAGCGGCTGATCACCAGCGTGCTGGACTGGCTGGAGACAAGCTTCTCGTCCCTGCAGGGGCTCGACGCCGGCGCCGGCACGATCGTGCTGGCGGTAGGCGCGGCCGTGCTGATCCTCATCGCCGTTGTGCTGGTCCGGCCGCGACTCAACGCACGCGGCGCCCCCGCCGGGTCCGGCGTCTTTTCTGGAAGCCAGGTCCGGACCGCGGCAGGGCACCGAGCCCGCGCGGAGGCGGCCGCGGCCTCCGGGCACTGGGACGAGGCCCTGACGGAGAGGCTACGGGCCATCATCCGGTCGGCCGAGGAACGGGTCGTCCTCGACAGTCGGCCCGGGCGGACCGCCTCCGAAGCGGCGCTGCAACTCGGGGAGGCCTTCCCCCGCCCCTCCCCGGAGATCGAGTGGTTGGCCAACCGCTTCAACGAGGTGCACTACGGTCACCTCCGGGCGTCAGCCGACGACCAGCAGCGTGCAGCGACGCTGGATGGCCTGCTCGAAGATATGCGTCCTTCGCCGGCACTCTCTCCGACCGTTCCGGTAGCTCCTCGATGAGCAGCGCGGCACGACCTCCCGCTGCTGCGGCCCATGCGTCTCCCGCTCCGGTGGCCGCTCCCCGGCCGGATGCCGATGACCGTCCCGGCGGAGCGGCCTCCGCAGCGGAGGTGATGGGGAACGGCGCCACCGTCCTCGACACGGCCCGCAGGCGGTTCCGGTGCTCGCTGCCGTTCCTCCTGCTCACGCTGGTGGTCGCCGCCGTCGTAGTGCTGACCACACTGACACGATCCGAGGAGGACACCCGCCCACTGTCCCCGGGCAATGCGTCACCCGGCGGGTCGCGCGCCCTGGTCCAGGTACTCCAGGACCAGGGCGTCCGGGTGGTTCGCCCGGGATCGTACGCGGAAGCGCTCGAGAGCCTGTCGGAGGGCACCACGCTCTTCCTTTCCGACCCCGACCGTTGGCTCAACGACGAGCAGCTCGCCGGGTTCACCGGCGCCTCGGCCCGCATCGTGCTCGCCGCACCGACGGAGGACCAGCTGGACGTCCTCGCTCCCGCCATCAGCACCGTAGGTCCCCTGTCGGACGAACCGGACACGGTCCGGGCGCAGTGCGAGGACGACGACGCCCGCGCCGCCGGCAGCATCACCAGCGGCGGAAGCGGCTATTCAGGACCATCCGAATGCTTCCCGGCGGCGTCGATGACCGACGGAAGCGCCGGCAGCTCCTACGTCACCACGGCGAACCAGGACACTGCAGTGATCGGAAATGCGGACGTTCTCACCAATGAGGGAATCTCCGATGCGGGCAACGCCGCACTGGCGCTACGGGTGCTCGGCAGCGAACCGGTCCTGGTCTGGTACCTGCCCACCACCGCGGACCTGGCGACCACCGGAACCCCCGTCGATGCCCGGAACCTGCTTCCGGACTGGGTCAATCCGCTCATGGTGTGGCTCCTGATCTGCTCGGGAATAGCGATTCTCTGGCGTGGACGGCGCCTCGGTCCGCTCGCGACCGAGCCGCTCCCCGTCGTCGTCCGCGCCGCTGAAACGGCAGAGGGCCGTGCGAGGCTGTACCAGGATTCGAAGTCGGTGCAGCATGCGGCGGCGAACCTGCAGGCTGCAACCCTGAGTCGACTGGCAAGACGCCTGAGGTTGCCGCATTCGAGCACGCGCAGCGAGGTCATCGACGCCGCGGCGGTTCGCACCGGGCGTCCACGGCCCGACCTGGCACGGATCATCGACCGCATTCCAAACGGCAACCGGGAACTCGTGCAGTTCTCGCAGGAACTTCTCGATCTTGAAAAGGAGATCAACCAGCAATGAATCCGAACAACGGCCTCCAACAGGAACACGCCCCTCTTCTGGACATCGAGCCCGCGCGCCGTTCCCTGCTCGACGTCCGGACCGAGGTGGGAAAGGCCATCGTGGGCCAGGATGCCGCCGTCACGGGCCTCCTGATCGCACTCCTCTCGGATGGGCATGTCCTCCTCGAGGGGGTGCCCGGCGTCGCGAAGACCCTGCTGGTAAGGACGCTTTCCACGGCGCTGAGCCTTGAAACGAAACGCGTCCAGTTCACACCCGACCTCATGCCGGGGGACATCACGGGATCGCTGATCTACGAGGCGCGGACATCCGAATTCACTTTCCGGGAGGGGCCCGTCTTCACCAACATCCTGCTCGCGGACGAAATCAACCGGACGCCGCCCAAGACGCAGGCCGCGCTGCTCGAAGCCATGGAGGAGCGGCAGGTATCGGTGGACGGGGTGTCACGGGCGCTTCCTACGCCGTTCATCGTTGCCGCAACGCAGAACCCCGTGGAATACGAGGGCACCTATCCCCTGCCCGAAGCGCAACTGGACCGCTTCCTGCTCAAGCTGACGCTTCCCCTGCCCGGGCGGGACGACGAGATCGAGGTGATCCGCCGGCACAGTGAGGGCTTCGATCCCCGGAACCTGTCGGCCGCCGGTGTGCGGCCGGTGGCCGGCGCGGAAGACCTCGACGCCGCCCGCCGTGCCGTGAGCCGGGTGGCGATCGCTCCTGAGGTCGTGGCGTACATCGTGGACCTCGTGCGGGCGACCCGCGTGTCGCCGTCGTTCCAGCTCGGAGTGTCCCCGCGCGGCGCGACAGCCCTGCTGAGCACGTCGCGATCGTGGGCATGGCTGTCGGGCCGATCCTTCGTGACCCCGGACGATGTGAAGGCCCTGACGCTTCCCGCACTGCGGCACCGCGTCGCACTGAGGCCCGAGGCCGAGATGGACGGCGGAAGCGTGGATGACGTGCTGTCGGGGATCCTCGCCACCGTTCCGGTACCGCGCTGACGGTCAGGCCATGGTCATCACCGGGAGGCTCCTGCTGCTCGCGCTGCTCGGCGTCGTGCCCGTTATCGTGTACCCGGGAAGCACCGCGATCCTCCTCTGGCTCCTGCTGCTGGCTGCCGGGGTGGCAGTGGACCTTGCACTCGCCGCTTCTCCCCGGAAGGTGGGAATACGCCGTGACCTGCCGGGCAGCGTGCGCCTCGGTGAGCAATGTGCCAGCACCCTCCTCGTCCGTAATGACAGCTCCAGGATGTTGAGGTCAACGCTCCGCGAGGCGTGGCAGCCTTCGGCCGGCGCCGTCGATCCTGAGCAGCAGCTTTCCGTGCCGGCCGGTGAAACGCGGCGGATGGATATCACGTTGGTGCCCGAGCGCCGGGGCATCCTCGGCGTAACCGCAGTGACCATCCGCAGCAGCGGCCCGCTGGGCCTGGCCGCCCGGCAGGTCACCGTACCGGCGCCGGGAAGCCTCCGGGTCCTGCCACCGTTCCACTCCAAACGTCATCTTCCGTCGAAGCTCCGCCGGTTGCGCGAGCTGGACGGCCGCGCTGCCGTACAGATCCGGGGTGGCGGGACCGAGTTCGATTCGCTGCGCGACTACGTCCGCGGAGACGACGTACGCTCCATCGACTGGCGGGCGACCGCGCGGAAACGGGACACCGTGGTGCGCACCTGGCGTCCGGAGCGTGACCGGCGCGTGGTGATCGTGCTTGACACCTCCCGGACCTCAGCGGCCCGTATCGGCGATGAGCCGCGGCTGGACACCGGGATCGAAGCCGCACTGCTACTGGCAGTCCTCGCGCAGCGCGGCGGCGACAAAGTGGACTTCCTGGCGTTCGACCGGCGGCGGAGGGCCCGCGTCGATTCGGCGGCGAAAGGCAACCTGATCAACGCCCTGGTCACGACAATGGCCCCCCTCGAGGCCGAACTCATCGAGGCCGACTGGTCCCGCATCCCCTCCCAGATCCGTTCGATATCCGCGCACCGGTCACTGGTCGTGCTGTTGACCTCCCTCGACTCCGGCTCGGTGGAAGAAGGCCTTCTGCCGGTCCTTTCGAGCCTGACGGCGCAGCATGTGGTGGTGATCGCCTCCGTGCGGGATCCCCACCTCGAGGAGATGCGGTCCCAACGGGCCACGGCATCGGATGCCTTCCGCGCGGCCGCCGCCGAGCGCGCACTGCTGGACCGGGAGGCCGTCACCGCTCATCTCCGGCTCCTCGGCGCGGAGGTGGTGGATGAGAGTCCCGGCGATCTTCCGCCGAAACTCGCCGACGCGTACATCCGGCTCAAGGCTGCAGGGCGGCTCTGATCCCGTCCGGCCACTGGGGTCGACGGGCGTGGCAGACTGATTTTCGAGAAGAGGGAGCTGGAATCGTGCGATCTATTTATCAACATGTCCTGGGTAGGGAATTCGCGAAGCTGCAGCCGGAGCTCCAGGAGTACTTCGGGCTGCACGCCGGCAGCGGCGCGTTCGGGATCGGGGAAGGCACGTTCGACGTCGCCGGGTGCCCTGCCTGGTTCGCGCGGCCCGTTTTCCGACTGACCGCTCTGGAGAACGCCTTCTTCCCCGAATATTCCAGCCGCGTGCCGTTCACCATCCGGAACTACGCGCACCTCGACCCCTTCGGCCGGCCCGCACTGACGGCACGGCGGGAAATCGATTTCGGCACGGTCCGGCGGCTCTTCGAGGACACCACCTCCCTCAGCGGCAACCGGTTGACCGATTACGTGGGCCGCCACCGCCGTATTGCCACGGCGCTCACCTGCTCGGTCACCGAGGACGGCCGCATGCGCATGGTGTCCTCGGCCACGCGCCTCTATGCCGGGGTCCGCATCCCGGTACCCGACGCCGTCGGGGCCCTTGCCTACATGGAGCAGTGGTGGGACGCGGACAGCGGACGGTTCCGGATCAGCACCCGCGTGGTTCACCGGCAGCTGGGCACGCTCCTGGTCTACGCGGGTCCTTTCGACTACCGCCTCGAGCAATCCGACGGCACCCTGCCTCTTGGTGCCCAGCCACTCAGGTGGGAGGAGCGGACCTAGCCTTCCGCACGCACCTGGTTCAGGGCGTCGGCCGCCTGGGCGAGCCGGGTCAGGGCAAGCCGGGCCGTCGCGGGGCTCAGTGCGGCCAGACCGCCGACGGGTACGAGCGTCAGCGCGTCGAGCGCCGACAGCGGCAGGCCGATCCGCTGCCACGGATCCAGGATGGTCCGGACGACGGCGCTCACCTGCGACAGGGAACCCGCTACCGGAAGCACGCCGGTCCATAGTTCCCGGCCCGCCTCCACTGCCTCCGCCAGTCGCTCCCATTGCCGGTCGCTGATGCCCGGAACCCCAAGAGCGAGGGCTTCGGCCGGGCTGGACAGTGCGGCATCGAGGACGACGTCGTCCGCTGGTATGGCAAGGACCGTCCTGGGGGAACCTGCTGACCGGAGCGCCGCGTGGAGGAGGCCCCAGGCGTCGGTTGCCTCGCGCCGGTCGATGGCCCGGAGCGTCCGGTACCCGCTCGCGGTGGGAATCCGGCCGGCGAGGACGGCATCGACGTCGGGCTCGTCCAGTTGCACGACGGGTGCGGCACCGCGCGAGACCGCCGCGATACGCTGCACCAGCCGCGCGGCTCCCACGGCCAGCGACTCATAGATCTCACGCCGCGCACCGGCATCGAGCAGTGCGCGTTCACCGGAGTGCAGGTGCACGTCGGCTGCCAGCGAGAGGGGACCCCTCAGGTGGATCTTGATCCGCCCGGCCGGTGCCTCCTCGGCCCCCGCGATATCGCCGAGGGCGTTGATGTCGGAGGACAGCGCGGACTCTGCCCGTCGCTGGTCCCGGCCGGGGTGTGCAACGAGGCGCCAGCCGTGCGGCTGGAGGTCGAACGGCAGCTCGACCAGCATCGCCAGCGTCCGCCCCAGTGCGTCGCTGCCCGGGCCGCGGTCCGGCAGCGCCGCCAGGAAGGGTAGGTGCGGGTCGCCGAGCTCACCCCGGATGATCCGCTGAGCTTCGAAGGGATCGGATCCCGGCCATTCGCCGAGGGCGGTCGCTGTCACTCCATGCGTCGAGGAATCAGCTTTCAAGGTGCCCCCCGGAGTGGTCAGCGGAGTGGCCAGCGGCGGTTTCGTCGGTGTCGCTGTCCGACGAGCCAGGATCTGCCGGGGCATCCCGTGCGTTCCGGGTGTCGGAGATGGCCTGATGGTGCCGGATGACTTCGGAGATGATGAAGTTCAGGAACTTCTCAGCGAAGGCCGGGTCAAGGTGGGCTTCCTCGGCGAGCGCGCGAAGCCGGGCGATCTGGGCCGCCTCGCGGTCGGGGTCTCCCGGGGGCAGGCGGTGCTCGGCTTTGAGGTGGCCCACGCGCTGGGTGGCCTTGAATCGCTCGGCCAGCAGATAGACCAGCGTCGCGTCGATGTTGTCGATGCTGCTGCGCACGGAGAAGAGTTCAGCCAGGACCTCGGGGGCCACATCCCCCGCCAGGGAGCTCGCCGTCGGATCGAAGCCACTGTTGGTATCAGACATGCACCCAGTCAAGCAGATGGGGACCGGCGCCAACCAACTGCGACGCCGGCCGGGCCTCAGTTTCCGGCTGCCGCCAGTTCAGGCCGAAGAGCGGACCGTGCCGAGTCGATAGTGGCCTGGCCGAGGACCCGCGACCCCTGGTACAGGACCACGGTCTGTCCCGGCGCCACACCGCGCATCGGTTCGATCAACCGGACCACGAGCTCCTGCGCGCCGTCAGTCGCGGCTTCCACGAAGGCCCGTGCGTCAACCGGGTCACCATGGGCCCGGACCTGCGCCATGCAGGGGAATTCCGCGCCGGAGAAGACCTCAGGGATCGGCACTCCGGCCCATGACACCTTGATGCCCCGCATCTCGTCGATTGCCAGCAGATGTTCCGGACCCACCACCACCGTGTTGTCCTTCGGCCGGATCTCCAGCACGAAGCGCGGTTTGCCGTCCGCAGCGGGAGTGCCGAGTTTCAGGCCCCTGCGCTGCCCCACGGTGAAGGCGTTCGCTCCCGGATGGCTCCCGATCGTAGCTCCATCGACGTCGAGGATGCTGCCCTCGCTCATGTCGATGCGCTCCTCGAGCCAGCCGCGGGTGTCGCCGTCGGGGATGAAGCAGATGTCGTGGCTGTCCGGCTTGTTGGCGACCGACAATCCGCGGCGCTCGGCCTCGGCCCGCACCTCGGCCTTCGACGGCGTCTCGGCGAGCGGGAACATCGAGTGCTTCAGCTGCTCGGAGGTGAGGACGCCGAGGACGTAGGACTGGTCCTTCGCCCAGTCGGCTGCCCGGTGCAGCTCGGGGTTGCCGTCCGCGTCCTCGATGACCTTCGCATAGTGTCCGGTGCACACGGCGTCGAAGCCGAGTGCAAGCGCCTTCTCGAGCAACGCGGCGAACTTGATGCGCTCGTTGCACCGCATACACGGGTTCGGGGTGCGGCCCGCTGCGTATTCGGCGACGAAATCGTCCACCACATCGGCCTTGAAGCGTTCCGAGAAGTCCCAGACGTAGTAGGGAATCCCAAGGATGTCGCAGGCACGCCAGGCGTCACGGGAGTCCTCGATCGTGCAGCAGCCGCGGCTCCCGGTGCGCAGCGTCCCCGGCATGCGGGAAAGCGCGAGGTGGACTCCGACGACGTCGTGCCCTGCCTCCACGGCTCGCGCCGCAGCGACCGCTGAATCGACTCCGCCGCTCATGGCTGCCAATACCCTCATGAGAAACCAGTTCCTGCCGTTCGAATGGATGATGCGGTGCCGGCCATGCCAGCGGCGCGGGCGCGCCCGTACGCCCCCGGCAGCGCCGCCACCACTGCGTCAACGTCACCGGGGGTCGATGTATGCCCGAGGCTGAACCGCTGGGCGCCCCGTGCCTCCTCCTCGGAAAGCCCCATGGCCAGGAGGACATGGGATGGGCGGGGCACTCCCGCGGTGCAGGCGGACCCCGTGGAGGACTCGATGCCCGCCAGGTCCAGGAGGAACAGCAGTGAGTCACCCTCGCACCCCGGGAACGTGAAGTGGGCGTTCCCCGGGAGCCTCGCGCCTACCGGCGCGGGGTGGCTCACGCCCCTGAGTACCGCGTCGGGCACTGCCCGCAGGACGCCCTCGATGAGGCGGTCGCGCAACGCCGCGAGGCGTGCCGCCTCAACCGGCAGGTGGGCGACGACGTCGTCCGCGGCCGCCGCGAACGAGGCGATGCCCGCGCCGTCGAGCGTTCCCGACCGGACATCGCGCTCCTGACCGCCGCCGTGCTGCACGGGGGTGAGCGCGACCGACCGTCCGACGAACAGCGCTCCCACACCCACCGGACCACCGATCTTGTGGGCGCTGACGGCCATGGTCGCCAGCCCGGAGTCCGCGAAGGACAGCGGGAGGGAACCGAACGCCTGGACGGCGTCGGAGTGGACGGGAACATTGTGGGCCGCCGCCATACCGGTGATTTCCGGAATTCTCTGGACCGTGCCTACCTCGTTGTTGGCCCACATCACCGTCACCAGGGCCACCGACCCGGAATCCGCCTGCAGCTCGGCCCGCAGCGCCTCGAGCGACACCACGCCCTGGGCATCCACGGGAAGCCATGTCACCCGGGCGCCTTCGTGGCGCTCGAGCCATTCGACGGTGTCCTGGACGGCGGGGTGCTCGATCGTTGAGCACAGGATGCGCGTCCGCCGCGGGTCCTCGTCCCGCCGTGCCCAGAACAGGCCTTTCACCGCGAGATTGTCGGCCTCGGTACCTCCGGAGGTGAAGATGACCTCGGACGGATGGGCGCCTGCTGTCCGGGCGAGAATCTCCCGGGCATCCTCCACGGTGCGCCGGGCGCGGCGGCCGGAGCCGTGCAGCGACGACGGATTGCCGCTGCGGGAAAGTTCGAGCGTGAGGGCGGCGAGCGCTGGCGCCGAGATAGGCGTGGTCGCCGCGTGGTCAAGGTACACGGGCATCCTGCAATTCTACCGGTGCGGCCGGTGCACGCGGAGTCGTCCGGTCCCTCTGGTAGAAATACCCCTGTGGACAGCGAAGCAGGAACTCCCCCGACAGGCAGGTTCGTTCCGGTGCTGCGGCATCCGGTGCAGGCTTTCGGCGCGAAGGTCCTGGACTTCGACCGGCAGGTAGCGCTGATGGCGGTGATCAACCGCACTCCCGATTCGTTCTACGATTCCGGCGCCACCTTCGGGCTGGACGCCGCGATCGAGGCGTCCCGAACAGCGGTCCGGGACGGCGCGGACTGGATCGATATCGGCGGCGCCCCGTTCTCGCCCGGCTCCCCGGTGTCTGCGGCGGAGGAGTCAGCGCGAATTGTCCCGGTCATCGCCGCGGTGCGGGAGGTCTCCGATGTGATCATCTCCGCCGACACCTTCCTCCCCGAGGTCGCCGAAGCTGCACTCGCCGCCGGCGCGAACGTCATCAATGACACCACGGGGCTCCGGAACCCGGATCTGGCCGCGGTGGTGGCCGCAGCGGGTGCACACCTCGTCATCACCCACAGCCTCGCCGAGCCCCGGACTGTGTACCCCCGGCCGACGTACGACGACGTCGCCCGCGACGTCGCAGAGTTCCTGCTGCGGAAGGTGGATACCGCCGTGGACCTCGGCATCCGGGAAGACCGCATCCTCCTCGATCCGGGGCACGACCTGAACAAGAACACCCTGCATTCGCTGGAGATCACCCGGCGGTTCTCCGAGATCGCAGCGCTGGGCTTCCCGACGCTAGCGGCGGTCTCGAACAAGGACTTCATCGGGGAGACCCTGGACAAGCCGAAGCGCGAGCGGGCCGAAGGGTCGCTGGCCGCCGCCGTCATCTGCATCCTCGGCGGCGCACGGGTGGTGCGGATGCACGATGTCGCGGCATCCCGTGCTGCCATCGACCTCACCGAAGCAGTGTTCGGTTGGCGGCAGCCTGCCTATCTGCGCCATAACATGGGCAACTTCAATGAACCGGCAGCTCCATGATCACTTCCCTCCTAGCCGGTGGATCCGCCGGGCTGACCGACGCCGACCTGATGCGCCTCTACGCCTATCCCGACGCGCAACCGGACCCAGCGTTTCCCGGAACCGGTCACCCCTACGTTCGGTTCAACTTCGTGGCTGCGGCGGATGGCTCGGTCACGAGCAACGGACTCTCTGCCGGTCTCGGGAACGACGGCGACAAACGCATCTTCCGCCTGCTGCGCCGGCTTCCCGACATCATTCTGGTCGGTGCCGGCACCATCCGAGCCGAAGGCTATGAGGGTGCCCTGGTCGACGACGAGGGCCAGGCTTGGCGACGGAGGCAGGGGCTTCCGGCTCACCCCGCACTCGGCATCATCTCCGGTTCACTGAACCTCGACCCGTCCAGTGGGTTCTTCTCGAAGGCACCCGTCCGGCCCGTGATCTTCACAAGCGGCTCGGCGCCTGCCCCGCAGCGGAACGCACTGTCCCGCGTGGCCGACGTCGTGATCTGCGGTGCCGCATCCGTCGAGACGGCGGCGCTCCTTCATTCGCTTGCCGACCGGGCCGTCCCCAAGGTCCTGTGCGAGGGCGGGCCCTCCGTGCTGGGTGCCCTGACGGCATCCGGCGCCGTCGACGACCTGTGCCTTTCCATCAGCCCACTCCTCGCCGGTGGTGAGGGGCCCCGGATTTCCGTAGGAGAGGCACCGGCCAGCCCCGTGGCACTTTCCCTCGCGTCGCTCCTGACCGAGGATTCAGCCCTGTACATTCGATATGTGAAGGCGCGGACCTAGCGCTGGATTCGTTGGGAAGCGGACGCCGTCGCGACATTCGAAAGGGAGCACCATGCCGGACGCCTCGGGCGCGTCTCCGTACGACATCCTGGGCCTGGCTTCCGATGCAACGGACAAGCAGATCAAGGACGCATACCGCAGGGCGGCGCGGACCTCGCACCCGGACCTCGGCGGAAGCGAGGAACTGTTCCACGCCGTGGCCGTGGCCTACGAGACGCTGGGCAACCCCGCGCGCAGGCAGAAATACGACGCCGGCAACGGCACGCGCCGCACTGGGGCACCGGGGGCAGGTGCACGGTCATCCCAGCCCCGCGCTGCGGCAAGGAGCGAAAACACCGAGGCAGCGAAAGCGCCCCCGGACTACCTCCCGCCGTTCTCTCCGACAGAGCCTCCGGTGGTGCCGCTCATCCTTGCCGGGCGGCAATTGCACGGAGCGCCCCGGCAACCCGGGATCTTCGGCAGGATGGCAGGTGCTGCCCGCGCGAGGGTTGAGGGGGAACTGCGGACGGCGGCGATTCTCGAGCAGTCCCTGCTGCCGACGTATCCCGCAGCTCGGCTGATCAACGGACTGAAGTTTCCGAACAGTGCAGGGACAACCGCCGGCCATGCGGTCCTCGGCGGCTACCGGATCGCCGTGCTCGATTCCTTCGCTGCCACCCCGGGTAATTTCGACTGGGACGGCCGGACGCTCCGGCATCAGGGCAGAGCGGTCCAGGGACTCGGTATAACGAACACCGTCCGGGAAATGCAGGATCTGTTTCCCGAATGCAACGTCAGCGGCTGGCTGGTCGTCCACGGCGCGCGGGGCAACCCTTTCGACCCGGTGATCGACAGTCCGCCGTCGTTCGACAGGTCCGCGCCGTCAGCCATCCAGGTGGTGAACGCGGGAACCATGGTCCGGACGATCCGGACGTTCCTCGCCGCGGGCCCGCAACCGAATGTGGTCCAACTCCCGGTTCTTGCGAGGCTGCTGGGCGCCGCGGAAGATTAGTGCCGCCGGAAGCTAGGATGGAGCGGTGTTCCGCATCCTCTTCCATTCCCCCGAGATCCCCGGAAATACCGGCAATGCAATCCGCCTTGCCGCGGTGGCGGGTGCCGAACTGCACCTGGTCGAGCCGCTCGGGTTCAGCCTCGAGGATTCCAAGCTGCGCCGGGCGGGGCTCGACTACCACGACCTCGCCGTCCTCTCGGTGCATGGGAGCCTTGCTGCGGCGTGGGAAAGCCTTGCTCCGGAGCGCGTCTTCGCCTTCACGTCCGACGGCGAGGTGTCCTACACCGACATCCGATACCGTGCCTCGGACATTCTCCTGTTCGGACCGGAGTCCGTGGGGCTTTCCTCGGATGTCAAGAACGACCCACGCGTGAGTGCGAGGGTGAGGGTGCCCATGCTGGCATCCCGCCGGTCCCTCAACCTCGCGAACACGGCCTCGATCGTGCTCTATGAAGCCTGGCGCCAGCACGGGTTCGAAGGGGCAGTCCTCTGATGCACCAAGGAGACCACCGATGACTGCACGCCACGCCTCGATTGCGCCCGACGACGGCGCGGAGGACTTCGACCGGTTGGCACCGGCCCTGTGGAACACGGTAGGTAATGCGGTGGTTGCCGCAGCGGATGTCCTGGTCGGGGAACGGGTGCTGGACGTCTACGCCGGAACCGGGAGCGCCACCATTCCCGCAGCCCAGCTTGCCGGACCGGACGGCAGGGTGGACGCAGTGGACCCTGCCGTCCCCCTGCTGGACCTCACCCGCGACAAGGCCGGGGCCATGGGATTGGAGAACATCGGGTTCAATGCGCAGGATCCGCGGGAATGGCACACCGATGCACCCTATGACGCCGCCCTGAGCTGCTACGGCCTCTGCCTTTCACCCGATATGTCGGCGGTGACGCTGCGGGTGTTGTCGCTACTGCGGCCGGGTGGGAGATTCGCGCTGAGCGTCTGGGACGAGGGCGCGCTCGAGCCGTTCGAGACGAAGCTCCTGGGAGCGTGCGAAGCCGAATCCCCTGACCATGCGCCGGCAGCCCCAGGGTCCTTCCTGGCGAATCGTCGGGAGTTGACCGGTGAAGGGCGCCTGACCGCCTGGCTGGAACGCCATGGATTCGCTTCGGTCACGGTGGAGAAACTTGCCCTGGCCGTGCCGCTCGACGCTGACATGGCCTGGTCGCTGGTGCTCGGCAGCGGATTCCGCAGCGTCATCCCCGAGGATCCGGCAGTCCTCGACCGCGTTCGCACACGGTTCCTCCGGGAACTCGGCACCGGTTTCATCCTCAACGCCGACACCCTCATCGCTGTGGCCGGACACCCGGAGATCGGCTGACCCCCGTTCCCATCCGCTCCGCCTCCGGCTCCGAATAATAGCTGACATCAAAGATGTCAATGGTAGCTATACAGTCGAGGCAGGAGGGTGGATCAGTTGGTGATTGCCACTGCCCCCGCACGCCGCCCCGGCAGCCCCAGTGTTCGAAGACTGCGCCATAGAGCTTTATGCTTGGAACCTATGGACACGCCACGAGTTAGCCGGGTAACCCCCGTGGACGCCAGGGCACGCGAATCGGGTGGCGAGTCCGGCGCAGGTTCAACTTTGACGGACCTCCTGCTCCGGATCGCCCAACAGGACACCGACGCGTTCGCTGCCTTCTACGAGCAGACGTCCCGCCGTGTGTACGGCCTTGCCCGGCGGGTGCTCATCGATCCGGAACTCAGCGAGGATGCTACCCAGGAGGTCTACCTCCAGGTATGGAACAGTGCCGACCGCTTCAATCCGGCGGCCGGCAGCCCGATGGCGTGGCTGATGACACTGGCCCACCGGAGGGCAGTGGACCGGGTGAGGTCGGAGCAGAGCTCCACCGACCGGGAGGCCCGGTACGGAGCCGCCACCCTGGTGCCGGACCACGACGACGTCGTCGACACCGTGACGCAGCGTCTTGAAGCCGAGACGGTAGTGAAGTGCCTCGACACGCTCACGGCTACCCAGCAGGAATCGGTGAAGCTTGCGTACTACGGCGGGCTCACCTACCGCGAAGTCGCGGAAAAGCTCGGGGTAGCCGTACCGACCATCAAATCAAGAATCCGCGACGGATTACTTCGACTCAAAACATGCCTGGGGGTGAACTGAGATGCAGGACAGGGATAGGAATCGGCAGTTCGCCGAGGACCTCGAGACGGACCTGAGCCGTGGCCACGTTGTGGAGTGGGCCGAACTGTATGCCCTCGACGCGCTCAGTGACGACGAACGTACAACCATCGACGGGTTCCTCCTCACCGCGGAACCAGCGGTGAGCCTCACCTTCGACGAGCGGCTCCGCACGGCCCGCGAGACCATCACCAGCGCCTATGCGATCGACGAGGCAGAACCTCCCGCCGGCCTGTTCAACAAGATCCTGATCCAGCTCCCGGGGGTCTCCGAAGGGGACGAGCGTCCGTCGCCATCCTCGGAATCATCGGGACCGGTGCAGGAGCCCGGCTTGGATGACCTGACCCGGCGCCGTGAAGCACGGGCGGAGCGCCGTCGTCCCGGTTCGGTCACCCAGTGGTTGGTGGCCGGAGCCGCCGCGGTGGTTCTCGCGGTCGGTGCAGTGACGATTGCGCAGAACCTGCAGCCCTCTCTCGAGGAGGAAGTGCTCCAGGCCTCCGATCTCCGCACCAACGAGTTCGTCCTAGCGCCGGGCGGCACGGCCGACCTGGCGGTGTCCCGTGAGGAGAATGCCGCAGTGCTGACCCTGACCGGTGTGCCTGCCCCGCCTGAGGGATCGGTGTACCAGATGTGGCGTTTACCCACGGATGGCTCGGCCCCGGTTTCGGTAGGAACCATGACGGCCGAGGATGTGGCCGGGTCCAAGGTGACTGCGGTCCAGGGCATCGACCAGTTCACCGGACTCGCCCTGACCGTTGAACCCGCAGGCGGCTCTCCAGCGCCGACCCTCCCTCTGGTCGCCGAGATACCTTTCCAGGTGTAGGTAACGGTCTTTCGGGGTTCTCCGGCGTCAGATCGATCCGGGGCCGTCGCAGCGTTCTCCTAGAACCCCGCGATGGTGTCCTTGGTGTTGATCCCCACTGCGTGGAACGCTTCGGCGCTGGAACCCTCGGGAAGGCCGGCGCGGCGGGCATTGCCGGCGAGCATGCGGCGGACTGTGGCGTCCATCCCCTCGATGTCCGGGTGTTGGCTGGCATGGACCCGGATCGCTGCGAGTTTCCGGTCCTCGAACCCGGTGATATCGACGAAGTGGTTCTCAAGGTGACCTGGTCCCCCGAAGAACCAAACCCAGGGAACGCGGTATGCGGGGAGTCCTGCCGCCGCCAGTTCGGGGAAGGCGTAGGGATTTTCCGACGCCGGGTACACCGCCCGCGTCACCGCCTCGCCGCAGGCCAGGTGGTCGGGGTGGCTTTTCTGGATGCGGTCCCAGTTGCGTTCCGGGTGCATGGACATCACGACGTCGGGACGCACTTCGCGGATTCGCTTCACGATACCGCCAACCACCTCGGAAGAGGGCTCGAGGAAGCCGTCCGGGTGTCCAAGGAAGGAAACGTCCTCCACCCCCACGAAGCGCGCGGCGGCACGCTGCTCTTCGCGGCGGATCTCGATGATCCCGGAGCGGTGCTGCTCGGCGAAGCCGCCGGCGTCGCCATCGGTCAGCATGCAGTAGCTGACCTCTACTCCGGCATCGGTCCAGGAGGCGATCGTGCCGGCTGCTCCGAAGTCGATGTCATCCGGGTGGGCTGCGAAGCACAGGACGCGCCGAACGGGTGCGGAGTCGGGGAACGGCATGACCGGCTAGACCCTGCGCTTCCGGATTTCCTCAGTGGCCTGCGGAAGTACGGTGAACAGGTCGCCGATGATGCCGAAGTCGGCGATTTCGAAGACCGGTGAGTCGGCGTCCTTGTTCACAGCGACAATCACCTTCGACGTCTGCATCCCGGCTTTCTGCTGAACCGCCCCCGAGATACCCGCTGAGATGTACAGCTGCGGCGAGACCGTTTTGCCCGTCTGGCCGACCTGCGCCGAATGCTCGATCCAACCGGCATCCGTTGCCGCACGGGAGGCTCCGACGGCGCCGCCGAGTGCGTCCGCGAGCTCCTCAAGGGGCTTGAAATTTCCTTCGACTCCCCGGCCGCCTGCCACGATCACCCGTGCCTCGCTCAGCCCGGGCCGGCCGCTCGACGGCTTATCCACCCGGCCGGTGATGCGCGCAGCCGCAGCCGGAACGGCCGTTTCCACCGGGATGATGCGGGGGCCCTCGGGAGTACCCGCTTCGGCGGCCTCGTAGCTGTTCGGCTTGACCGTGAACACTGCTATCCCGGTCGTCGCCCTGCACGTGACCGTGTAGGACCCTGCGAAGTCGGACTTCGTCGCGGTGAGGTCAGGATCCAGGCCGACGACGTCGGTGATCACTCCCGCGTTGAGGCGGACGCCGACCCGGGCGGCGATCTCCTTCTCCTCGTAGGAGTTTCCGAGCAGCACCACCCGCGCCCCGGACAGGCGGACGGCCTCGGCAAGGAACGCCGCTTCTCCTGCAACGAGGTAGCTGCCGAGGTCTGCATCGGCCGGAACATGGCAGGCAGCCACGCCATAGGACCCGACGCCGTCAAGATAGGCCTGACCCGCGTCCGAGGCCAGGGCTGCGGTTGCCTCACCGAGGCTCGCCGCGAGCGAGAGCAGTTCCCGCTCGCTCTTGTTCAGGGTCGCCCCCGGATTATCCAGAAAGACCAGTACCGTGGCCATGCCGCGGCCTCCTTGCGTGGGGTGTGGAATGGATCGGGTCAGAGCAGCTTTTGGCCGGCGAGGAAATCCACGAGCCGGATGCCGGCATCACCCTCGTCGGTGATCACTGTCCCCTGGGCCCGCGGAGGCCTCGGCTCGGCGTCCTGGACGCGGGTCCAGGATCCTGTCAACCCCACCTGGTCGCCGATAACGCCGATGTCTCCGAGGGACAGCGTCTGAACCGGTTTCTTCTTCGCCGCCATGATCCCCTTGAAATTGGGGTACCGGGGCTCGTTGATCTGGTCCGTTACGGAAACGATTGCGGGCAGGGGCGACTCCAGCGTCTCCGAGTAGGTGTCACCGTCGCGCCGCGCCGTCACCAACCACCCGCCGGACTCTTCTGTCACATCGAGGGTTGCCGCGAACGTGACCTGCGGAAGCTGCAGCCGCTCGGCGATCTGCGCCGGAACGAGGGAAGTTTCGCCGTCAGTCGACGCCATGCCGGTGAGCACCAGGTCAAAACCGCCAAGGTGGCTCAGGAGCGCCGACAGCGCAAAGGAGGTGGCCGACGCATCGGATCCGAGGAGGGCGTCATCCGTCAGGTGCACGCCCTGATGGGCGCCGATCTGAAGGGCTTTCTTCACCGCGCTCACGGCCGCGGGGGGTCCCATGGTCACTGCCGTGATCCGGTGTCCTGCGGCGTCGCCTCCAAGCTTCTCAGTGAGCTGGAGCGCGGCTTCGAGCGCGTATTCATCGAGCTCCGAGAGGATACTCTCGCTGCGCTGGGTGGTCTTGTGCTCACCATTGATATGCCGGTCGAACTGCGCGTCGGGCACGTGCTTGACCAGCACCGCAATGTTCAGTCCCGTCGCTGGGGCTTCGTCCATTGGTGACCTTCCTTGAGTGGGGATCTTCCCGAAACCAAGCTAACCATACTGGCGCTTCGCGAAGCTCCCCACTTCGAGGGTCAGGGCGCTGGAACCGCGGCGAGGGCCACGTCGATGGTGATGGAGCGGCCGTCCCGGGTCAGCTCGACCGGAACCTCCCGGCCGACGGGCTGCATCCGTACCGCCGCGGTCAGCTCCGTCGGATCGTTGATCTCGTAGTCGCCGAGCTTCGTGATGACGTCGCCCTCCCGCAGCTCAGCCTCCGCCGCCGGTGATCCGGGCTCCACGGTGGCCACCCGGGCGCCGATGGAGAACGTCGAGCCCTGGCCGGAATCGCCGGGGGGCGTTTCCTGTACGCTCACGCCGAGGAAGCCGTGGGTCGCAGCCCCGTCCTCGATGATTTCCCTGGCAACCCGCTCCGCATAGTTGATGGGTATCGAGAACCCGACGCCGATGTTTCCCGAGCTCTCCCCCGAGCCGGCCGAGGCGATGGCGACATTGACGCCGATGATGCGTCCCTGTGCGTCGATCAACGCACCGCCGGAGTTGCCCTGGTTGATGGCCGCGTCCGTCTGGATCACGTTCAGGTAGATGGAACCCTGGGACTGCGGCTGCTGCTCGGGGGACCCCTCGGGCGGCAGGAAGTTGAAGCCGTCCCCGCTGTCCTCAGGTGAGTCGGCCTGATCTTCAGGCACAGCGGAGGAGGCGACGCTGATGGTTCGGTTGAGCGTGGAGACGATGCCGTCCGTCACGGTTCCGCTGAGGCCGAGCGGGGCGCCGATGGCGATTGCGGTGTCCCCCACGTTCAGTTCATCCGAGTTCCCGAGAGTGGCAGGAGTGAGATCCGGAGCGTCGACCTTGATCACCGCAAGGTCGGAGAGCGGATCGGTACCTACAACCTCGGCGGGGAAGACCCGCCCGTCATCCAACTGCACCTCCACCCGCGGATCGGCAACCTGGCCGCCGAGCGTGACGACATGGGTATTCGTCAGGATGTGCCCTTCGTCGTCGAGGATGATTCCCGAACCGGATCCGCCCGACCCGGGGCCGCTCACGGCGATCTCCACCACGCTGGGGGACGCGGTGACCGCTGCGCCGGTGATCTCGTTGACGCTGTCGGTGTTGTTGACCACGATCGACTCGCTGGCCCCGGCCGGCGCGTTCGAGGCCGGGGCGCCATCGTCGAGCAGTTCGCTTCCCACTGTCGCAACGCCGCCACCGATCAGGCCGGCGACCAGGACCCCGGCGGCGAACGTTCCCATGCCCACACGTCTCCGGCTCTTCCTATCGGCTGGAGATTCCTCGGAAGGCACCTGCTGCCCGAACGTCCCGGAGTGGGCCTGGAAGGCATTCTGCTGGGCGTCATACGGCTGATGGCCGTTGTACGCGGCGTGCTGGCCGTAGTCACCGCCGCCAGTCCCCGGTGTCTCCTGCGTCCCCCATGCCGGAGGGTTTCCGGGGCGCGGGGGCATCGGTCGTTCCGGCCCCGCGGGTCCGCCATACTGCTCAGTCATGCGACTTCCTCTCGTCTAAGTTCTCCTCCACTGTGCCAACATTCCCTGACGGCGCCGGGTAAGACAGCTGAGTGTCGGCTGGGAGTTCACTGGATGTCGAACTGCAGTTCTGCTCTGTTTCCAGTATGGCGTCCACCGGCCGGGCACCCGGTTTCGCTAGGGGCATATGGCCGTCAGTGGACGGCTACCGGTACCCGCCATAGAATCGGAAACCAGGGACCCCCGGCGTCGTCCGCTCTCATTCCTGGTTTCGGTTGTGATCGGGGGAACATGCTGAAGGGTTATGAATGCGATCACTTCCCAGGCGGATGGGTGCCGCCGCGGCCCTGTGCGCGCTGATGACACTGCCAGTCCTCGGGCTGACTCCGGCCTTCGCCGCCGGACCCGTCGATTTTCCCGCGGGTGATCCTGTGTTCGATGACGCGGGAGTGCTGACGGCAGCTGATGAAGCTGACATCGAGAGCGCGGTGGCCGATCTTGAGAGCGAGTACGGCTTCACCGTCAACGTGGTCTTCGTCGACAGCTTCACCAGCCCGTCGGATCCACTGGCGTGGGCCCAGCAGACAGCAGAGGTCAGCAATATCGCCGGGGACCAGGCCTTGCTGGCCGTTGCCGTCGATTCACAGCAGGCCCGGTTCATCGGCGGTGTCGATATCGAAGCCAGCACCCAGGACATCTTCGCGCAGCAGATCGAGCCGCAACTCGCGCAGCAGAACTGGGCCGAGGCCGGCATTGCCGCCGTCGAAGGCACCGAGACAGTCCTCGCCGATGCGGGCACAGGTGCTGGAAGCGGCGCGGCCGCCGATCCCGGCGGCCTGGGCGCGATAGCCCTCGTGGGCGGCGCCCTGGCTCTTGCGGGAGCCGGCGGGTACGCCTACCTCCGCTCGCGGAAGAAGCAGAAAAGGAGTGCTGACGGTGTCGACGAGTACGGGTACCCCACCGGTGACGGCCGGAACCAGCCTGCTGAACTCGTCGATCCCCTCGCTGCGCTCAGCGTCGAGGAGCTGAGGAAACGGGCGGGAAGCCTGCTGATCGCCGCCGACGACGCCATCAAGTCGAGCGAGCAGGAAGTCGGTTTCGCCGAGGCGCAATACGGTGCCGCGTCCGTGAGTACCTTCACCGCTGATATTGCCGCGGCGAAGGCCCACATGGGCGAATCGTTCAAGCTCCAGCAGCAGCTTGACGACCACATCCCGGACACTGAGCAGGAACAGCGCTCCTGGCTCGGGGACATCATCCGGCGCTGCGAGGCGGTCAACGAATCGCTCCAGCAGCACAAAGCCGATTTCGATTCGCTTCGGGAACTCGAGCGGAATGCTCCCCAGGCCCTGCAATCGGCGCGCGAGGCAGGGAACGCGGCGGGAACGCGCTTCGCCGAGGCGGAACGCAAGCTGTCGCACCTCCGCCAGCGGTACGCGGACTCGGCAACAAGCCAGGTGCAGGACAACGTGGAGCAGGCCCGGGAGCGCCTTGCCTTCGTCGAGAGCGCATCAGCCGAGGCCCGGCAGAAGCTCGACGCCGGGGACACCGGGCCCGCGGTCGTGGCGGTCCGGGCTACCGAGGAGGGAGTGCACCAGGCGAACCTCCTGCTCGACGCGATCGACAAGCGTGCATCCGAGCTCGAGGCAGCCCAGCTGGAACTGGAACGCGCAGCGTCCGATACCGCCGAGGATCTCGCACAGGCGAAGGCCATGGTCGGCACCGGGATGCACCAGGATCTTGCCGGACCGGTTGCAGCAGCGGAAGCCGCACTGCAGACAGTCCGGTCCAAGCGGCAAGCTGGACCGATCGATCCGGTGTCGCTGCTGGAGCGCGTTGAGGCAGCCCATCTGCAGCTCGACAACGCGCTGGGTGGGGTCCGGGACCAGGCGGAACAGTCCCGCCGTGCGAAGGACTCGCTGCATCACGCCCTGATGGCTGCCCAGTCACGCATCTCGGGTACCGAGGACTATATTCGGGCACGTCGTGGCGGAGTGGGCAGCGAAGCCCGCACGCGGCTGGCCGAGGCCGAGCGGAATCTCGAGTACGCCATCGAGATCCAGGGCTCGGACCCTGTGTCCGCACTCACCCACGCCCAGCAGGCCGCGCAGCTCGCCGACCAGGCCGCGCAGCTCGCCGAGCAGGACGTCAATGGTTTCGGCGGACGCGGGATGGCCGGGTACGGCGGGTATGGCGGCGGACGCGGCGACGGCATGGGAGGCGCACTCCTCGGCGGAATCCTCCTCGGCGGACTCCTCAACGGCGGGGGCGGAGGCTTCTTCGGCGGGGGTGGCGGTGGCGGTGGTGACGTCTTCGGCGGCGGCGGTTTCGGCGGCTTCGACGGGGGCGGCGGCGGCTTCGGCGGCTTCGACGGCGGCGGCGGCGGTTTCTAGGCACTTCCCGAGCGCTTCTGCGCTTCCGGCATGCAGTCCATATTCAGGCAGACGATGAAAGGAAAAAACATGGTAAAGCAGTCAATTTTCGGACGGATCGCGCAACTGGCCAAGGCCAACATCAACTCGGTGATCGATCAGGCGGAAGACCCGCAGAAGATGCTGGACCAGATGGTCCGGGACTACACGAACAGCATCGCCGAGGCGGAGAGCGCCGTCGCCCAGACCATCGGTAACCTCCGGATGATCCAGGACGACTACCAGGAGGACCTCGACAACGCACGCAGCTGGGGGAACAAGGCGCTCGCCGCGTCGAGAAAAGCCGACGATTACCGTGCCGCAGGTGATCCGGTGGACGCCGAGAAGTTCGACAACCTCGCAAAGGTGGCGATCCAGCGCCAGATCACCGCCGAGACCGAGGCGAAGGGCGCAGAGCCCACAATCGCGTCGCAAGAGGAGATCGTCGGCAAGCTCAAGAACGGCCTGACCCAGATGAAGGGCAAGCTCAACGAGCTCACGAGCAAGCGTGATCAGTTGATCGCGCGCTCGCGCACAGCCCAGGCGCAGCAGCAGGTCCACGACGCCGTCAAGAGCATCGACTTCCTCGACCCAACCAGTGAGGTGGGACGCTTCGAAGAGAAGATCCGCCGGGAAGAGGCAAAGGTCCGCGGCCAGCAGGAGTTGGCCAGCTCCAGCCTGGACGCCCAGTTCGAGAGCCTTGAGGATCTCGGCGAGCAGACGGAGATCGAGGCCCGCCTCGCAGCACTGAAGTCCGGCGGTGCGTCATCCTCGCCCTCGGCACTCGAGCAGGGAACGGAAACACCCAAGTACTAGCATCACTGTCCACCTCAGACACTACGCCGCAGCGGCAACGCTGCGGCGTAGTGCGTTCAATTGCCGCGTCAACGTGCCCCTCAGACGGGTAAGTTGGTCGCATGGCTGGAACTGTGGTGTGGCTTCGCGATGACCTTCGCCTTTCCGACAACCCCGCCCTCTCCGAGGCGGCACAGAGCGGGGACGACGTCGTCGTGTGTTACCTCCTGGACGAGGAGAGCCCCGGCATCCGACCGCTCGGCGGCGCGTCCCGCTGGTGGCTTCACCACTCGCTCGCCTCGCTGGGCAGGGACCTCGCCGAACTCGGCGTGCACCTGACACTGCGGCGCGGTGCTGCAGCGTCGGTGATACCCGCGCTGCTCGAAGAAACCGGGGCCGACACCCTGCTATGGAACCGCCGCTACGGGTTGGCCGAGCGCAACGTCGACGCCGGCATCAAGGTCTGGTGCGGTAAGCACGGGACCAGGGCCAACAGCTTCCAGGCGAACCTGCTTTTTGAGCCCTGGGCCGTGACCTCCGGATCCGGAGAGCCCTACCGGGTGTTCACCCCCTTCTGGCGGGCCTGCATGGATCGGCAGTCCCCGAGAGCCCCGCTGGAAGCTCCCCTTTCGCTTCGGGGCGGCCCTCCCCCGATTTCGGACGAGCTCGAGTACTGGGCGCTTCTGCCGACGACGCCCGACTGGGCACAGGGCCTGCGGGACACCTGGACCCCCGGAGAGGACGGCGCCCACCAGCGGCTCGGTGATTTCCTGGACACCCGGGTCGAGGGCTACCGGACTAACCGGGACCTCCCTGCCACGGAAGGCACGAGCAGGCTCTCCCCGCACCTGCGCTTCGGGGAGATCAGTCCCTTCCAGGTCTGGCATGCGGCCCGGGAGCGCCGGGATGCTGCCGTCAGCGAGGATATCCGGGTGTTCGGTTCGGAGCTCGGGTGGCGGGAGTTCTGCTGGCAGCTCCTGTATTTCAACCCCGAACTGGCGACGAAGAACTACCGCCCCGAGTTCGACGCCTTCGCCTGGGAAAGCTCAACCGGATCGGAGCTGCAGGCGTGGCAGAAGGGCCGGACCGGTTATCCGCTCGTGGATGCCGGCATGCGGCAGATGGAGGAGACGGGATGGATGCACAATCGCGTCCGCATGGTCACAGGCTCCTTCCTGATCAAGAACCTTCTGGTTGACTGGAGGGTAGGCGAGCAATGGTTCTGGGACCGCCTCGTTGATGCCGATACCGCCAGCAACGCAGCGAACTGGCAGTGGATTGCTGGATCAGGCGCCGATGCGAGCCCGTACTTCCGTGTCTTCAATCCAGTGACCCAAAGCAGGAAATTCGACCCTGAGGGGAAGTACCTGCTGCGCTACGTACCGGAGCTCGCCGACGCCGAGAACATCCACGAACCATGGAAAGGTCGCTCGGAGGGTTACCCGGCCCCGGTCGTCGACCTGAAAGAAAGCCGGGAGCGGGCACTCGCGGCGTACCAGGCACTGCGCGGGACCTGACCCCGTTCCCGCCCGAATCAGGCAACAAAAAAAGTCTGGCCGACATTTCTGTCGGCCAGACTTTATCTCCGTTGCGGGGACAGGATTTGAACCTGTGACCTCTGGGTTATGAGCCCAGCGAGCTACCGAACTGCTCCACCCCGCGGCGTATAACTAACGTTACCGGCCGCGGGGCAAACTAGCAAATCGGGGCGGTTCCTCAGCCGCCGGCGCCTGCTGAGACCCGCTCCTCAGCTGCAAGCGCCCGCTGGAGTGCCTCGTTCAACCTGTCCTGGGCGTCGCCGTAAGCGGCGAAGTCGCCCTCGGCCAGGGCTGCGTTGCCTTCCTGGATCGCGGCGCTCGCATCATTGAGTGCCGACCTCAGGTCAGCGGACGGATCGTCGGTGGTGCCTCCGGGAGCCACAGGCGGCACGCCGGCGTCGCCCTCGACCTCTGTGCCGCCGTCGCCCTCGGCGGGCGGCGCTGCCGGATCATCGGGAGTCTCGCCGACATTCTCGCTGTCGCCCGTGATCGCCCCGGAGTCTCCCCCGAACACCTGATCGAGGGCCTCATCGAGCGTCGGTGCGAAACCGACGTTATCCCCGAAGCTCACCAGCACCCTCCGCAGGACCGGGAAGGATGAGCTTCCCGAGGACTGCACGTAGACCGGCTGGACGTACGCGATTCCGCCACCGATCGGCAGGGTCAGCAGGTTGCCGTTGATGACCTCCGACGCGCCCTGTCGCAGGAGATTGAGGTCCTGCGACACCGTGGTATCGGAGTTGAACAGGTTCTGTGCCTGCCCGGGGCCCACGGTGGAATCCTGGCCCGAGGAATCGAGCAGGGTGAGCCTGCCGTAGTCCTCACTCTTGACGCCGTCCTCGCCTGTGCCGGCATCGCCATTGGCCGCAAGGAACCCGTAGAGGACGTTTCGTGGCTCCTGGCCGACCGGAACGAACGGGATGAAGGGCGTCGTCAGGGAGAACGCCGCGGCGTCCTGGTCAGGCATCTGCAGCGTCAGGTAGAACGGCGGCTGCCGGACGGTCGATTCGGAGCCCAGGGTCGGATCGCCGGGGACGCTCCAGGCCTCGTTGTTGCTGTAGAAGGGCTCGGTCTCGGTGACGTGGTACCGGGCCAGGAGTTCGCGCTGGACCTTGAACAGGTCCTCCGGGTAACGGATATGGGCCATGAGGTCCGCTGACATCTCGCTGTAGGGCGTGATGGAGGACGGGTAGACGTTCTGCCAGGCCTTCAGAATGGGATCCTGGTCATCCCACGCATACAGCTCGACAGAGCCGTCATAGGCGTCGACCGTGGCCTTGACCGCGTTGCGGATGTAGTTGACCCGCTCCGCCGGAAGCGCCGTGGAAAATCCCTCTGCCGTCTGTGAATCCTCCGTGGCCGATTCCAGCTCCTGCTGCGTCGAGTAGGGGAAGTCGGCGCTGGTCGTGTAGCCGTCGATGATCCACTTCACACGGCCGTCCACGATCGCCGGATAGCTGTTGCCGTCCAGGGTGAGGTAGGGAGCGACCTTCTCCACGCGCTCCACGGGATCGCGGTCGTAAAGGATCTGCGACTCGCTGTTGACCTGGTCGGAGAGCAGGAGATCGGTGGACTGGAACTTGAGGGCGTAGACCAACCGGTTGAAGGCATTGCCGACCATCGGTCCGCCGTTCCCCTCGAAGGTGCTGCGTGACTCGTTGTCGGATTCCTCGCTCTGGGGCCGGTCGATCTCACTGGGAGCTGTCCCTTCGGGGGCTCCCACCACCGAGTACAGCGGGGATTCCTCGCCGAAGTAGATGCGTGGCTCGTAGGTCGATTCGTCGCCCAGCACGCCCGTGGAGGGAATTCCCGACTGCAGGAATTCCGGCCGCCCGTCCGGCTGCACGGTGGACCCGGCCGCAGCGACGACGCCGTAGCCGTGCGTATAGAAGACGTGTTCATTGACCCAACCGGCCGGGACGCCGCTGGTGTTGAGTTCCCGGACCGCAATGACGGTGTCCTGGATCTCGCCGTCGATCTCGTACCGGTCGACGTTGAGGGTCTCGGGGAACTGGTAGTACTGCCGGAACTGCTGCAGCTGACTGAACGCATCCGACACGAGGTTCGGATCGAGAAGGCGGATATTCGCCGTCGTCTCCCCGTCGTCGCCCAGTGCTCCGGCCTGCGGCACATCCGTGGGGTTGTACGCCGACACCTCAACCTCGTCGAGGCCGTAGGCCTCGCGGGTCAGGGCGATATTGCGGTCGATATATTCGCTTTCGAGGGTCAGCTCCGAGGGAACCACCTGGAAGCGCTGGACAACCCACGGGTACACCCCGCCGGCGAGCAAAGCGGTGATGATGAGCATCGCGGTACCGATCACCGGCAGCCGCCACCTGCCCAGAATGACCGAGACGATGAACAGGACGGCAACGATGACGGCGGCCACGGCGAGGATCGCCTTGGTGGGAATGACCGCATTGACGTCGGTGTAGAGCGCGCCCGCCCACTTTCCCTGGTTTTGCAGGGTGGCATAGCGGTCAAGCCAGTAATTCACGCCCTGCAGAAGGAGGAACAGGGCGGCGACGACGGCGATCTGGACCCGGGCAGCCTTGGTGGTGAATACGCCCTTTTCCTCCAAACGGATGCCGCCGTAGAGGTAGTGGGTCAGGGTCGACGCGATGGCGCTGATGATGACGACGCTGAGCAGGAATCCCGTGACGAAACCGAAGAACGGCAGCGAGAACATGTAGAACGCGTAGTCGATCCCGAACTCCGGATCTTCCCTGCCGAACGGTTCCTGGTTGATGAAGAGCAGGACCTGCTGCCACTGGGAGGACGCCGCGGTGCCGGCAAACGCTCCGAGCACCAGCGGTATGCCGAGCATGAGGAGCCGTCGAATCGGCTCGAGCTGAGCCTGGTACCGGTTGAGGTTGTCCTGGATCGCGCTGTCAGGAGCGTAGATGGGCCGGCTGCGGTAGGCGATCCGGAGGCTGAAGTACACAGCGCTTGCCATGACCAGGAACGCCGCCAGGAAGAGCGCGATGCGCGAGAGGTTCTCCGTGATGAACACTTCGAGGAAGCCCAGCTGGTCATACCAGAGGACATCGGCGTACACCTGCGAAAGGTAGACGAAGGCGATTACGATGACAGCGACCACGATGATCGTGGGGATCAGCGGACTGCGTCGTCGGGTGGTGGAACTTGCTGGGCTCGGCCTGCTGCCGAATGGCCGGTCTGGTCCGGATGTCACATCTACCTCATCGTTGGCTGCTGCGGATCACGACGACCTTGACTGGACCACCATCAGTGAGCCCGGTAGGAGCGGACCTGAAACAGCGTGCAGCCACCGTCTTCGTGTTTTCATTCTGCCCTGTCCACGCATGGGCCGCCCAATCCAGTTCCCCGCGAATGGAAATCGCCGCCGACCTTAATCGAACCGTGTCCTTTGGTGTTCAGCTGCACGACGGCAGGGATGCCGCGTCTCCGCCGTTCCCCAGTACCTCGACCGCCTCGACGGCGTCGTCGAGCGTCTCGATACTCACCACCGCCAGTCCGTCCGGGATGTTCTCGATCACCTCGTTGCAGTTCTCCGCGGGAGCGAGGAAGACTTCTGCACCGTCCGAGCGCGCACCGACCAGCTTCTGGGCGATACCGCCGATGGGACCGACATTTCCAGCGGAGTCGATGGTCCCGGTACCGGCGAAGGAACGCCCCCCGGTGAGGCTGCCATCGGTCAGGGTGTCGACGATGCCGAGTGCGAACATCATCCCCGCGGACGGCCCCCCGACGTTATCGAGCTGGATGGTGACATTGAAGGGGAACTGGAACGTGGAGTTGAGGAGCACGCCCAGCTGGTAGTCACCTTCCTCGGACTGCTTCGGCGCCACCGTCTCCTGCGCTGGCGCTCCGTCCCGCTGCACCGTGAGCGTGACAGGATCCCCTGCGGCGTCGTTGAGCGCAGTGCGGACAGTGCCGATGTTGACCACGTCGGTGCCGTCGATGGTTTCGAGGATGTCTCCCTCCTGCAGGATGTCCGCCGAGGCCGAGTCCGGAGCCAGGCCTGCCACCGTCAGGGACTCGTCGAAACCGATGTCGAGCTGTGCGAGAGCCGCTGCGATAGCGGATTCCTGCGACGACGTCATCGCGACCGAATTCTGCTCGCGGAGCTCGGACTGCGTGGTGCCCGGCGGGTAGACGACTTCCTCCGGAAGGACATCGCGGTCCGGGTCGACCCAACCGCCCAACGCATCGAAAATGCTCACCTGCCCATTCGGTCCGCCCTGGACGAAGACCGTTGTCAGGCTCAACTCGCCCTCCGCCGGATAGCTCTGCGCGCCGGACACTTCAATCAGGGGCTGGTCATCGACCTCACCGATCGTGTTGAACGTGGGGCCCGGTGATTCGACGACGTAGGGCGCGGGAACCAGGAGGGCGATGCCACCGAGCACCACTGCCAGCGCTCCGGACACCACCATCGCCGAAAAACGGGGGTCCCTCGGCCGCCCCCCGGCGGCGTCGGGCATGTTGAACTGCGGTGGGTGTGTCAATGGTGGTTCTTCCTTCTCCTCGGACCGGCCCTGAACAGCAGTAACCGCCGACACGACATGCTTCAACTATGAGCCTTCCATTATCAGCCTAAGCGTTGCTTCCAGCGCATGCGCACTGCTGCCGCTGTCCCTGCCCGCGGTCGGCCGCCTTTCTCGGGCGGAGCTCTTTGCCGACAGCGAACGGGTACCCCCTTTCCGGGACAACGCCACGGAACGCCCGGTACCGTGGGGCGAACAACCGCGCCGGCTGATTCTTCGCCGGGTTGCGCGGGCAACACACGCTATCCCAGGACCGGTGGTATCAGTGACCAACCCTTCCAATCCCTCCAGCGACGACGACGCGCCAAAGGACCCGCTCTCCGAGATGATCGCGCGAATGATGGGTGGGGACGCACAGGGCTTCGACCCGCAGGAGATTGCGCGGGCCGCGGGCCTCCCCTCCGACCCGCAGGCGATGATGATGATGATGCAGCAGGTCCAGGCGATGTTCTCCACGCCCAGCGAGGGGCCGGTCAACTGGCAGCTCGCCCACGACCACGCCCGGCGCGTTGCTGCGACCGACGGCGACCCAACGGTCTCGACCGCGCAGCGCCGCGGCGTCGACGAGGCGCTGAGACTGGCCGAGATGTGGCTGGATCCGGTCACGGATTTTCCTAGTACCGGACAGCTCGGCCGCGCGTGGTCCCGCGCTGAATGGGTTGAGGCGACCATGGGCACTTGGCGCCGCCTCACGGAACCGGTGGCGACGAGCATCGCGAAAGCACTGTCGGAGACCATCAGCGAACAGCTTCCCGAGGAAATGAAGTCGATGATGGGCATGATGGGCGGACCCTCCTCCATGCTGCAGAACATCGGTGGCGCCATGTTCGGGATGCAACTGGGCCAGGCGGTGGGCGCCCTGTCCAAGGACGTCGTAGGATCCACCGACATCGGTGTCCCGCTGTCCGACGAACACATGGCGTTGCTGCCCTCGAACGTTGCGGCTTTCGGCAAGGGCCTCGATGTCCCCGAACAGGAGGTCCTGCTGTTCCTGGCCGTCCGCGAGGCAGCGCACGCGCGTCTTTTCACGCAGGTGCCCTGGCTGTCCGGACATCTCCTGGGGGCGATCGAGCGCTACGCGCGCGGCATCCACATCGATATGTCCAAGATCGAGGAGGCCGCCCGGGACATCGATCCGACGAACCCGGAGAGCATGCAGTCCGCTCTGTCCCAGGGCGTCTTCATGCCGGAACGCACGCCGGAGCAGGACGCGGCGCTCGAGCGCCTCGAAACCGTGCTGGCCCTCGTCGAGGGGTGGGTCGATGAGCTGACGGCTGCGGCCACGGCCAACCTGCCGTCGTCGTCCGCCCTGCGCGAGATGGTGAGGCGACGCCGGGCGACAGGCGGACCTGCTGAACACGCTTTCGCATCCCTTGTGGGACTCGAGCTCCGGCCGCGCCGGCTCCGTGACGCTGCCTCGCTATGGTCGCGCTTGTTCGAAGAACGGGGCATCCAGGGCCGTGACGCGATCTGGGAGCACCCTGATCTCCTGCCGACTGCCGAAGATCTCGATGACCCCGCGGGCTTTTCCCAGCGGCGCAGACTGGTCGAGTCATCGGAGGCTGACGTCGATGCCGCGCTCGAGAGGCTGCTTTCGGGCGGCTTCGATGCGCCGGCGGCAGGTGCACCCGGCACTCCGGCGTCCGGGTCAATCGGAGATGCTGACAGTGATGAAGGCGACGACGACGGCGCGGCAGGCAGCGGCGACGGCAAGCCGGAGAATCCCTCCTAGCGGATCCGGGGAAGCCGACGGCGGCTTCCCCGGCCAGGAGTTACTTGACCGAGGGGTCATTCTCCGTCGAGTCCGCGTCCTAGCGCGAATGACACCCCGGAGAGGAACGCCTTCGCGGTCTCAGTGCGTGGGTAGGCCGTGAGAAGGTTCCAGAACCGAGCGTTGTGGGACGGTTCAATCAGATGGGCCATCTCGTGGAGAATTACGTAATCCACCACCCAGACCGGCATGCCCTGCAGTTTCGTGGACAGCCGGATCGATTTCCGGGCAGGGGTTGCCGACGCCCATCGTGAATTCTGGTTTGTTACCCAGCCAATCGTGTCAGGTATCCCCCTGCCTCCGAGGAACTTCCCGGCGAGGTCCCGTGCCCGAGCGAGGAGCTCCTCGGGCGGAGCATCGGAGCCGGGTGAAGGCCGGGGCGGGTACTTCTCCCCCATGCGCCGCACCATCCGCGCGACCCACTCGTCCTCCTGGAGCCGCGAAAAATGGGCGGGGATCGACACGATGATGCTCCCGTCCCGAAGGTCGGCGCTGACGGTGCGCTTCCGCCGGGTTGAACGGCGGACGACGACGGCGCGCCCTGCCGCTGCAGAATGCATCCCCGGACCCGTTCCTTCGGTGACGGCAACCAGGTCCTGTGTTCCGTCGATCGTCATGTCAACTGTCCCCGATGATACTGAGGACCGACTCGCCGTACCTTTCGAGCTTGGCGGAGCCGACCCCGGCAAGGTCTCCCAGTTCGTCGAGAGTTTGGGGCCGGGCCTCAGCGATAGCGATGAGGGTTGCGTCAGTGAACACGACGAAGGCCGGGACGTCCTTCTCCCTTGCCTCTTCAAGGCGCCAGCTGCGCAGTGCCTCGAACGTGTGTTCCTCGTACGTTGCCGGACACTCTCCGCACCGGCCCATCTTCCGCTCCGAGCCGGTACTGAGTGGACGGCGGCACACCCGGCATAGCGCAGGCGCCGCGGCTTTCCTCGGTTGCCGTACCTTGGGCTGGCGGAAAGCCTGGGCACCGGATCCCGCAGGACGAAGGACGTCCAGGAAACGTGAGGGCTTCCTGCTGGCGCGTCCCCCAGGGGAACGGGAGGTCGACCACGACAGGAAGAGGTGGGCACGCGCTCTTGTGATCCCGACGTACAGCAGCCGGCGTTCTTCGTCGATGCCCTCCTGCGTATCGGCAAAGGAAATGGGCATGAGTCCTTCGCTGAGGCCCACAAGGAACACGGCGTCCCACTCAAGGCCCTTCGCGGAGTGGAGCGAGGCAAGGGTGACGCCCTGGACCGTGGGTGCATGCTGGGCCGCTGCCCGTTCTTCGAGCTCGGCGACGAAACTTTGGAGGGTGAAACCGTCGGCTCCCCGCGCAGCGCTGATCTCGTCAGCGAGGCCCACAAGGGCTGCGAGGGACTCCCACTTCTCGCGGACGGCTCCGGAGTTCTGCGGCGCGGTGGAGGTGTAGCCGAGGGACGCGAGGACGTCCCTCACCTGCTGGGGAACGTCGTCGTCGCCCTGGGCCCTGGCGGCGGCACGCAGCTGGAGCAGGGCGTCACGGACCTCACGTCGGGCGAAGAAGCGCTCACCTCCCCGCAGTTGGTACCCGATGCCGGCACTGGCCAGCGCCTGCTCATAAGCCTCGGACTGACCGTTGGTCCTGTACAGGATGGCAATCTCGCTGGCCGGCACCCCGGATTCCCGGAGCTGACCGATCCGGCGGGCCACCTCGGCGGCCTCCGCTTCGTCGTCGCTGCACTCGGTGAACACGGGCTCCGGCCCGGCAGCCCGCTGAGCGATCAGTTCCAGCGGCTTGGACCAGAACGTGTCGACGGCCCGCTTGTCCGCTTCCGAGTTACGGGCGGCGAGCAAAGCATTGGCGATCCGCACCACCTGCGGCGTGGAACGGTAATCGCGGACCAGCTTCACGACCTGGGCGCCCTCGTACCGTTTGGTGAACTCAAGGAGGTGGCGCGAGGTTGCCCCTGTGAAGGAATAGATGGTCTGGCTGGCGTCACCGACCACGCACAGTTCACGGCGCTCGCCCAGCCACAGGTCAAGCAGTCTCTGCTGCAACGGGGAAACGTCCTGGTACTCGTCCACGACGAAGTGCCTGTACTGGCTCCGCACGGTGGCGGCAACCTTCTCGTCCTCCTGGAGGATGCCCACGGTCGTGAGCAGCACGTCCTCGAAATCAATCAGGTTGCGGTCGATTTTCAGGTCCTCATAGGCAGTGAAGATCCGGGCCACAGTAGTCAGGTCCATCCCGGCGGGCCCGGCCCGGCCGGCTGCTGCCGCAGTGTAGTTTTCCGGCGTCAGCATCGACACCTTCGCCCACTCGATCTCTGCTGCGACATCACGGATCGCTGCCCGGTCCGTCGATAGCCTGAGGCGCCTCGCGGACTCCGCGATGAGTTGCGCCTTGTGGTCCACGAGCGCCGGCATCGGACCGCCGACGGCGGAGGGCCAGAAATACTGGAGTTGCCGCAGCGCGGCGGCGTGGAAGGTCCGGGCCTGCACTCCTCCGGCGCCGAGGTCGCGGAGGCGTGTCCGCATTTCCGCCGCAGCCCGCGCGGTGAAGGTTACAGCAAGCACCTGCTGGGGTTTGTACACACCGGTGTGCACGCCGTAGGCGATGCGGTGCGTGATGGCCCGCGTCTTTCCGGTTCCGGCCCCGGCCAGCACGCACAATGGTCCGGAGAGCGAGCTCGCGACGCTCCGCTGCTCGTTGTCCAGGCCGTCGAGAATTCGTTCTTCGAAAGGCTGTTCGGACACTACGGGCGTACCTCGGCGGGTTCCTCGTCGAGGGGCCCCCCGTACCAGCGTTCGATCAGCGCTCGCGCTATGGACACGCTCCCTGCAATGGTGATGTCACCGTCACGCACTGCCTCGAAAAGTTCGCGGCGGGTGAACCACCGAACAGTCTTGATTTCGACGCCATCGGGCACCAATTCGGTTCCCGACGCCACCGCCGTGAAACCGAGCATGATGGAGGCGGGGAAGGGCCAGGGCTGCGAACCGAGGTACTGGGGTGAGTGGACTTCGATACCCGACTCTTCGGCAATCTCCCGCACCACTGCAGCTTCGAGTGATTCTCCGGGCTCGACGAAACCGGCGAGGGTCGAGAATCGGTTTTCCGGCCAGGTGACTGCTGATCCGAGCAGCAGCCTGTCATCCTCATCCACCACGGAGACGATGATTGCCGGGTCGGTGCGCGGAAAGTGCTGGGAGCCGTCCCGCGGGCATCGCCGCACCCATCCGCCGTCGACCGGAATGGTGGGGCTTCCGCAGCGCGGGCAGTGGGTGTGGGTAGCGTGCCAGTTGGCAACTGCGGCACCAGCGACGAAAAGGCCTGCGTCGCGGGGGTCGAGCGAGGCCGCGACCTCGCGCAGGCCGACCCATTCTCCTTCTGCAGCAAGATCGAAGTCGGGTTCGTCAAGGACGACGAGGACTACCTGCTTTCCTGCATCGACGGCCCCCGGGAGTACCCGCCCGAGGTAGACGGGATGGGCCGGTTGCGGGATATCGCCCGCCGGGAAAAGCTTCAGCCTGGTGCCCGTGACGGGAGCTAGCCCCCCGGCCAGCATCAGGACCAACGTTTCCGGGGACGCCCACAGCGTGTCGAACAGGTCGGGAGCTAGCCGGAAGACTCCGTCCCGGTCGGTCTCGGACCGCGACAGCGGTAACGACCCCAGCGGTGGGAGAACCAGGGTTCGGAGGGGTTCAGTCATAACTCAAAGGTACTTTCTCGCACCCCCAAAAGACATTTCGAACGAGCCTCCGTGGAGGAAGAGTGCTACCCATCTCACGACTCGCCGCATACCGATTACTCCTGAACCTCCGCAAGCCCCTACCGTTGAACTTGTGAAACGGACCCCCATGGAACTCGCTGCAATCGCCAGCGCCGCTGTGCCGGGGCTTGCCCCGACAGGAGTAGCGGGCGCTCCGGACGACATCGCGGACTTCGACTCGGCGCTCCTGGTCGACGACTCCGGGAAGCAATGGCGCGTCCGTTCACCCAAACACGTGGAAGCAAGCATGAGGCTGGAAACCGAGCTGAAGGCACTTCGGGCGTTCACTCCTGCAGTCAAGGCGGAACTGCCGTTCCTGATACCGCACATCGCGGGCAGCGTGCGGCAGGGAAACATCAGCACTTTCGTCTACTCACATCTCGAAGGCAACACCAGGACCTTGGATGCCCTGACGTCCGCCGGGGCTGGAATGGCAGCAGAGCTCGGGAAGACCATCGCAGCGATCCATCAGCTCCCCCACCTGCTCGTCGAAGATGCCGACCTGCCGAGCTACGGAGCCAACGAATTTCGGCAGCGCAAGCTCAATGAACTGGATCAGGCGGCCACCACGGGCCGCATTCCTGCGGTTCTGCTGCGCCGTTGGGAGCATGCCCTCGAAGATGTGGCCCTGTGGCGGTTCAGCCCGTCTGTGGTCCACGGTGACCTGCACGAGGACCACCTCCTGATCTCGGCAGGCAGGGTAGCGGCGGTTACCGGTTGGACCGACCTTCGCATCGGCGACCCGGCGGACGACTTCGCATGGCTTGCCGCCGCGACGGACCACTCCTTTGTCGACGGTGTCTATGCGGCCTATGCCTCAGCTTCCGAAGTGCCGGTCGATCCGCACATCGAACGCAGGGCGTCGCTGGCCGCGGAGTTCGCACTGGCACAGTGGCTGGTGCGCGGAATCTCGCTCGAGGACCCCTCCATGGTGTTGGAGGCTGAAGAAATGCTGGCAACCCTGCAGGCCGATGTGGAAGCCACCGAGCTGGCAGCGCCCTTTTCCGGTCGCACTGCGTCGACGAGCCTTCATTCCATCGGCTTCGAGCAGTCCGAAGCGGACGCCGCGCATGCGGACGGATCGAACGTCTCCCACGACGACCTCGACACCGGGCACGGGCACGACGACGACGACGACGACATAAGCCAGCACGGGCACGACGACGACCTCGACACCCAGCACGGGCACGACGACGACCCGGCGGCACCGGTTACGGCCGAGGGACCCCAGGACTGCTCCGAACCCGAGGACCGGGCACCGGTCACGGCCGAGGGACCCGAAGACCGCTCCGAACCCGAAGATTCGGCGGCACCGGTCACGTCCGCTGTTGAGCCCGCAGGCAGGCCTCAATATTCTCCGGCTAACGGTAGTTCCGCGTACCCTGGGAACCGGCCGGGCCAGTTCCACAACGAGGCACATTCCGAGAGCGACCCGTACGGGCGTACTCGGCTGAATCATTACGCGGGCGCGGCGCCCGCCAAGGTGACGCGGCTTTGGCCGGACAATGGTTCCGCGGTTTCGATGGATAGGAACGACGTCGAGACCTCGGCTTTGCCCATCATTTCCTCCCGCCGCTAGGCTCCTCAACCGAGGCCACGATCCTTTCCAGGTCTTCCTCGTCGGCAAGGTCGTGCGGGCGCACCAGCTTGTTGTCCGCAATGTAGAAAAAGGCAGCACGAACCTGCTCCAGCGGCACCTCGTTCAACCGTGACCACGCCAGCCTGTACAGCGCGAGCTGCACCGCCTTCGTGCCGCGCTGTGTCCCGCTCGGTGGACGCCCGGTTTTCCAGTCGATCAGGTCCCAGCCTCCGTCGGCGTCCCGGAAGACCGCGTCGATGCGGCCGCGCACCACTACCCCGCCTACCCTTGTTTCGATGGGCACCTCGATTCCGGCCGGCGTCCTGGCTGACCATTCGGAGCGCTTGAAGATCTCCGCCATGTCGGAAAGACCCAGCGCCTGATCAATGTGCTCATCCGCGGCACCAGGGTATTCGCCGAGATCGAGCATGCCGCTGGTTCCGTAGAATTCCTCGATCCAGGCATGGAAGGCCGTCCCTTTTCGCGCTGCGGAACCTGGCTTGCGCGGTACGGGCCGACGAAGTTGCGTCATTACCGCCGCCGGATCCTCGACGAGTTCCACAAGAGTCGAGGCAGAGATGTGGGCGGGCAGCTTCACCGGAAGCGGACGAAGGTCCTCGGACTGGCGGGCGAGTGCGAGATCGACCTCCCGCACCCACCGTCCTTCGGTGAGTGGAGCGTGCCCCGCGCCGGAGCCGGAATCCTCGGCGATTTTCGTGACCGCCGCCGCTGCCGATTCAAGGGCCGGCCTTCGGAGCCCGAGCGGATCGAAGGGCCAGAGCGCCCTTTGCGGCACCGCATTGGCGGGGTTGCTGGTTCCCTCGTCCTCCTCGGCGAGCCACCGGATCAGCGAAAAGCCGGGCTGGGACTCTCCTGCAAGTTCCAACAGGTCAAGGATGTAGCCGGACGGAGGGGATGCGTTGGTCCTGCCCCCGCCCCAGGCGGACGAGGTACACACCAGAACATGTTTGGCGCGGGTGAAGGCAACATAGGCGAGACGCCTCTCCTCACGTTCCGTGTGTGCCTTGGCCTCACCCGCAAAATCCTTCTCGCTCTCCAGCCATCCCTTTTGGTCCGGCTGCTCCCAGTCCCAGTGCGGAAGCTCCGCCGCGTCACCACGAAGGCCCCAGGGTATAGCGGAGTCACCTGAACTCCACCGCGAATCCGTGCCGCTGGGGAAAGCGCCTCCGTTCAGCCCCGGAACCATCACGACGTCCCATTCAAGACCCTTGGACGCGTGAACTGTCAGAAGTTGGACGGCTTCCCTGCTGGCCTCCAGCTGTGTTACGGGAAGACCGTCCTCCTCGGCGTCGGCGGCTTCGAGCCATGCCAGGAAAGCGGGAAGGTCCACGCGCTCAGCCGAGGCAGTGAAAGCGGCGACCGCTTCCGAGAATGCGTCGAGGTTCCGGCGCGCGTCGTGGATCCCCATTTCCGGCTTCGCCGCCACTTCGATGTCCAGCAGGATGGTCCGCTCCACCTCTCCGACGATGGTTCCTAGGTCATCTCCGACGAAATGCCTCAGGTTGCGGAGCTCATTTTTCAACACCCCGAGCCGCGTGCGTCCTTCGACGCCGAGTTCGCGGCCCGAGGCCGATACCCAACCCGACGGCGGGAGGTGGTCGACCGCCTCGACGAGGCTTCCGGCCTCCGCAAGGTCATACTGGACGACCGTTTCCGACCCCGTTCCAGCGACAGGCGCTTCGGTTTCCGCGCCGGCCTTCGAGCGTCCTCCTGCCTCGCGGGACCGGGCCAGCTGTCGCGACCAGTCGGCCAGACCCATGAGATCCGCCGGACCGATACGCCATCGGGCACCGGAGAGCAGCCGAAGCATGGAATCGGAACGGTCAGGGTCACCGAGGACCCGGAGCACCGCCAACATCTCGACGATCTCCGGCATCCGGAGCAACCCGCCGAGACCTACGATCTGCACAGGGATTCCCTGGCGCTCCAGCTCGCTGCGGATGGGTTCGAACTGTTTCCGGCTCCGGCAAAGAACCGCGAGCGTCGGGCGGAGCCGCGTTCCCTGTTCGTCCCGTTCGAAGGTCCGCCGCGAGTGGTGGACGATCTGCGCCGCGAGAGCTTCGGCTTCACTCGGTTCGGGAGTCCTGTCGTCCGGGCCGCCGGCGAACAGGGGCTCCTTGACCCCGCCCCGAGTGACGCGCGCGTCCGAGAGGAAGCGCCCGAGGATGACTTCCCCTACCGGAGCCCCCGGCTTCGGCTCGAGGTCCGGTACCGAAAGGGATCGGGTGGTCCGCAACCAGGGGGCGGGTACCCCGAGCGGTGAGGAAATCGTGTTCGCCGCAGCAAGGATTGCCGTCGCGTTCCGCCATGCGACCGACAGGTTGGCCACAGGAGCGGGCGCCCAGCCACCGCTTGGAACAGCGGTCGGAAAAGCTGTCCGGAAGGTACCGAGCTGACCCGCCGAGGCACCGCGGAAGCCGTAGATCGACTGGTGGGGATCTCCGACTGCCGTTACTGCCCGGCCGTCGGCGAACAGCCTGGAAAACAGGACCATCTGTGCGTGCGACGTGTCCTGGAACTCATCCAACAGGACAACTTTGTACTTCTCCCGTTCGAGTGCGACAGCTTCGGGAATTTCCTCGGCGATACGCGCCGCCAGGGCAACGAGGTCACCGAAATCGAGTTGGCGGCGCGTCAACTTCGCCTGCGCGTACTGCTCGACCAGCTCGGTGACACTCACGCGGGTACGCAGCTTGTTGAGGAGTGCCTCGACGCCCTGCGCCGGTTTGCGGGGAGTCCCGGCGATACACTCCCATCGTTGTACAGCGTCGATCTGGTGGCGCAGCGCGGCGCGCACCTGGAACGGCGCCACCAGATGCTCCGCGCATTCGCCGGCCATGTCCAGAACGCCCTTGACGAGCGTGGATTTAGCAGCGGTGAAGTGGGACCACTCACCCTGGTACGCTTCCACGACGGAGTGGGCGAGTTGCCAGGCCTGGGCGGTTCCGAGCAGAACGGAATCGCGTTCGACGCCGATCCTCAGGCCGTAGTCCTGCACGATCGAGTTGGCGAACGAGTGGTAGGTGGACACGGCCGGATCCAGGTCGCCCAGTCCGCCAGTACCTGTGCCGCCTGTTTCCTGCCCCAGTGCCCGGTGAAGTGCCACCAAACGCTGGCGGATGCGGGTTCCGAGCTCCCCCGCGGCCTTGCGCGTGAACGTGACACCCAGGATCTGCTCGGGCTGCACCAGGGAATTGGCAACGAGCCACACTACGCGGTCGGCCATGGTCTTGGTCTTGCCCGAACCTGCGCCGGCAACAACCAGTTGCGGCTGCAGCGGCGCCTCGATGACCAGCACCTGGTCATCAGTGGGGTATTGCACAGGCGAGTTCGGGTCGGAATGAAGCAACTCCGCAAGGTCGCGTGCCGAATAGCGGCGGACAGCCTGCTTCGAGTCCCGCTCAGCGGTGGTTTCTGGTGGCGGCGGAATCGTCACTGGGTCACCTGGCGGCCTTCTGCGCAGAGGGGGCACACTTCGGGAAGGCGGCAACCGCTTCCTCCGAACCCCGAGCGCCGGGGGTCGTGCACCGTTTCGAAGGACGCGGCCGACATCAGGCGCGCGGCTTCCTGGATCATAGTGCGCGCCCAATCCTCGGACGGATTTAGAGGGTGCTGCTCCTGGACGGATGCCTCCTTGTTCCTCGTTCCCAGATGAACGAGGGCCGCGCCTCCCGATTCCCGGGCCATTGCCCGGTCCGAGAGTCCTCCCTCGTTGACGGCAACCTGGTAGGAGGCGAGCTGCGGATGACCCTCGATTTCCTTCTTTGCGGGCGCGGACTTGCCCGTCTTGAGGTCGACGATGACGGGCCGTCCTTTCGCATCCTCTTCGAGCCTGTCGACCTGTCCTCGCAGGCGCGCAGTCCGCTGACGGCCTTCTTCCTCGAACGGAAGATTCAGTTCGAAGTCGACCTCGGTTGCCAGCAGCCTGCGGCCCGATTGCCGCATTGATATGACGTACGCGGCGAGTTTCCTGACCATACCCTCCGCCCTGCGGAGGTCCGCTTTCCCTTCCCAGGTGTCCTTCATGCCGAGCGTTGGCCATCGCCGTTCGAGTTCGGCTACATACTCGTTGCCGGTCGCTTCGGGCATGTCCTGTGCTATCGAGTGGACGAGGGTTCCGAGTGAGCGGGCGAAGTCGGTGGTTCTCTCACCGCCGGCCGCCGAGACGAACCAGCTCAGCGGGGACGTCAGTACTGAGTCGACTTTCGAGGGGGACACCGGAACCGGTGCGTCGGCGGGCAGAATGGGCTGCGTGGTGCTGAGGTTCAGCAGGCCCCACCACTGCGCGGGGTCAGCCCCCGGTATTTCCGGCGACCTGGCCGCCATCCGCCCCAGATGCGCCACTGCTTCGGTCGCCAAAGCCGGGTCGCCCGGGTCCTGGGCGAATTTCCTCAGTTCGGCGACGAGCGCGCGAAGCGTGAGCGGCCGCAGCACTTCCGTTCTCGGCCGTTCGGTCGTGCCCGGGGGCAATGGGTCAACGAGGTCGAGGAACTGCGACGGCTGATCGTCCTGCGAGGACACGGCACAGCAGATGAGCTCTTCGGTTGCTCGGGATATAGCCGTCGAAAACGTTCTCAGCTCATCGAACCGTATGTCCTGGAGAAGGCTGAGCGGTTGGCGATGCTGCCGGAACGATGCTCCGTGGTCAAGGAGCGCCTGGAGCTCACCCGAGCCGAGGAGTTCACCGCGCAGGCGCAGGTTCGGCCAGATGCCCTCCTGGAGTCCGGCAACGATCACGAATGGCCAGTGGCGTCCCGCGGCACTGGCCGGGGTGAGTACCGAGACCGACGCGTGCCGTCGCGCCCGTGCCGCAAGTGTATCCATGGGGAGTTCCTGGCTCAGCAGATATTCGAGGAACAGTCCCGGTGCGGCACCGGGCATCTGGTCGACGAACCGTTCAGCGGTCTGGAAGAGGGCCAGCATGGCATCGAGGTCGCGGTCGGCCCGCACCGAGCCCTGGCCTTCGCTCAGGGCCGCAGTAGACCACTTGTCGGAAAGACCGCTGGCGGACCAAAGCTCCCACAGTACGGTTTCCGGATCGGCGGAAGGTGCGGTGAGGGCGTCCTTCCCGGCCCGGATCATCCTCTCGATGCGGCGCGCAGGACCGGCCTCACTGCCGAGTCCCTCGATTGCGAGGGGCGAGGTCAGCAGGTCCACCAGCAACTCATCACTCGTGCGCCCGCCGCCGTCCTGCAACTCCCGCCTGCGAAGGACCTGGCGGAGCCGGCGGAGCTCGAGAGTTCCTGCGCCCCCGATGCGGGAGGTCAGTAGCGATACACACAGCTCAGGGTCGATACCCCGTTCTCCCACCACTACGGAGAAGATGTCCAGCAGCGGTCGGACAGCCGGTTCGTCCCGGAGGGCAGTCTCGGAGGCGGGCACATTGACCGGAATTCCCTGGGCGGCAAGGAACCGCTGAACCGTGGCGACCTGCGCCCCGTTCCGGACGATCACGGCAATGTCGTCGAAGGTCCGGCCGGCGAACAGGTGTGCCTCGAGGATGCGCTGCACGATGTAGCGCTGCTCGTGGAAGACCGAGTCGACAAGGTGGGAGGCAACGGAAGGTGTGGTGCTAACGGGAGCCGAGGGCATTGACGGTTCGCCGGTACCGGACCGGTTCTCGTGAGGTTTCACTGCAGGCGCAGCCGTTGGAGGAGCTCCGAGTGGATCCTCAGCCCGCGGGGCCACCGCTCTGTAGCCGGAGGATACTCCGGCGGTGGAGATACGGGAGACGACGTTGCGCCATGCCTCGGCCAACGGTGGCGTCAGTGTACGGGATTCAGCAAGCACGACCGAGGTGAGACCGGTCTCCGATGACAGCAGTTGTTCGAGTTGCCCGGTGAGTTCAGGCCTGGCGCCGCGAAAACCCTGGACCGCGGTATCCGGGCAGGAAGCGACGACGGCGTCCCTGCCGCCGGCGAGGAGACCGAGGAGCGCATGGATTGCCGGGTTGGCTTCCTGGTAGTCGTCCACCAGGACCAGCTTCACACGCTCACGTTCCTGCGCCAGGAATTCCTCATCCAGTTCCAGCAGGGAACGGGCTGCAGTGAGTATTCCGGCAGGGTCGAAGGCCTCGGGCATCCGGAGGTCCAGGACGTCCCGGTACTCGCCGTAGAGCGCTGCAGCGGCAACCCAGTCAGGGCGGTCGAAGCGGTAGCCCCACTGGTGAAGCTGCCCGGACGAAGCCCCGTATTCGCTGACGCGGTCGAAGAGCTGACGGATCTCCTGTCGGAATCCCCGTGTGGGAAGGGCAAGTGCGAGGTTTTGCGGCCAGTCGATAACAGGTGCGCCGTCCTCGCCATGGCCTGCAAGCAACTCCTTGATGATCAGGTCCTGCTCGGCACCCGAAAGGAGCCGCGGCGCGCGGCGGAGTTCAGGCATCCGTCCCTCCGCCTTTGCACGCCGAATCAGATCGAAGGCATAGGCGGCCCAGGTCCTTGCCGGTGCGGTGCTGAGGCTGCGGTCGAGTTTTTCCGTCAGTTCATCCCGAAGGCGCGCCGCCGCCGCCCGGGTGGGCGCGAGCAGGAGGACTTCGGAGGCCTCGATCGTGCCGGCGCGGATCCGATGGACAGCGACGTCGACCAGGAGCGTCGACTTGCCGGTACCCGGACCGCCAAGGACAAGCACGGGGCCGGACAGCGCAGCGATTTCCTCAGCAGTGGCAGGAGCAACATCCGCTCCGGCTGGCCCCCGGGTCTCCTGACCGGCGGGCGGCGGGCCCAGCGTGTCAGCGCCGTCAAGGATCGTCGTCATGAATCAAGCCCATCACTTCGCACTGACATTTCCGGTCCGATCACCGGCGGGGTTCGGGATCGGACACCCCCTCAAACTTGCACGCACACCCTCCACCGACTCGTATTGGACCTTTCCCGGCACCCATCGGGCGATGGTCAGGTCCACGCTGAACGTCCGGCCCGGCCGTTCCGGATTCCGGGACGGAGACCCGACCGGAGACCGGAGCGGCGTCCCTTCACGCAGGTAGTGTTCCAGGGCACGCTCCGCGAATCCGCGCGGAGGCAGTCCACCTGCCCGCAGGACACGCCACCAGGGAATGTCGTCGCCGCCGCGGCTCATTGCTGCTCCTACCTGGCGCGGCCCGCCTGCTTCAAGGAGCTCCGCGACATCTCCGTAGGTCACGACACAGCCTGCCGGCACCAGCTGCGCGACCTCGAGGACGGCGTCGCTGTAATCGAGGCGGCGGCACCCACAGCCGTCGCTGACGTCGCGCTGCTCGGCATCATCGCAGGAGAAAGCGCCGGCGGTTTCCCTACTCATGCACTCCAGCGTAATCGCAGCGCCCTGCCCGGAAAGGTCGGTTGGTCGCGCTAGCCTTGGCGCATGACCAGCTGGCAAGAATTACCACGGGCCGCTTTCGATCTCGAGACCACGGGACGGGACCCCCGGGAAGCCCGCGTCGTCACAGCGTCGATCCTGCTGGTGGATAGCGAGGGCTCGCCGCTGGAGCACCACGAGTGGCTCGCGGACCCGGGTATGCCCATCCCCGACGAGGCTGCCGCCATCCACGGGATGTCCACCGAGCACGCTCGCACCCATGGACAGCCCGCGGCGAAGGTGGTGCTGGAAGTGGCTGCTGTCCTGGCACGCTTGTTCGATGACGGAGTTCCCGTCCTTGCCTTCAACGCCCGGTACGATTTCACCGTTCTGGAGCGCGAGGGCGAGCGCCACGGCGTTTCCACACCCAACCCGCGCCCGGTCCTCGACCCGTTCATCATGGACAAGCAAGTCGATCGGTACCGCAGGGGCAAGAGGACGCTCACCGCGATGTGCGCGCACTACGGGATCGAATTCGAGAACGCGCACACATCCGCGGCGGATGTGCTTGCCACACTCCGCGTGGCCGCGGTTCTCGCGCACCGCTTCACGATGCTGGCCCGCCCTGCCGAGGAGCTCCACGATGCCCAGCTCGTCTGGGCTGAACGACAGGCCGCAAACTTCCAGGAGTACCTGAGGCGCACCGATCCGACCGCCGTGATCGAATGCGCCTGGCCCGTTCTTCCGGCGGGATCACCGGAGAAGGCGCAACCGCCGACCGTGGCCGTCGCCGCGCCGGCACTTCTCAATGCCTGACTCCAGTGCCACGGATGGCGACGGGTGCAGGTGCGAATGCAGGGCGCACCAGGTTCATCGAACCCAAGGAGCGAGGGCGTCAGAGCGGCTGGGCCTCGGCAGCCGCCGTCGCCGCCGCAGGAAGGGCCGCGAAGATCTTTTCCATGGCGGCGTCGTCGTGGGCCGCCGAAAGGAACCAGGCCTCGAAGACCGACGGCGGGAGGTAGACGCCTGAATTCAGCATCGAATGGAAGAAGGGCCCGTAGCGATACGTTTCCTGCCCTTGGGCATCCGCGTAGTTGTGCACACCCTTGGCGGAGGTACCGAAGGCAACACTGAAGAGGCTGCCGGCTCGCTGGATGGAGTGGTCAACCCCCGCACGCCCGAGCTCGTCGGAGAGCGCAGTGGAAAGCTCGAGTGAGCGGGCATCGACGTGGCGATACACGTCGTCGGTGGCGGCGGTGAGCGTCGCAACGCCGGCCGCCATCGCGAGGGGGTTCCCGGAGAGGGTGCCGGCCTGGTAAACGGGCCCGATCGGGGCAAGATAGTTCATGACATCCGCGCGGCCGCCGAGAGCCGCGGCGGGAATACCGCCACCGATCACCTTCCCGAACGTGAGGAGGTCGGGAGTCCACGGATCCAAAGAATCCGGTGCCCCTCCGGTCAGGCCCCAGTAGCCTCCCGGAGCAGTCCGGAACCCCGTCATGACCTCGTCCACGATGAAGAGGGCACCATGCTCGGTGGTCACGCGGGAGAGGAAGGCGTTGAAGCCCTCCTGCGGCGTGACGACACCCATGTTGGCCGGTGCTGCCTCAGTGATGACTGCCGCGATGCGCGGGCCGTGCTCGGCGAAGGCCTGCTCAACCGCTGCGACATCGTTGTACGGCAGCACGAGGGTCTCCGCCGTCGTCGCCTCGGTCACTCCAGCGGAACCGGGAAGTGCCAGCGTCGCGACGCCGGAGCCGGCGGCTGCCAGAAGGCTGTCGACATGGCCGTGGTAGCAGCCTGCGAACTTGATGATCAGGTTGCGGTTGGTGAAGCCGCGGGCCAGCCGTACCGCGGTCATGGTGGCCTCGGTACCGGTTGACACCATCCTCAGGAGCTCGACTGCGGGGACCCTGTTCCTGACGATCTCGGCGAGGTCGGCTTCCGCCGGCGTCGACGCTCCGAAGGTCAGTCCATGGTCGACGGCGCGGTGCACCGCGGCGAGAACGTCGGGATGCGAGTGCCCGAGCAACGCCGGCCCCCACGATCCGACGAGGTCCACGTAGGTCGTTCCGTCGGCATCGGTCACATACGCGCCCCGGGCATCGACGAGGAATCTCGGGGTGCCCCCCACCGAGCCGAAGGCCCGGACGGGTGAATTCACCCCGCCTGGCATCAGGGAACGCGCGCGCTCGTACAGTTCTTCGGAAGTGGCCATGGTGTCCTCAGCTGTGGTTGTCGTCGAGCCAGAGCGCAAGCTCCGCGGCCCAGTAGGTCAAAATCATCTGCGCGCCGGCCCGTTTGATGCTGAGGACCGATTCCTCGATCGCCCCGCGGCGGTCTATCCAGCCGTTCGCCGCGGCGGCCTCGATCATCGCGTACTCCCCCGAGATCTGGTAGGCAGCCACCGGGACCGGGGACATCGCCGCGACGTCGGCCAGGACATCGAGGTAGCTCATGGCGGGCTTCACCATGACCAGGTCGGCGCCCTCCTCGATGTCGAGTTCCACCTCGAGCAGTGCCTCCCGCCGGTTCGCCGCATCCATCTGGTAGGTCCGGCGGTCCCCCTTCAGCTGCGAATCGACGGCCTCACGGAACGGTCCGTAGAAAGCTGAGGCATACTTCGCGGCATAGGCGAGCACTACGGTGTCCTGATGGCCGGCGTCGTCGAGCGCCTGCCGGATCACGGCGACCTGCCCGTCCATCATGCCCGACGGGCCCAGCACGTGGGCTCCCGCGTTCGCCTGTTCGACGGCCATCTGCGCGTAGAGCGCCAGCGTGGTGTCGTTGTCGACGCTGCCGTCCTCGGCGAGCACTCCGCAGTGGCCGTGGTCGGTGAACTCGTCGAGGCACACATCACTCATCACGACGAGCGCGTCCCCCACTTCGGAGCGCACATCGGCGATGGCCCGGTTCAGCACGCCGTCGGGATCGATGCCGGCGCTGCCGGTCGCATCCCTGGACAGGGGGATACCGAACAGCATGATTCCGCCGACGCCCCGCTCCACGGCTTCCGCGGCAGCTCTCCTGAGGGAGTCAGTACTGTGTTGCACCACTCCGGGCATCGAGCTGATGGGCGCGGGCTCGGTCAGTCCCTCCCGGATGAAGGCGGGCAGGATCAGCTCCGAGGGGCGGACGCGGTGCTCGGCCGTCAGCCGCCGGAGGGCGGGTGTGGACCTCAACCGGCGGGGCCGGTGCTGGGGGAAACTCATTGGAAAACTCCATTCCTCGGTGCTGTACTTCTGCCGGTGACGGCGCGGACGGCGGCCTCGGCGATCCCCTCCGGGGTAGGCCGGGAGGCGACGGCGTCGACGCGAACCCCTGCGCCTGCCGCGGCAGTTGCGGTGCTTGGTCCGATCGCGACGACCAACGGGGCGGAACCGGAGCCCATCGGTGCCTCCTTCTCCAGCATGGCATGGAACCGGAACACGTTGCTCGGGGAAGTAAGGACCGCCACCACCGGGGCCTTCCCTGCGGCGAGCCGGCGGAACTGCCGGGGATTGATCGATCCGGGAATCCTTCCGTCACCGGCGGGTACCGGGACCACGAGGCGGCGCGTGGCAGCTGCCGGATAGTCGACCGTGCGGTACGCCGTCACGCGGTCGACGGACCATTCCGCGGCGGTGAGGCCCTCGGCGAGGGCGGGGTCGGCGATGTCGGCCTGCGGCAGGAGGATCGACCCCGGCCCGGTCGGCATCTCAAGGAGGAGTCCCCGCGCGGACTGGCTGCCCTCCGGGACCAGGTGGGCCACCACGCCGCTGCTCGCCAGGTACTTCCCGGTGATGCTGCCCACCGCCGCGATGCGCGGTCCGGAGTGGAGCATCCCCGCTAGATCCCGGCCGGCGGTGCCTGCATGCAGCTGGAGTGAAGCTACGGCGGTGACGCTCGGAAACACGACCCACTGGTAACGGCCCTCGGCCAGGCGGACCAGCGCCCGCCGCAGGTCTTCGGACTCAGGGGCCTGCTCGAAATCGATGAGGGGCATCACAAGAGGCTCTCCTCCGAGCCGCTGCACCTCACGGGCCATGGCGGCAGACCGCTCGGGGCTGCGCAGGAGCACCACGGACACCCCTGCAAGCGGAAGGGGACCAGCCTCCATCAGAGCGGCTTCCGTCAGCTCGTCAGGGGAGCTATCCCGGCAGCTCCCGCGGCGAGGAGTTCCTCAGCGAGCGCCATGCCCAGCTCGGCAGCGCCGACATTGTCGACGGCACCGGCGGACTGCGTCCTGCGGATCATCGTTCGCCCGTCGAGGCTGCATACCACCGCCTCCAGGGTCAGACGGTCACCCGCCACCGAAGCGAACGCCCCGATGGGGGCGGCGCAGCCCGCCTCGAGCTGGAGCAGGACGGCGCGTTCCGCAGTCACGGCCAGGCGCGTCTCCGCGTCGTCGTATGACTCAAGGGCTTTCCGGAGGGAGGTATCGGCGTCGTCGATCCGGCATTCCACGGCGAGCGCGCCCTGCCCCGGCGCGGGCAGCATGACAGCGGGATCGATGTACTCGGTGATTGCGGCTTGGCGTCCGAGCCGGAGCAGCCCTGCCGCGGCGAGGACGACGGCGTCGAGGTCCCCCGGTGCCCCGTCCACGAGTCCGGTTACCCGGCCGAGCCGCGTATCCACGTTGCCGCGGATATCCACGACGTTCAAGCCGGGGCGGGCCGATCGCAGCTGCGCGGCGCGGCGCGGCGACCCGGTGCCCACGGTCGCACCGTCGGGAAGTGTCGCGAGGGTGAGACCGTCCCTGGCACACAGCGCATCACGGACATCGGCCCGTGCCGGCACCGAGGCGACGGTCAGTCCGGGCGCCGGGAGCGTCGGGAGGTCCTTGAGCGAGTGCACCGCCAGTTCACAGCGGCTCTCCAGCAGCGCATCGCGCAGGGCGGCGACGAAGACCCCCGTGCCGCCGATCTGCGACAGCGATCCCTTCAGGATGTCGCCCTCGGTTCGAACGCGCACCAGCTCGTATGGCCGCCCTGAGAGCCCGGCGATGTTCTCGGCAACGGTGGTGGTCTGGGTCAGGGCGAGGGCGCTGCCCCGGGTTCCGACGCGGATTGCCTGCGGCATCAGGACCCGGGATTCGGAAGCGAAGTCCCGACCGTCGCGTCGACCGCCGCAATGGTGGGTTTTTCGCCCCGCCGGTTGGCGCAACAGTTGGGACGGCAGACGTCGTACCAGGGGCCGAGGTCGGTGGTGGACGGCCGCTCACCGATGTTGTTCTCGACGGTGCGCTCGGAGATGAGGTCGACCAGTCCCGCCACGAATTTCTCATGGGTGGCTGGGGTAGGCACGCGGTCCGCGACGATATCGAGCTCGGCACAGGTCTCAAGGGCCTCCGTATCAAGATCCCAGACGACTTCCATGTGGTCACTCACGAAGCCGAGCGGCACGATCACCACTCCCCTGATCCCAGTACCGGCTCGTTCCCGCAGTGCATCGCTGATATCGGGCTCGAGCCAGGGGATGTGCGGCGCGCCCGAGCGGGACTGGTAGACGAGCGACCACTCGACGCCCGCGGCCTCGGGCACACGGTCCAGCACGGCCTGCGCCGTGGCAAGGTGCTGTGCAACGTAGGCCCCCTCATCATGGACCGGCCCACCCTCGACGTTGCGGGGACCGGACGCCTCGGCGTCACCGATGGGAATCGAGTGGGTGGCGAACAGAACGTGCACGGGGGCGCCATCCTCACCTCGCTCCTTCAGTCCGGCCCGCACCCTGGCAAGTCCGTCGGTGACCCCCTCGACGAAGGGCTCCACGAATCCCGGGTGGTCGAAATACTGGCGAACCTTGTCGACCTCGAGTTTGCCTTCCAGCCCGGTCTCGACGAGGGCCATCCCGAGGTCCTCGCGGTACTGCCGACAGCTCGAGTAGCTCGAGTACGCGCTGGTGGTCAGGGCAAGGACGCGGCGGTGTCCGGCGTCGTACGCCTCCTGCAGCGTGTCCGCGATGAACGGCGCCCAGTTCCGGTTGCCCCAGTACACAGGAAGGTCGATGCCGCGGCGCCGGAGTTCGGCCTCGAGAGCTGCACGGAGTGCGCGGTTCTGGCCGTTGATGGGGCTGATGCCTCCGAAGGCACGGTAGTGGTGGGAGACTTCCTCAAGCCGTTCGTCGGGGATGCCCCGGCCGCGTGTCACATTGCGCAGGAACGGGATGACGTCGTCCTGCCCCTCGGGGCCGCCGAAGGACGCAAGGACGACGGCGTCGTAGTTCTTGGGCGCCATGCGCCCTGCGTCGTCGACTCCGTCAAGGGGGTTGAAGGCCTGTGTGGTCACTGGAGCACCTCTGCAATCTCGTCGGGGCTGATCCTGCGGCCCGTGTAGAAGGGTATTTCCTCGCGCACGTGGCGCCGGGCTTCGGTCTCCCGGAGATGCCGCATGAGGTCGACGAGGTCCACCAGTTCGGGAGCCTCGAGGGCGAGGATCCATTCCCAGTCGCCGAGCGCGAAGGAGGACACGGTGTTGGACAGGACCTGCGGGTACTCGCGGCCCTTCATCCCGTGGTCGTACAGCATCCCGCGGCGTTCCTCGCTGGGAAGGATGTACCACTCATAGGAGCGCACGAAGGGGTAGACACACACCCATTCGGCGGGAGCAACGCCCCGGGAGAACGCCGGGCTGTGGCTCTTCGAGAACTCGGCGTTGCGGTGTACGCCCATGGCGGACCAGGCAATGCTGGTTCCGGAGAACATGGCGGTGCGCCGGAGGCGACGGATCGCCATCTGGAGGTCCTCGGCGCGCGGGCCATGGAGCCAGACCATCACGTCCGCGTCCTCGCGCATCGCCGAGACATCGTAGAAACCCCGGACGACGACGCCGGTCCCCTCGATCGAACCCAGCACGTCCCCGAGGCTGTCGGACGAAGCCACGGATCCCGCGAATTTCACGTCGCGCTTGAAAACGGTCCACAGCGTGAAGAACAGCTCTCCCTCGGCATCGGCAGCGACGTCCGGGGATAGTTCATTCGAGGGCTCGGTGGAAGGACTGTGGACAGCGTTCTTGCCGGTTAGCTCACTCATGGTATTAGTTTGCCCCTGCGCCGAAGCAATCCGAAATCCTATTCTTCTACAAGTCGTAGAAGTAATTGACGTCACGCTGGAAGAGTCCCTGATCCACGGTATCGAGCCGGTCGGCGAGTGCAGTAGCCCGCGCCCGCGCGTCATCGATCACCGCGACGAGTCCCGTACCGGCGAGCCACGCCCCGGTGACGTCGAGTGTCCCGACCGCCGACGTGACGGTCCGGATCCTCGCTACCCTGTCACGATGCCCCACCGCAGCATGTGGCAGGGCGCCGGCCCAGCGGACCACGTCCCAATCGAGTACGGCGGCGGCGTCGATGCGCACCCCGAGCAGGGCCGACGCATCAGCGAGGGCGACAGCGAACAGCCTGTCGTCCCCGGTCGACGGCCCGAGGTCCCGTGCGGTGTCGTCCCCCACCCGTCCGAACGACAGCCGCAGCACATGCACGCCCGGCGCAGCCTGGTTCCGCAGCCACTTCCATTTGGCAGTGGAATGGGTCAGCGCCTTGGCCGATACTCCCTCGACCCCCCGTGCCACCAGCACTCCCGTCCCGCGCGGCTGCGCATCAAGGCCGGGCGCCTCGACCACGAGGGTGACGAGGGCAACCCCGGGCACCGGCGCAGGGCGCTCGACTGCCAGTTCCGGGAGGACAGGGGCAAGGAGGTCGACGGCGGCGGGCCCCCCGGTGGCCACGAGGACGGCGCGGGCCGGCAGCCTCCGCTCCAGGGTGGCGCGCTCGGTCGCTACCCGCCAGCCGCTCCCCGAACGATGGATTCCACGAACCGTCTCCCCGGTTCGCAGATCCACACCCGCGGCCGTCAACTCCGCCACGAGTGCATCCCGGAGCCGGGCCATGCCGCCGCGGAGCCCGCCGACAGCCGACCCGGCCGGGGCGGCTTTCCTCAGCGAACCGGCCGCGGCACCGAGCGAGCCCAGCCGGGCCATGGCCGCCCGCAGGCCGGGCGCCACCGCATCGACGTCGAGGGTGTCCGGGTCGGCCGAGAACACGCCGCCCGCAACAGGGGCGACAAGACGGTCCAGGACCTCCTCCCCCATCCGCGTCCGGACGAGCTCCCCGAGGCTGACGCCGGGGCGGGTGGCGAGGGACCCAAGTGGCAGCACCCGGTCCAGGGATGCGCGGAGCACACCCGTTCGGCCGATCGCGGCCGCCGTTCCCGCATCGGTCGGGTCCGCCGGAATGCCGAGCACGCCCGAATTGGGCAGGGGCTGAGCACTGCGCTGCAGGTCCTTCCCCGGAAGCTGGACCCACGCGCCCGCCGCTTCGGGTACCACGAGTTCGGCATCGAGGCCGAGCTCGGCGGCGAGCCCGGGAACCGTGGCGGAGCGGGTGGAGAAGGATTCAGCGCCGCTGTCGAGCCGGAGCCCGCCGAGCTCGCGCGAATCCACACTGCCGCCGAAACGTCCCGATTCCTCGAGGACCGTCACTCGCAGCCCGCGCCGGGCAAGGGTCCGGGCGGCGACGAGTCCGGCCATCCCCCCGCCCACGACGACGACCGGCGCACGACCGCCAAGACCGCCTGTGCCGGGAATCGGCCCGGTGTCGCTACTGGCTGACCCGCTCATGCGGGTGGGGCCACCGAATGGATCAGCTCCACCACCCGGGTCAGTACTTCCGGGTCGGTTTCCGGTGGCACCCCATGACCCAGATTGACCACGTGCCCGGGCGCCGCCGATCCCGAGTCGAGTACTTCCCGGACGTGCTTCTCCAGCACCGCCCAGGGCGCGCTGAGCAGGGCCGGGTCGATGTTGCCCTGCAGTGGGACCCTGCCGCCCAGGCGCCGGTTGGCCTCCGCCAGCGGAAGGCGGTAGTCCACGCCCACCACGTCCACGCCGACGTCGTACATGGCCACGAGCAGCTCCGAGGTGCCGGTGCCGAAGTGGACCAACGGGGCGCCCGATCCGCGGACGTGGTCAAGGGCACGGGAGGAGGCCGGCGCGACGTGCCGCACGTAATCGTCGAGGCCGAGCGAACCCGCCCAGGAGTCGAAGAGCTGCGCGGCTGATGCTCCAGCTTCCAGTTGAGCGCGAAGGAAACGGCCCGATGCGTCCGCGGCCCACTCGGTCAGGGCCCGCCAGGTGTCGGGATCGGAGTGCATCATCGTGCGGGGGCCGAGATGGTCGCGGGACGGCTTGCCCTCGACCATGTACGCCGCGAGGGTGAAGGGGGCGCCCGCGAATCCGATCAGCGGCGTCGAACCCAGCTGGGCAACTGTCCGGGCGACAGCCTGCCTGATCGGCTCCAGGGCGGCGTCGGTAAGAACCGGCAGGGCGGCTACGTCGGCAGCGCTGCGGATGGGCGTGCCGAGCACGGGCCCGACGCCGGGCACGATGTCGACGTCCACACCTGCCAGCTTGAGCGGGATGACGATATCGGAGAAGAAGATGGCGGCATCGACATCGTGCCGGCGCACCGGCTGGAGGGTGATCTCGGAGGCCAACTCCGGATCGAGGCACGATTCGAGCATGTTGGTGCCCTCACGGAGAGCCCGGTACTCGGGCAGGGACCGCCCGGCCTGACGCATGAACCACACCGGACGACGGCGTGGCGGAAGCCCGCGGTAGGCGGAGATGAGGGCTGATTCAGCCGTACGGCCGTCCATCAGCGGGTGTGCTGCTCCAAGGTTCATACCCTGATTCTGCCGCTGATCGCCGGAGATCACTAACCTCCGTGCCACATCCGAAGCGGCTGGTGTCCAAACTCACGTGCACGCCGCACCGCCATTCTCCGCGAAAGTACGGGGAAGGCAAGCGTCGGGTAAGGCGATCCTATTACTGCCCGCGGACGCCCCCTCGGTATGCTTGAGGGGTTGTGGTTCTACTATCCCTTGTTGCGACGCACTCGAATGTAGACCTGGAGACCGTTGCCCGGCTCAGCGTCGGGGCGCCCCAGGTCCCCTCGGCCGTGCTCGCCGATGGACGCGCAGTATCAGGCGCCGTCGTCCTGGCCACCTGCAACCGCTTCGAAATCTACAGCGAAGCCCCCTCCGAAGCTGACATCGAAGCTGCCCGCTCGGCCATCGTCTCCACCATCAGCGACTACTCCGGCATTCCCGCTGCCTCGGTTTCCTCCTCCTTCGTCACCAACACCGGCGAAGCGGTAGCGCAGCACCTCTTCGCCGTCAGCGCGGGCCTGGACTCCGCCGTGGTGGGTGAGCGGGAAATTGCCGGCCAGGTTCGTCGGGCCCTGATCGACGCCCAGGCAACCGGAGCTGCCAGTCCCGGCCTGGTCCGTCTGTTCCAGACCGCTTCGCGCACCGCGAAGGATGTCGGCGCGCAAACCGTCCTCGGCAGCCAGGGCCGCTCGATCGTCTCGGTTGCCCTCGAGCTCGCGGGGGACGTGTCCGGGGACGCGGACTGGACCACCAAGTCAGTGGTTCTTTTCGGAACCGGCGCCTACGCCGGCGCCACCATGGCGCTGCTGAAGGAGAAGAAGTGCAGCCGCATCTCGGTCTTCTCCTCCTCCGGCCGCGCGCAAACCTTCGTCTCGACGCGGGGAGGCACTGCGCTCACGGCGGAGGAGCTGCCTGCCGCCCTTCGGGAGGCCGACGTCGTCATCGGCTGCAGCGGAAGCGACGCAAGGATCGAAGCGGCTGACCTCGAACGGGTTCGGCGAGGTTCGGCAGAGTCGCTCGTCATCATCGATCTCGCCCTGAGTCATGACTTCGATCCCGCGGTGGCGAACCTGGACGACGTCGAACTCATCACCCTCGAGTCGGTGCGGCTCGCGGCGCCCGAGGAACAGGCTGATGCCCTGCAGCAGGCGGGACGCCTGGTGAAGGACGCCGCGCGCAGTTTCGAGGAGCAGCAGAACAGCCGTGCCATGAACTCCGCCATCGTCGCCCTCCGGAAGCACACCCAGGAAGCGCTGGACGCGGAGATGGAACGCGTACGTGCGCAGCACGGCTGTACTGCAGCGGCCGAAGAGGTGGAATTCGCCCTCCGCCGCATGGTGCGGCAGTTGCTCCACGTTCCCACTGTCCGCGCACGCGAGCTTGCAGCCGAAGGCCGCCAGGACGACTACCTGGCTGGGCTGGAGGCACTGTACGGCATCGACGTAGCACCTTCGGCCAGCACGACGGCGCGGGCCGCCGGAGCGGACGCCGACAGCGCCGCCACCGCATCGGACGCTCCCGAACGGAACGCCGCCCGCTGCCCCGTCCACGAACTGCCTGCCGCGGAGTCGGCGTAGGCACCGATTCCACCGCTCACCCCGGCCCGCTCAATACACGGGCTTGTGCGGTTCGATCCGGCGAACCCACTCCAGGACGCCGCCCTCCACCGAGTACGCCTGTTCGTAGCCCTGCTGTGCCAGGTATCGGACCACATCGGCTGACCGGCTGCCGGCCTTGCAGTGCACATACACCGGGCGGTCTCCCGGCGGAAGATACTCCCCTCCGAGGATGCGATCCTTGGGGACCAGCTCCGCACCCTCGATCCTCACGACGTCGTACTCACCCGGCTCCCGTACGTCGAGCAGGCTGAAGTCTGCTTCCCCGGCTGCGCGCTTCCTGAGCAGCCCGGCGAGTTCGTCCACCGTGACGGTCGGGACCGCCTCTGCTGTTCCGCCCGCAGCGGGCAGGCCGCAAAAGGCTTCATAGTCCACCAGTTCGGTGATGGGCAGCGCCTCCGGGTCCCTCCGCACCCGAACCTCGCGCCAGGTCATCTCGAGTGCGTTGAACACCAGTACCCGACCCAGCAGCGTCCGCCCGATCCCCGTGATGAGCTTGATGGCCTCGTTGGCCATCACCGACCCAATCTGTGCGCACAGCACGCCCAGCACCCCGCCTTCGGCGCACGAGGGAACCGACCCGGGAGGCGGGGCTTCCGGATACAGGTCGCGGTAGCCCGGCCCATACTTCTCCCAGAACACGCTTACCTGGCCGTCGAAGCGCAGGATCGACCCCCAGACGTAGGGCATACCGAGAATCGCAGCGGCGTCATTGACGAGGTAGCGGGTAGCGAAATTGTCGGTGCCATCCACCACGAGGTCATAGCCGGCGAAGATATCCAGCGCGTTGTCCGCGGTAAGGCGGACCGGAGAAAGGTGCACCTGCACGAGCGGATTGACCTCCGCGATGCTCTGGCGCGCAGACTCCGCCTTCGCCTCACCGAGGTTGCCGACCCCATGGATCACCTGGCGCTGCAGGTTCGACACCTCGACGACGTCGTCGTCAACGATCCCGAGTGTCCCCACTCCGGCTGCCGCCAGATACAGCAGCACCGGCGAGCCGAGTCCGCCCGCCCCGATCACGAGCACCCGGGCGTTCTTCAGGCGCTTCTGGGCCGTCATCCCGAATTCGGGGATGATGAGGTGGCGGGAATAGCGGAGCGCCTCCTCACGGCTGAGCTCGTCAGCCGGCTCGGCCAGCGGGGGTAGCGCGGGGGTTCGCTCGGAGGGGCTGAAAACGCTCATGCCCCAATCTATTCCTCCGGACAACTTCCGGCCCACCCGGACGTAGCCGTCGCTGCCTGATGGGTAAACTGGGGCAGACAACTACTGCGAGCAAAGGGTGCGGCACGTGGGCGCAGAAGCAGCACCGGGAGGAAAGGCTCTCCGGCTTCCCAGGGACGAACGCCGGCGCCAGTTGCTGAACGCGGCACACGAGGTATTCGTGGTGCATGGATATCACGGAGCGGCCATGGACGACATCGCCGAGGCAGCCAAGGTCAGCAAACCCGTTCTGTACCAGCATTTTCCCGGCAAACGCGAACTCTACCTGGCACTTCTCGAAAGCCACCTCGCAGCACTGACTGCCCTGCTCGTCGACGCGATGCGCTCCACCGAAGACAACAAACTGCGTGTGCACGCGACGATGCGCGCCTACTTCCAATTCATTGCGCAGGACAGCCAGGCGCACCGCCTCGTCTTCGAATCGGATGTCAACAACGACCCCGACGTCAGCAGCAGGCTCGAGGAGTTCAACGCCCATTTCGCCAACTCGATTGCCGGAATCATCGCCGAGGATACCCAGCTGTCCCTGGTCGAGGCCACCCTGCTGGGACGGGGCCTCGCCGGGATGGCGCAGGTCAGCGCTCGCTACTGGCTCGAGACGGACGGCAGCCTCGACATCGACTCCGCCAGCGAACTTATCTACCGTTTAGCTTGGCGCGGAATTAGTCGTTTCCCCAAAGAAATCTAGAGTAGGTTTCCAAGAGGTTCATAGGTTCACTACACAGGAGGCACCCGCCGTGGAAGTAAAAATCGGTATCCAGAACGTCAACCGGGAAATCGTTCTGGAATCCTCGGAAACGGCGGAGGCACTCGCCGAGGTCGTGTCGAAGGCCATCACGGGGGGCGCCGAGCTACGGCTCACCGACAGCAAGGGACGGCAGGTCATCGTGCCGGCGTCGGTCCTCGGCTACGTGGAGATCGGTGCCGAGGAGCAGCGCCGGGTCGGTTTCGGAGCCCTCTAGGTTCATCGGGCGGGTTGGGAGCACCGGCACTTCCGCCTATGCGGTGAGGCCGAGCGCCCCCATCCGCCGTGAGTGGTTGCGCGTGAGCTGCGAGAACAACGCCGTCGTATGCTCCGCGTGGTCCGACGCGTCGGCGAACAGCAGTCCTCCGAGGAACTCCCGTTCGATGCCGATGCGCTGCGCCTGGGTCAGTGCCTCCCCCACGAGTCGCCTCCCCCACAGTGCCAGGCGCGAGGCCAGCCGGGGATCGTCCGCCAGTGCTTCCTTCAGCCTCCGGTACAGCAGGGGAGACCCTTCCCCGGACTCTATCCTGCCGATCAGGGACCGGGTATCCGGGTCCAGCCGGTCGGCAAGCGCCCGGTAGAAGTCTCCCGAGATGGCATCGATCACATAGGCCTTCATCAGCGACTCGTACCAGTCCCCCGGGCGGGTGCGCTCATGGAACGAGTCCACGGACGCCTGGAACGGCGCCATCGCTTCCTCGACGTCGACGCCCAACCCGGAAAGATGGCTGCTGACCATCTCGAAGTGTTCGAATTCGAGGACCGCGAGCCGCCCGAGCCCCGCCCTGTCCGCCAGGCTCGGCGAGAACCGTGCGTCCGAGGAAAGCCGCTCGAACCCGGACAGCTCGCCGTAGGCGATGACACCGAACAGGTCCACGATGAAGCGCAGATACCGTGGGTCGCTGTGGCCCGGAGAAACCGGGAGCGGGTCGCTTCCGCCGACGTCGGGGGCTTCTCCTGCTGAATCCAACTCCCGGTGCAGATGATCGTTCCTCGGCGGGACGCTGTCAGGTAGGCGGTTTTCCATTCTGCTAAGAGTACGCAATGCAGGGCGGTCGGCAACTTCCGCTGAGGCGCCCCGCGGTCCTATGCTTCTAGCCTCCAGGCCCTCGCGAAAGACCGAGATATGGTGTGCTATTCGATGCGACGCCTGAGTTCGGCGGCAGGACCGCCACTGGAATCGAGGTGCCGGAACCGGTCCTTGAGAAGCTCGGTGGAGGCAGGAGGCCTGCGGTGACCGTTACCGTCAACGGTTACGGGCACCGCACCACAGGGGGCTCAATGGACGGGCGGGCCATGCTCCGGTGAGCGCCGCGCACCGGGAGCATGGAAGGCTCACAGCGGGCGACGACGTCGTTGTGGAGTTGGAACTCGACACCGGGGATCGCGTGGAGGTTCCGGGCGACCTCGCCGTCGACCTGGCTGCGGATCCTGCACTCCTGGCGGGAACGCGTGTACTACGGTGAGCTTGTGCCGTCGAAGCAGCTGGATGCCAGGAACCGGGAGTCACAGGATCTGCTCGCAGCGGCCCTGCATGCGCTCCGGCAGGAACTTGCTCTCGTCGAAACCTTCCCGGCAGCTGTCATCGCCGAAGCCGAGCAGGCAATCTCAGCGCATGTTCCTCCGCAGGAGAACCTCACACATCTCGACTTCCTCACGATCGATCCGCCGGATTCCACCGACCTCGACCAGGCCATCTGCCTGGAGCGCTGTGGGTCCGGGTACCGCGTGTGGTACGCAATCGCCGATGTTCCCGGCTTTGTCGAGCCGGGTGGCGCAGCGGACTCCGAAGCACGTCGCAGGGGCCAGACCATCTACGCTCCCGACGGCCGGGTGTCCCTCTATCCCGAGTGCATTTCCGACGCCGCCGCGAGTCTCCTCCCGGGCGTCGAACGCCCGGCATTCGTCTGGGAATTCACTCTCGCGCCCGATGCTTCGGTGAGTTCGGCCACTGTGCGGCGCGCCAGGATACGCAGCAGGATCCAGCTCACCTACCAGCAGGTCGAGCGAATTCTTGATGAGGTGCAGCCGTCCGGCCTTCCCTGGCTGCACGAAAGCCTTCGCCTGCTTCGCGAGGTGGGGACCAGACGCGTCCAGCAGGAGGTGCTGCGCGGAGGATCGAGTCTCGACCTGCCGCGCCAGGAGATTTTCCATGACGGCAGGCAGTACCTCATCCAGACCGGGCCGTCGCTCCCCTCCGAGGACTGGAACGCCCAAATTTCGCTGATGACCGGCATGGCCGCCGGCCGGATGATGATCGATGGAGGAATCGGCATCCTGCGGACCATGCCGGGTCCCGATGAGGGCGCGCTCGCCAAATTCCGCCGCCAGGCAGAGGTGTTGGGGACACCGTGGCCGGACAACCTTTCATACGGTGCCTTCCTTCGGACGCTCGACACGGCGTCGCCCCGCCAGCTCGCCCTGATGCATGCGGCCGCGTTCCTGTTCCGCGGTGCGGGATACACGGCGTTCGACGGCAAGGTTCCCGACGACGTCGAGCAGTCCGCCATCGCCGCGCCGTACGCCCACACAACGGCGCCGCTGCGCAGGCTGGTCGACCGCTTCGTCCTGGTCATCTGCGAGGCGCTCTGTGCCGGCAGGGAAGTACCGCAGTGGGTTCGCGATGCGTTGCCCACGCTGAACGGCCTGATGAACGCATCGAACCAGCTGGCGTCCCGGATGGAGTCCGGCGCTCTGGAGGCGGTTCAGGCCGCCCTGCTGAGCAGCCGCGTGGGTGAAGAATTCGAGGCTGTCGTCCTCCAGGGTTCCCCCCGGAGCGACGGCTCCGAACCCCCGCAGCGTCCGTCGGGAACAGTGCAGCTCTTCGATCCGCCGGTCGAAGCCCAGTGCGACGGCGAACTTGTCGCCGGCTCAACCGTGAGGGTCACGCTCGTGGAGGCCGACATCGAACACCGCAGGGTGCGCTTCGAGGTACCTCACACCATCGATTCCACCGCCCGCCACTCCAGTACGGCGAATGCCGGAACCCCTGGCGCCGCGGGGTAGACTTGCATGGTAGTAATGGATGCCCGGTCGTTATCGACAATCCCGATGACCCGCAGTACTTACTCGATCCCGAGTTTTCCGCGCTGAACTCCTAGGTTCCAGCCTCCGCAGTTGCAAGCCCGCGATCGGCTTCCACTGGACGCTTTGCGCCTCCGATGTGCTCCGAGCCGGATTTCTCCCCGGCCACCCGTTGAGCCTCGGCGGCCGCCTTGCCTAACTGAACGGTACTTAATTGAACACTGAGAATACGACCGCAGACCTGCACCACCTCAAGGCGGACAACAGCGACGACGCCATCGACGTCGAGACGACCCTCGTCACCACCGAAGAGCCCCACGCAGAGGTTCCGGAGACGTTCGCCGACTTCAAGGTTCGGCCCGACATCGTCGAGTCCCTGGCCGACGCCGGGATCATCCACCCCTTCCCCATCCAGGCCATGACGCTGTCGATCGCCCTCGGCGGTCACGACATCATCGGCCAGGCGAAGACCGGCACCGGCAAGACCCTCGGGTTCGGCATCCCAGCCATCCAGCGTGTGGTCGGCCCCGATGACTCGGGGTATGACAAGCTGCCCGTCCCCGGCGCCCCTCAGGCCCTCGTGATCGTCCCGACCCGCGAGCTCGCCGTCCAGGTGGCCGGCGACCTCACGACGGCGGCCAAGAAGCGCAACGCGCGGATCGTCACCATCTACGGCGGCCGGGCCTACGAGCCGCAGATCGAAGCCCTGCAGCGCGGTGTCGAGATCGTGGTCGGCACGCCCGGACGCCTCATCGACCTGTACCGCCAGAAGCTCCTCGTCCTCAAGAACGTCAAGATCGTGGTCCTCGACGAGGCTGACGAGATGCTCGACCTCGGGTTCCTCCCCGACGTCGAAACCCTGATCGCGGCGACACCCCCGGTTCGCCAGACGCTGCTGTTCTCCGCCACCATGCCCGGTCCGGTTATCGCCATGGCGCGGCGCTACATGACGCAGCCCACGCACATCCGGGCAGCGGATCCCGAGGACGAGGGCATCACGAAAAAAGACATCCGCCAGGTGATCTACCGCGCCCACAACCTCGACAAGGCGGAGGTCGTCGCACGGATCCTGCAGTCGAGGAACCGCGGCCGCACCATCATCTTCTGCAAGACCAAGCGCACTGCCGCGAAGCTGTCCGAGGAGCTGATCGACCGCGGTTTCGCGGCTGGAGCGATCCACGGCGACCTCGGCCAGGGCGCCCGCGAGCAGGCGCTGCGTGCCTTCCGTGGCGACAAGATCGACGTCCTCGTAGCGACGGAGGTCGCCGCGCGCGGCATCGACGTCGAGGACATCACGCACGTCATCAACTATCAGTGCCCCGAAGACGAAAAAGCCTACCTGCACCGTGTGGGCCGCACCGGCCGCGCCGGCAAAAAGGGTACTGCCGTCACGTTCGTGGACTGGGACGACGTACCGCGCTGGGGCCTCATCAACAAGGCTCTTGGCCTCGATTCCCCCGAGCCGGTGGAGACGTACTCCTCGTCGCCCCACCTGTTCACAGAACTCGACATTCCCGAGGGCACCAAGGGCCGCCTCCCCCGCAACGCCCGTAAACTCGCGGGAATCGGCGCGGAAACCCTTGAGGACCTCGGCGAGACCGGCAAGAAGGGCCGCGGAGGGTCGGACGACGCCGGACGGGGCCGCAATGCCGGTGGACGGACCCAGACCGGCCCCTCGAGCGGAGGGCGGAGCAGCCGCGGCGGGCGGTCGGACAGGCCAGCTGCAGGCAGCACCGGCCCGGACACCGGAACGCGTGAGAGCTCCAGCCAGTCCGACAGCGCCCCCAGCCGCCGTCGCCGTCCAGCCGCCGACTCATCCGCTGACGCCGGAGCCGGGACCCCGGCGTCGGACCGCCCACGCCGGAGCCGCACGCGACGCCGGAACGGCGAAGTCATTGCGAAGCCTGCCGGTGGCTCCGAGGACTAGGATTCCGTGAGTTTCCCTGCCTGGACCCCGAGTGGCCCCAATCTCGTGGTCCACGCGGAGAATGCCCAGTACCTGGCCACCCTGCCGGATGGATCGTTCACGATGATCTATGTGGACCCGCCCTTCAACACGGGGCGGGTTCAACGCCGGCAGCAGACCACCATGGTGCGCAGCGCCGTCGGAGCAGGTGATCGTGTCGGCTTCAAGGGGATGAGCTACTCGACAGTCAAGGGCATGCTGGCCAGCTACGACGACGCCTTCGAGGACTATTGGGATTTCCTGGCCCCCCGGCTCACCGAGGCATGGCGTCTCCTCACCGACGACGGCACCCTGTACCTGCACCTCGACTACCGCGAGGTGCACTACGCCAAGGTGATGCTCGACGCCCTGTTCGGCCGTGAATGCTTCCTCAACGAAATCATCTGGGCGTACGACTACGGCGCCCGTTCCAAGCGGAAGTGGCCGGCCAAGCACGACAACATCCTCGTGTACGTCAAGAATCCCTCGCGCTACTACTTCAACAGCGCGGAGGTGGACCGTGAGCCGTATATGGCACCGGGGCTCGTCACTCCCGAGAAGGTTGCACTCGGGAAACTGCCTACCGACGTCTGGTGGCACACCATCGTGTCACCGACCGGGAAGGAAAAAACCGGCTATCCCACGCAGAAGCCGGAGGGCCTGCTCCGGCGAGCCGTCGCCGCCAGCAGCCGCGAGGGCGACTGGGTACTCGATTTCTTCGCCGGATCCGGAACGCTGGGAGCGGTGGCCGGGAAACTCGGGCGAAGGTTCGTCTGCGTCGACGAGAACCCTCAAGCCATCGACGTCATGTCGAAACGCCTTGCCCCCTTCTGCGACGTGCGAGTGTGAGTAAGCCCGGACGCTACCGCCCGGAAAGCTCGTCACCGTCCGCTCCTGCGCAGTCCAGGTTCCGGGCTTGTACAGCCCGAGCGCCATGTTGAGGAGTGCGTCCCGGCGTAGACGACGGGAGACACGACAGCGACCGCTTTCGCCCCGCTGGTCGTGAAGTGCCGTGCATCGCCGGGCCACTCCTACCGGGCCTCGGAATCGGGGATGCCCGGTTCTTGGCTATCCCTGGACCGCCGTCGAACGCGATTGCCTCGGCGTTCGCCGTCACTCAGCGCGCGGCGACCACCTCCAGATCAGGACAGGGCGCCTCGGACCCGGGTTCCTGTCGCCGACTGCATGATGCGCTCCAGAGTCTCCTGCGACGTCACGTTCTCCCCCAGGAGGTTCGGTTTACCGCTTCCGTGATAATCGCTGGATCCCGTGACGAGGAGGTCGTGCTCGCGTGCCAGCCGGCGGAGGTCCTCCCGCGCCTCCTCGGGATTGTCGCGGTGGTCGACCTCCAGCCCCAGGAGACCGGCGTCGATCATCTCGTTGATGACAGCGCCCCCGACCACGCGTCCACGGTTGAATGCCGAAGGGTGCGCGAACACGGGCACCCCACCGGCCTCGCGGATCAGCCCGACGGCGGCTGCCGGATGCGGCGCATAATGGCTCACCCAGTAGGGAGAACGGGCCGTGAGGATCCGTTCGAAAGCCTCGCTGCGCGTTCCGACGATTCCCAGAGCTACCAGCGCATCGGCGATGTGCGGCCGACCGACAGTTGCACCCTCGGTGACGAACTGCTGAACCAGTGGCCAGGAAATGGGGAAATCGTCCGACATCAACTCCACCATGCGCTGCGCGCGCGACAACCTCGCGCTCCGCGACTTCTCGATCTCCTCAAGCAGCCCCGGGTGGGTCGGATCATGGAGATAGGACAGGACATGCACGCTGATGCCGGCATCGGTTCGGCACGAAACCTCCATGCCGGGGATGAATACCACTCCGAGCCGGGTCGCGGCGTGTTCCGCCCTCTTCCAGCCCGCCGTCGAATCGTGGTCCGTGAGCGCAACGGCGTCGAGTCCCGCTACCGCAGCGGACTCTACGAGCACCTCCGGGGTCTCTGTGCCGTCCGATACGTTCGAGTGCGCGTGCAGGTCGATTCTCACTCCACCAAATCTACGCCCCGCGCCGTCCACACGGATTCCCACCTCGAGCTGATGTTTGGCTGTCCGGAATGCCGGTGAGACGATAAACACGTGAGTACTGATGATCTGATCTCCGCGTCCCTTCCCGAATCCGGGATTTCTCCGGCCACCAACGACGGCCAGCCCCTGTCCGACCGCAACGAGAACCGGTCCCAGCGTCCGGATTCCGACGCATTCAAGGCATTCATGGCCAGCAGCTGGGCCCCCGAGGATGCCGAGTTGCCGGAGAAGGCTGAAGTTGCTTCCTTCGCCGCGCAACGGCGCAGGGTTGTGTCCGAACGGTTCCCCGGCGAGCGCCTGGTAATCCCGGCCGGTCCGTTCAAGGTCCGCTCGAACGACACCGACTACCGCTTCCGGCCCCACTCCGGCTTCGCGCACCTCACGGGTCTCGGGCTCGACCACGAGCCCGACGCCGTCCTGGTCCTGGAGCCCGTGGAAAAGGGAACCGGCGACGACGGCGGGAACCACACCGCCACGCTCTACTTCCGTGAACTCGCCGGCAGGGACAGCGCCGAGTTCTACGCGAACGCACGCTATGGCGAGTTCTGGATCGGGTCCCGCCTTTCCAGGGCGCAACTGAAAGCCCTGCTGGACCTCGAGACGGCGGACCTCGGTGAACTGGAAGTAGCGATCACCAAGGATGCCGGCGTACGCGAGATCGGCGGCATGGGCATCCGGCTGCTGCGGGAAGTCGACCTGAACGCCGATGCACTCGTCGATACATCCCGAATGAACACCGGAGTCGACCTCGAGAAGGCCGATGCCCTCGACGCCGTCCTTGCGGAAATCCTCTCCGAACTGCGCCTCCTGAAAGATCCATGGGAAGTCAAACAGCTCGAGGCAGCTGTAGCGGCCACGGTCAACGGCTTTCATGAGGTGGTACGCCAGCTTCCCCGGGCAATTTCCCACCCCCGCGGCGAGCGCGTCGTCGAGGGTGCGTTCTTCACACGTGCGCGTGAGGAGGGAAACGACCTCGGCTACGACACCATTGCGGCTTCCGGCAGCAATGCGACGGTGCTCCACTGGATCCGCAACAACGGCACGGTTTCAGCCGGTGACCTCCTGCTCCTCGACGCCGGCGTCGAAGCCGACAGCCTCTACACCGCCGACATCACACGGACCCTTCCGGTGAACGGGGCCTTCACCCCGATCCAGCGGCGTATCTATGAAGCCGTCCTTGACGCCGCCGACGCCGGCTTCGCCGCAGCCCAGCCGGGCCGGAAGTTCCGGGACGTCCATCTTGCTGCCGTCACCGTGCTCGCCGAACGCCTGGGGGAATGGGGACTTCTTCCCGCTCCGCTCGACGACGTACTCTCGCCCGAGGGCCAGCACCACCGCCGCTGGATGCCGCACGGCACGAGTCATCATCTCGGCATGGACGTCCACGACTGCGCGCAGGCCCGCCGTGATCTCTACCTCGACGGCATTCTGACCGAGGGCATGGTCTTCACCATCGAACCGGGCCTCTACTTCAAGAAAGAGGACCTCGCCGTTCCCGAAGAGTACCGGGGCATCGGGGTGCGGATCGAGGATGACATCCTGATGACCGCGGACGGCCCGGTGAACCTGAGCGCTGCACTGCCCCGCGCGGCGGACGACGTCGAAACCTGGATGGCCGGGATCTACAGCACCACCGGCCAATAGGTACACATCGCCCGTGACAGCAAAAGACCCGGGCCCCTTGAAAGGTGCCCGGGTCTTCCGCTGTCACGGGTATACCCCGCCCGGGAGGAAAGTGGTCTCCTACCGCGGATGCGGTGGCGTTCCGGAGTCCGGAACCTGCGTCGAGCCGTTGCCGTGCGCGGGGCTCTCGCTCTGGTCAGGAACAGCGTCCGCAGGGGTGTCGAGCCGTTCGCCGTACTGCGGGCGTCCGTCCGGGAGGTCGGGGAACTGGCCCCGCCGTGGCCCCTCGTAGCCGGGAACGGCGGCTCCGTCGTTTCCGGGCGCCGTTTGCGGGGCTTCACCCGCCGGAGCGTCCTGAACGCCCGTCGGGACGCCCTGGCCTCCCTGACCGACGTAGGGATCGTTCCAGGCCTGCGGTCGCGCTGGCGGTCCCTGTGGCCCGCCGTTCGATCCACCACCCGGCTGGCCCCACCCTGCTGAAGGGGAACCCGGGTGCTGACTCTGCCCGTTCATGGGCAGCTGCTGGAGCTGACGTCGGGCATCGGAGGAAACCTCCGAGTCGACGATGACGTCGTAGCTGGTGGCGATCACCTGGCTGGTCGAGGTGAAGTCCCTCTTCCCCCGCTGGAATGCGTAGGTGATGACACCGAAGAGCAGCCAGAAGACCGCACCGAGTGCCATCGACGAAACGACGGTGCTGACCGCCTCACTCCCGCCGAAAAGGGTGAGGATGAGGCCGACGAAGAAACCGAACCAGGCACCGGTGGCTGCGCTGGCCAGGGCAACCCTCGGATAACTGAGCCGACCTGTCACCCGCTCCACCGTCTTCAGGTCGTTCCCGATGATCGAAACCTTCTCGACGGGGAACTTGTTGTCGGCCAGGTAGTCGACCGCCTTCTGTGCCTCGAGATAGGCGGTGTACCGCCCCACCGCCTCGCCTTTGGGGAGGGTACGGCTTTCATCGCGGGAGGCTGTGCGGCCCAGTTGTGTCGGCATAGTGCCCATTGTTCCCCAGATCAGCGATGGTGGCGCGGTGTATCGCTGGCAGTGAAACGTAATCCCCCTCGGGTTCGGCTACAGGGAGGGCCGCGGATGCGTCGATAGCCGAGCTGCCGAAGTAGCCTAGGCAGGTGAGTACCAATCCAACACGCGTCTTCGTCGCGCGCCTTCTGGGCCTTGACGTGTTCGACCCTTTGGGCGACCGCCTGGGGCGGCTGCGCGACGTCGTCGTGCTTGACCGCGGGCCCGCCCGCGTCCCCCAGGTAGTGGGCCTCGTAGTGGAGGTGCCAGGCAAGAAACGGATCTTCGTCCCCATGACGCGCGTCACCTCCATGGACCCATCGCAGATCATCTGCACCGGCCTCGTGAATCTCCGCCGGTTCGACCAGCGCGGTGCGGAGACGCTCGTCGTCGCGGAACTGTTCGACCGGCGCGTGACCCTCCGCGACGGCAGCGGCAGCGCGACCATCGAGGATATCGCCATGGAGAAGAACCGGGCGGGCGACTGGCACGTCTCGCAGCTGTTCATCCGTCGCGGAGGACAAAGCTCTCCGCTGCGCGGACTGCGGCGCGGGGGCGAGCGCCTCATCATCGACTGGCTGGACGCCTTTCACGGCGAGATGGACGGGCCGCAGGGCGCCACCCAGTTCGTGGCTCAGCATGAGGACCTCAAGGCAGCCGACTTCGCCGAAGCCCTCCACGAGATGAACGACAAACGCCGCATCGAGGTGGCCCTCGAACTGCAGGATGACCGCCTGGCGGACGTGCTGCAGGAACTGCCCGACGACGACCAGGTCCAGATCCTCTCCTCCCTCTCACGGGAGCGTGCTGCCGATGTCCTTGAAGAAATGGACCCGGATGACGCCGCGGACCTCCTCAATGAACTGCCCGAGGATCAGAAGGAGGAGCTCCTGCAGCTGATGGAGCCCGACGACGCCGAGGACGTCCGCCGCCTGCTCGAGTATGAGGAGGATACAGCCGGTTCACTGATGACGACGGTTCCCGTCATCCTTCCCCCCGAGGCGACCGTTGCCGAAGCGTTGGCGCATGTCCGGCGCGAGGAGCTGACGCCGGCCCTTGCATCGTCGATCTTCGTCTGCCGCCCACCGCTTGAGACCCCCACGGGGAAGTACCTGGGCGTCGTCCACATCCAGCAGCTGCTCAGGTATCCTCCTCCGGAGCCGCTGGGAAATATCATTGATACGGATCTCGAGGCAGTGGGTGACCAGGCGAACGTGAGCGAGGTATCCCGGATCCTCGCCACCTACAACCTGAACTCGCTGCCGGTCGTGAATACCGAGGGCCGCCTGGTGGGGGCGGTCACTGTCGACGACGTCCTCGACCACCTGCTCCCGGACGATTGGCGGGCACAGGACGACACACGGGGACCGAAGCGAGGTGAGCGCCGTGGTTGAAAAGATCAGGTCGAGTTCAAGTGGACTCGATACGCCGCGCGAGGCGCGCAACCGCATCCTCCCGCGCCTGCGACCGAACCCGGACCGCTTCGGCAGCGGCACGGAGAATATCGCCCGTTTCATGGGTACCCCGCAGTTCCTCTTCTACATGACGGTCTTCGTCGTGGTCTGGCTGACGTGGAACACCATCGCTCCGGACAACCTGCGGTTCGATAGCGCGGCGCTGGGATTCACCGCGCTGACTCTCATGCTGTCCCTGCAGGCCTCCTATGCGGCTCCCCTGCTGCTGCTCGCGCAGAACCGGCAGGACGACCGCGACCGCGTCTCCATGCGGGAGGATCGCCATCGCGCCGAGCGGAACCTTTCCGACACCGAATACCTGACACGCGAGATCGCCGAGCTGCGCATCGCCATTCGTGAGGTGGCCACCCGCGACTACGTGCGCTCCGAGCTACGCTCGGTCCTCGAGGAGCTCCTCGAAGCCTCGGACGGACAGGACCCGGCTCAGCAGAAGAAGACCCGCAAGAAGGCACCTGAAAATACGGCTTCCCTGCCCCGGGCCCAACAGGGCGGAAGGAACACCGGTCCGTGATCCTCGAGGAGAGGGTCCGCGCCGCATTGGCCGCCGTCATCGATCCCGAGCTTCGGCGGCCGATCACCGAGCTGGGCATGGTGGAATCCATCGTCGTCGGGGCGAACGGTGTGGTTGAGGTTGGCGTCCTCCTTACTATCCAGGGTTGCCCCCTGCGCGAGACCATCACCGCCGACGTCGAGCATTCGGTGGGAGCGCTCGACGGCGTAGGCGCGGTGGAGGTGCAGCTTGGCGTCATGAACGAGCAGCAGCGGAACGCGCTGAAGAATCTGCTGCGCGGTGGTGCAGGGCAGCGCGGCAACCCCTTCACCACGGAAGATTCCCTCACCCGGGTCTACGCGGTCGCCAGTGGCAAGGGTGGCGTCGGTAAATCGAGTGTCACAGTGAATCTGGCAACTGCGATGGCAGCCGAGGGGCTGCGGGTGGGCATAGTGGACGCCGATGTGTACGGCTTCTCGGTGCCCGCCCTGATGGGCATCACCCAGGCTCCCACGCGCGTTGACGAGATGATCCTTCCTCCCGTCGCCTTCGGCGTGAAGGTCATCTCGATCGGGATGTTCGTCAAGACGAATCAACCCGTCGCGTGGCGGGGCCCGATGCTGCACCGTGCCCTCGAGCAGTTCCTGACGGACGTGTATTTCGGCGATCTTGACGCACTGTTCCTCGACCTTCCGCCCGGCACCGGGGATATCGCGATCTCCGTGGCCCAACTCCTTCCTCATTCCGAACTTCTGGTGGTCACCACTCCGCAGAGCGCAGCCGCCGACGTCGCCGAGCGGGCGGGCGCCATGGCCGTGCAGACGGGCCAACGGGTGGTAGGCGTTGTCGAAAACATGTCCTGGCTGGAGCTCCCTGACGGGGAACGGCTCGAGCTGTTCGGCGCGGGCGGTGGTCAGATACTGGCCGAGCGCCTGACGCACACCCTCGGCACCTCCGTCCCTCTCCTGGGAAGCGTCCCGGTGGACGTCGCGTTGCGGCAGGGCGGCGACGCGGGAACTCCCCTGGTCCTCAGCAATTCCACGTCCCCGGCTGCTGAGGAACTTCGTTCGATCGCGCGCGGACTCGCCCGGCGACCACGCGGCCTTGATGGGAGAAAACTTCCCGTTTCGGTGCGGTAGCACCGGGACTTCAGGAAAACCTCCGGGCGGGCGTTGCACACCATCACCAGGAGCACGGTCCGGCCCAAGGATTCCCAAAGGTGTCTGTAGAACTCTTAGCCGTAGACGCAAAGGCTGCGGCTCGAACTCGACGATACGCCCACTGGGGGAATCGAAATGGCTCACATGCTGCGTGTGGCGGAACCCGATATCCAGCAGGCGGAGGACCCGGTATTGCTGGTGCTCGTCGCGAGATACCGGGAGCTGGACCTCGAATCCGCAGCCCGTCTCTCCGCTGTTGCGTCCCGGATAGCTCCGCATCTCTCCGCGAACAGTTCTGCTGTTGCAGGATCGGTGGTCCTGTCCACGTGCAACCGCTTTGAGATCTATTGTGAGATCGGACCCACCTGGGATGTTGACGCTGTCCGCGCCGCCGCACTCGAGGCTGTCAGTCACTGTTCCGGTGTGCCCCTGCTCCAACTGACCACACTCTTCGAGCACATCGATGGACCGTCGGTCGCGGAGCATCTCTTCTCCGTCGGGACCGGCCTCGAATCGATCGTCACTGGTGAGCGGGAGATTGCGGGTCAGGTTCGCCGCGCTCTTTCCGAAGCGCAGCGTGCGGGCACTGCCAGCGGACGCCTGATCCGCCTCTTCGAGGGCGCCTCCCGCACTGCGAAGGAGGTGGGAGTGCGCACGACGCTCAGCACTGCCGGCAGGTCGATTGCCGCTGTAGCCCTCGATCTCGCCACCGCTGGATACGATTCACCGTCCCTATCGGGCACATCAGTCATTATCTTCGGCACGGGGGCCTATGCCGGTTGCGTCCTGGACATCCTCAAGAGCAGGGGATGTTCGAACGTCCTGATTTTCTCCCGGTCGGGCCGGGCACAGGCGTTCGTCACCGCCAGGCAAGGAAACGTGGTGGCCCTGGAAGACCTGCCGGCAGCTGCCGCCGGGGCGGACCTCCTGATCGGTTGCAGCGGCACGGGAGCCCGCGTCAGTGCATCGGAGATCATTCCGGCCGAACGGGAGGAGCACCATCCCCTCACCGTCATTGATCTCGTGCCCAGCCGTGATTTCGACTCCTCCGTCGCGGAACTACCCGGCATCGAACTCATCACCCTGGAGTCGGTCCGTCGCGCTGCTCCGGAAGCGGACGCAGAGACCCTGTGCCACGCCCAGACCCTTGTCCGGCGGGCAGCGCACCGTTTCGCCGAGCAGGAAAGAATCCGCGTTGTCGACGCCGCCATCGTCGCGCTGCGCCGGCACGTCCACCAGATTCTCGACACCGAGATGGAGCGGGCCACCCAACAGCACGGCTGTACGGCCTCGACCGAGGAAGTGAATGCCGCACTGCGAAGGATGATCCGGCAACTGCTTCATGTGCCGACCGTCCGCGCCCGGCAACTGGCGACGGCGGGGCGCCAGGACGAATACACCGCAGCCCTGGAAACCCTGTTCGGAATCCGCCTTTCTTCTGGCAGCGATGAGGAGAGCGGCCGCGAGCCCCACCCCGAACTGGAACCAGTCGTCCCACGGGCGTGCGGGCCGGTACGGGGATCTTGCAGCCGGGCAGGTACGAGTGCATCCGGCGTATGCCCGAGACTGTGCACGGTTCCGGCTCCTGGCGCGAACAACATGGCCTGAGTAGCAGGAAGTTTTTTGACCCGGAGAGCTCGGCGGGGCCGGCACTGAAAGGATCGATGACCCGATTGCAGTTCGCCGCGTGAGACCGTGCCCCGGAGAGATTGAGCCGCTAGGTCGCTTCGACGTCGTAGGGCGCCGGCTGCCCCACGGCGAGCCGCGCGGAGACCGCGCCTGCAGGGGACAGCGAGAGGGCGGCAGGGCCGGTCCGGGGTGAAGGAGCTCCGGCAACGGGAGCTCCACTGCTCACCGGCTTGAAAACATCTTCGATGTCGTCAAGAAGGGCTTCCTTGATGATGCGCCGCGGATCGTACTGGCGCGGATCCAGCTTTCGCCAATCCACTTCATCGAGTTCCGGGCCTACCTCCTCGCGGAGCTGCTCCCGTGCGCCGGAGGCCATGCGGCGGAGCCCCTTGACGAGCCGGGCAAGCTGGGAGGCATACTCCGGAAGGCGCTCGGGTCCAAGAATGAAAACCGCGAGGATCGCCAGGACAACAAACTCGATACCGTTGATTCCCACCACGGGGACAGCCTACCTTTCACCCGAGCACCCGGCTATTTCCTGCGAAAGCCGGGACCGCCTCCGCGGTTCCCTACTGCGCTTGACCAGGGTCGGCCAGAACGCTCAATCCGCGGAGGATTCGAGTCATTGTCGAGTTGTCAGGGCCGTGGGGCGGGGGCGCCAATTGTGCATGCTCCGTTGCAACCAGCTGATTCAGAGTCTGCGGCATCGCCGCTGCCGCCATGGTCGAGACGACCGTGTAGGTCACTGACGGTGAATCGAGCACCACCTGCCATGGCTCCCCCGGATGGACCCACATATCCCGCTCGGTTCCACCGATGTGCTCGAACCCGTCCACCGTCACCGGATTGCCGGTCACCGCGTTGACCGGCGGCGTGTCCCTATCCCCTGCAGAATCCATGCGGCGTTGTTCATAGACGGTGACCATGTCCGTACCCTTGCTCAACACCAGCTCCAGCGTGGGGCGCCCACCCACGGTTCTTCCCTCAGCACTCGTGAGCGCGAATCCCATCGCTTCAAGTTCGGGGCAGTACCAGCCGTTCTCCCTCAGTCGATTCAGCTGCACGGCGTTCAGGACGGCGGGTGTTTCCGGAGCGACGGATTCCCAACCGGTTCGGAGGGCACTCGCCGCATCGGTTCCCGCCACGGGCGCCGCGCCGCCCTCCACCCCCACCACGTAGGCACCCGTGAGTATTGCTGCGCTAGCAGCCGCGACTCCACCGACAGCCACCAGTGGGGTCCGGCGGGCCGAAGGCACTGTCCTCCGCGCCCCACGGTGCAGTTCCGTGGCCGACGCGCCCACGGCTGATGACCCGCTGGAGTGACTGCTTGTCCTGTCGAATATGCGGCCGGAGAGATCCCCGGGAAGCTCCGGGGCATCGGTGCGGGCAAGAAGCGAACGGAGACGTCGGTGCTCGTCGATCAACTTGGCGCAATGGGAGCAGCGTAGAAGGTGTTCAGCAACGGCGGCCCGCTTCCGCGGCTCGAGCTCCTCATCAGCAAAGTCCTGCAGGAATCGCTTGGGGTGACGCATCGCGGCCTAGCCCACACCTGCCACTCGCGGCATCGAAAGGGCCGGTCCATTGCTACTGGGCTTACGTGGATCCCGATGGGCCAGCTTTTCCCGCAACATGGTCCTGCCGCGGTGGATCCGCGACCTTACGGTTCCGAGTTTGACGTCCAGGACCCGGGCCACCTCGTCATAGGCGAGACCCTCGAGATCGCACAGGACAACAGCGGCCCGGAAATCCGGGGGGAGCTCTTCCAACGCTGATTGCACGTCGATGTCCAGGTTGTTGAACTCGAAGCTCCGCTCGGGGCCGGGATGTTTGCTCGGGAGACGGCTTTCGGCTTCATCAGTAAGGCCGTCGAAGCGGATGCGTGTCTTCCTGCGTGCCTGGTCCAGGAAAAGGTTGGTGGTGATGCGGTGCAGCCAGCCGTCGAGCGTGCCGGGCTTGAAGTTCGCCAGTGACCGGAAGACACGGACGAAGACTTCCTGGGTGAGGTCCTCGGCATCGTACTTGTTGCCGGTGAGCCGATAGGCAAGCCGGTACACCTTCGGTGAATAGTCGACCACCACTTCTTCCCACGATGGCGCCACCCAAGGGGTCTCCTCGCCGCTGACGGGCAATGCCGAATCGGGTGCTGGGACCGTCGTTGCTGCTGCCGTGTTCACGGTAGACATCATCTTCCCCTTCTCGCCAGGAATCCTGGGCTGCCGCGGCGGTCGAACGGCCCGCGACCAACAACTTATGTGGTTACCAAGGATTCGTGGCCGCCTTCGACACGGATGTCCCAATGAAAAATTCTTTCGCAGGAAGCTGTGAAGTAGCTGGAAAGATCCGGGGGACCCGCCCACCCAGTAGTCTTATCAGCGGGCTTGCGCCCGGGATACCAGATTCCGCCGGTATTTCCTCCAGGACATCGACAGAATGGACGCCATGGCCGCCGACAAACTAAGCAGCTGGTCCTATACCGAAGGCCTGCCGGCTGAGGATGAGGTGCTCCTCCGGGCCAGGGACAGGTCCCACGAACTGGGAGTCACCCCTGTTTCGCAGGGAGTCGGGGCTGCCCTGACCGTCCTCGCAGCGGGCTCGAAGGCACAGACGGCCGTTGAGGTCGGTGCAGGAGCAGGAGTTTCCGGCGTATGCCTTCTCCGAGGACTCGGGCCGCAGTCGGTGCTGACCACGATCGATTCCGACGTCGACCACCTCCGCACGGCCCGCGAAGCCTATGCAGAAGCGGGTGTGCCGAGCAACCGCACGCGCACGATCTCCGGCCGCGCCGCGGACGTTCTCCCCAGGTTGACCGACGCCGCATATGACCTCGTCTTTCTTGACGCGGACAAATCCGGGCTGCCCCTGTACGTCGACCAGGCCGTCCGCCTGCTCAAGCCGGGCGGGATGCTGATTGTCAACGACGCACTCGACGAGGACCGCGTTTCCGACCCCGCAGTCCGCGAGTCCTCAACGAACGTGCTTCGTCAGGTAGGACGGGTGGTACGGGACAACGATCAACTGCTGTCCACGGTGCTGCCGACCGGAACGGGTCTACTCCTTGCAGTGAAGCGGCGATCCTAGCCAGTTGTCGGGCCAGCGGCCCGTGGCGCGACCAGCCGGGTAATCCGTCCGGTCAGCCGGTCACCGTCAGGAGGCAGTCCTTCAGTTTTCCTGCCTCTTCGGCGTTCAGTTCCACGACGAGTCGGCCTCCGCCGTCGATCGGAACCCGCATGATCAGGCTGCGGCCCTCTTTGGTGACTTCCATCGGCCCATCGCCGGTTCGCGGTTTCATGGCAGCCATAAGGAGTGTCCCTTTCAACAATGCGTGTCGGGTATCCGGCAACGCGACGGTAAGCGGTGCACCTGATACGGAGAAAAACAATTCATCTCCGCGGTGCGCGTCATTCAAAACATTATTCAGCACAATCTGCCGCCGGACTAATTCCCTGGGGCGTGGGTCACACCAGATGCGTGCCGACGGGTCGGTCACCAGGCCGCCTTGTGGCGTGGGCGCTGGCATGCGCCGACGGGTCGGTCACCAGGCCGCCTTGTGGCGTGGGCGCTGGCATGCGCCGACGGATCGGTCACCAGGCCGCCTTGTGGCGTGGGCGCTGGCTAGGGCGGGTAGTCCCCCTCTGGCGTGATCGGTGACCAGGTCCACAGCCAGGCGACCCACACCACCTGCAGGAGCACCGAGACGACGGCCAGGGCCCATCGATACCGCCGGTTCCGGGAGATGAGAATTGCGGAAAGCGCCAGGGGAAACAACGGAAGCAGAATGCGAAAGGTGCTGGTCTGCGGATTCCAGAAGGCGGCAAGGTACAGCAGGTAGGCCGCACACCAGAACTGCATCGCCGCGCCTAGTTGCCGGACGGCAGGGGCCCGCAGCAGGAGTATGCATCCAACGGCCAGAACGGCCACCGCGACGGTTCCCAGCACTGACCCGAAATACGACGACGCGACGGCCAGCCAGGGCGTGAAGGGTGACAGCTCCTCTTCACGCCACGCCGTCTCGGTGTCGACGTACGCCGAGAATTGGCCGGTGGACACCCATGCGGCAATGGGCCAGGCGAGCGCACCGATTCCGGTACTCGCCGTGAGTACCGCCAACCGGATGGTGCCCGGCATCGTCGCGACACCCCAGAACCCCCCCGTCCCTTCCCCTCGTCCTCGCAGGAACTCGGAAACGAGCAAACCTGTGAGAAGGACGGCAAAGGGAACTCCTGCCGGACGTGAGAAGCACATGGCCAGCACCACTGGTATTGCGGTGAGGTAGCGCCGTCCCGCTACAAGGTAGAGCGACGACGCGAGCAGGAGAAGGTGAAGGGACTCGGCGTAGGGGATCTGGAGGATCGGGGAGACCGGGGAGACCGCGACCAGCCCCACGCCCCAGAGCGCGTCCTGGTGATCCGCCCGAAGCCGAAAGAGCCGATAGACCACAAGCGAGGCTGCGAACCCCGAGACGACGGCGACAAAGGGGGCCGCCGCTCCCCAGCCGATCCCCGGAATCTGGTCGATCAGCCGCACCAGCCCGGGGAAGAGCGGATAGAAGGCCCACTGGTTCGGCACCACCACCCCATCCGCGTTCCGGGGAAGCACTTCCGGGTAGCCGTCGTCGAAGACCTGCTGGTACCACCCGCTGTCCCAGTAATTGATGAAGGCGCCATAGCCGGGGGCGGCTCCTCCCCACGGACTCGGGCCTTGCGCTCCCGCCGCCCAGACGAGGATTCCCAGGGAGATCGCGCGGCCCAGTGCGAAGATGGTCAGCACCTGGACCGCCCAGTGCCAGCGGGCGGGTCCGGCCCGGCTGACCGACCGGCTGCCGCTCAGGGCCGGCACTGGCCCGGATCCTGCAGTCCGTCAGTCCGCACCCAGCAATCCGCTACATGGTCATTCACGAATCCGGTGGCCTGCATCATGGCGTAGGCCGTGGTGGGCCCCACGAATCGGAAGCCGCGCGCACGGAGCTCCCTCGCCAACGCGGTGCTCTCGGGCGTGATTGCCGGCACCGCGTCCATGGTGGCCGGCGCGAGACCATCGACTTTCCGGTGAGCAGCGAGGATGCCTGCCAAGGTGACGCCGTCGGGCAGCGCCAGCAATGCCCGCGCATTCGCGACCGTGGCGACTATTTTGGCGCGGTTCCGGACGATCCCTGCGTCGGCCATGAGCCTCGCGACGTCGTCGTCACCGAACTGCGCCACTGCCGCCGGATCGAACCCGGCGAACGCCGTGCGGAAGGATTCCCGCTTACGCAGGATGGTGATCCAGCTCAATCCGGACTGGAAGGCCTCAAGGCTGAGCCGTTCGAACAGCGCGGCCTCCCCCACCACCGGCCGGCCCCACTCGAGGTCATGGTAAAGCTCGTAGTCACTACTCGCTACGGCCCACGCGCACCTCAACCGTCCGTCCGATCCACGCACGGCTCCGCTCATGGACGGGAATCCTCCGTTTCGCTGATGCCCGACTTCAGCTGCTCGATGACGGCATCACGCTCCGCGAGGGCGGCCGCCAGCCGGTCAAGGACCTGGTCCACCTGGTCCATCCGGTAGCCGCGCAGACCGAGGCTGAACACCACGCGGTCGACGTCGGCGGACGTCGGCTGGTCGGGCAGGAGGACAGGAGGCAGGGACGCCACCGGTTCCACCAGCCCCATCTCCGCGAGTCGCACGCCACTGCCCGCTTCATCGACGTCATCCCTGCCCGTCCACCGGGAGAACGGCCGGTAACCGGAGGCCAGCACGGCGGTCAATCCCAGCAGTGCCACGGACAGGAAGACGAGGAAGGTGGTCACGGGGTAATCGTGCCAGAGGGCCGGCTCACCGCGCTGCCGCCCCTCCCGTGTCCGCGACCACGAAGCGCACGGCCTCCTCCGCGCTGTCGACGAGGTGAACCAGGTCGATGTCGGCCTGCGACACCGTCCCCTCTACCAGGAGCGTGTCCCGGACCCAGTCAAGCAGCGGCGTCCAGTAGGCGACCCCGACCAGGACGATGGGGAAGGACGTGACCTTCTTGGTCTGCACGAGCGTCATGGCCTCGAACAGTTCGTCCAGCGTCCCGAATCCGCCGGGCAGCACGACGAACCCCCGCGCATACTTCACGAACATGGTCTTCCTCGCGAAGAAGTACCGGAAATTGATCCCGAGATCGACCCACTCGTTCATCCCCTGTTCGAACGGCAGCTCGATACCGAGCCCCACCGACATCCCGCCGGCTTGGCACGCACCCTTGTTGGCGGCCTCCATGGCACCCGGGCCTCCCCCGGTGATGACCGCATATCCGGCCCCCACGAGCCGCCGCCCCACTTCCTCTCCGATGGCGTAGAACGGCGAATCCCGCGAGGTGCGGGCCGAACCGAACACGCTGATTGCGGGTCCCAGTTCGGAGAGGGTTCCGAATCCCTCGACGAATTCGCTCTGGATGCGGAGCACCCGCCACGGATCGGTCTTGGTAAAGGGAGCCGAGTCGTCGGCGTCGAGCAGGTAGCTGTCCGATTGGGGCACCGCCGCCTGGCTCCGCCGCAACTCGACCTGCCCGCGCCGTCGGGGCTCGTCCGCCCGGGCGGCCCGGCCTGCGTTCTCGTCGTCGTTCGAAGTATGAATGTGAGGCATTCCCCAAGGCTATGCGATTCCAATTGCGCCACCGGCTTTGGTTGCTCTTGAATCACGATTACCCGCTTTGGGCGCAGGTGGATTGCCAACGGGCGATAGTTCGCTAGATTCTATCCATGACAAGTGAACCGCAACCGTCTACATCCGTGCCCTCGGGAGAGCCGCTGGTCTCGCTGAAGCACGTCAACAAACACTTCGGCGACCTCCATGTCCTGCAGGACATCAACCTCGAAGTTGCCCGCGGTGAAGTAGTTGTGGTGATCGGACCGTCAGGTTCCGGAAAATCAACGTTGTGCCGTGCCATCAACCGGCTCGAAACGATCGACGACGGCGAAATCCGGGTGGACGGCAAGGTGCTCCCCGCCGAGGGCAAAGCCCTGGCGAAACTGCGTGCCGACGTCGGAATGGTGTTCCAGTCCTTCAACCTGTTCGCCCACAAGTCGATTCTCGAGAACGTGACGCTCGGACCCGTCAAGGTCAAGGGGATGAAGAGCGGAGAGGCCAAGGACCTGGCGATGTCCCTCCTGAAGCGGGTGGGTGTCGACAATCAGGCTCAGAAGCTGCCTGCCCAGCTTTCGGGCGGCCAGCAGCAGCGCGTGGCCATTGCCCGGGCCCTCGCCATGCAGCCGAAGGTCATGCTGTTCGACGAGCCCACCTCGGCACTTGACCCTGAAATGATCAACGAGGTCCTCGACGCGATGGTGTCGCTTGCAAAGGAAGGGATGACCATGATCGTGGTCACCCACGAGATGGGGTTCGCCCGGAAGGCCGCAGATCGCGTGATCTTCATGGCCGACGGCCGGATCGTCGAGCAGGCGACGCCGGAGGAGTTCTTCACCAATCCGAAGAGCGACCGGGCGAAGGACTTCCTGGGGAAAATCCTCGCCCACTGATTTTTCCACCGTAGGACCAGAAGCTCTCATCACCCGTCCAGGCCCTCAGGGCCACAATTCAAGGAGAAATCAATGCGCAAGACCCGTTACGCTGCGGCCGCCATCGCTGCCGCAGCAGCACTCACCCTGTCCGCCTGTGGCGGAGGCGACAGTGGTGGTGCTGAAGCCACCGGCGAAGCCGAGGGTTCCGGAGAGACCATCCGCATCGGCATCAAGTTCGACCAGCCGGGTCTGGGCTTCGACGAGGGCGGCTCGTACTCGGGCTTCGACGTCGACGTCGCCAAGTACGTCGCCAACGAACTCGGCTACTCCGAGGACCAGATCGAATTCAGCGAGGCACCCTCTGCCAACCGCGAAAACCTGCTGAGCAACGGCCAGGTGGACATGATCTTCGCGACCTACTCCATCACCGACACCCGCAAGGAGACCGTCGCGTTCGCGGGCCCCTACTTCGTCGCCGGCCAGGACCTTCTCGTCCGTGCCGATGACGATTCAATCAGCGGCCCCGAGGACCTCGAGGGCAAGAACCTCTGCTCCGTCACGGGTTCCACCTCGGCGCAGAAGATCAAGGACACCTACCCCGGGGTCAACCTCGTGGAGCAGCCCGGCTACGCAGAGTGCGTGAGCCTGATGGCCGGGGGCGGAATCGACGCCGCCACCACCGATGACATCATCCTCGCCGGGCTTGCCGCGCAGGAAGCCAATGCCGGACAGTTCAAGGTGGTCGGCGCACCGTTCTCGGAGGAGAACTACGGAGTGGGCCTTCCCCAGGACAACACCACGTGTGAAGCCATCAATGAAGCCATCACCAAGATGATCGAAGAAGGCGCGTGGGAGGAAGCGATCACGGCCAACACCGAGGGCGCTGACTACACGTTCAACGCCGAGCTGAACCCGCCGACGCCGGACGCCTGCGCGTAGCACCCAACTCTGTCGGTGGGGTGGTCCTTTCGGGACCACCCCACCGACGCATGTTCAACACTCGAGAAGAGGTGGAGCGTGGAGAACTATCTCACGCTGTTCGAAACCTATGACGTGCCCGCGGCTTTCTGGGCCAACATCCAGCTGACCTTCTGGGCGGCCATCTGGGCGACGCTGCTCGGCACCCTCCTGGCCCTGTTCCGGATCTCACCTATCGCCAGCCTGCAGTTCGTCGGTGCAACCTACGTCAACATCTTTCGTAACACACCGCTCACCATCATCATCGCCTTCGGAGTTCTCGGCCTGTTCGGCCAGCTCCAGGTTTCACTCACCGAGGACTTCAACCTCAATTTCTTCCGGCTCGCCATCCTCGGCCTGTCCCTCTACCATGCAGCGTTCGTCTGCGAGGCGATCCGAAGTGGCGTGAACACTGTCCCGCTCGGACAGGCGGAAGCGGCGCGCGCCATCGGCCTGAGCTTCCTGCCGGCCGCCCGGCTCGTCATCCTTCCCCAGGCGTTCCGGGGTGCCATCGCACCGCTGGGCAATGTGCTCATCGCCCTCATCAAGAACTCCACGGTGGCCGCGGCAGGCTCGGTGGCCATTGAAGCGTCGAGCCTGATGAAAACGATGATCGAATTCCGTGGAGACCTCGTGATTCCGATCTTCCTCACCTTCGCCCTCGGATTCGTGATCATCGTGATTCCCGTCGGCCTTCTCACAACCTGGGCATCCAGAAAATTGGCGGTGGCTCGATGAGCGTTCAGCAGGTCCTCTTCGACGCTCCCGGGCCGAAAGCCCGGCGCAATATTCTCCTGGGCAATATCCTCGGGACCGCCCTGATCCTGGCACTCGTTGCATACGTCGTCTTTCTCCTGGGAGGGAAAGGCCAACTGGCAGCCGACAAATGGACGCCATTCCTTGAAGGTCGAACATGGGAGTTCTTCATCCTGCCGGGGTTGCTGAACACCCTGAAGGCCGCGGCCATCGCGGTGGTGACCTCGATACTCTTCGGCCTGGTCTTCGGCATGGGACGGCTCACGCACTTCCTGCCGATCCGGGCGGTGGCCGGCGTGATCGTCGAGTTCCTGCGCGCCATTCCCGTGCTGCTCATGATGATCTTCCTCTGGCTCGGCTTCGGCCGGATCGATGCCGTCACCGACCCCGCGTTCCTCGCCGTCGTCGTGGCGCTGACGCTCTACAACGGCTCCGTGATCGCCGAACTCATCCGGTCGGGCGTGCAGGGTCTTCCCAAGGGCCAGCGCGAAGCGGGCATGGCCATTGGTATGACGCCGCTCCAGTCGCTGCGCAGTATCGAGGTTCCCCAGGCCCTGATCGCGATGCTTCCCGCACTGGTCAGCCAGTTCGTCGTCATATTGAAGGACTCGGCGCTGGGCTACATCATCGGCTACTCCGAACTGCTGCAGAACGCCCGGCGGCTCGGGGTCGGTGAAGGGAACCTCCTGCAGGCCCTGCTCATCTCGGCGGTGATCTTCATCCTCATCAACTTCGCCGTCTCCTCGATCGCCTCACGGCTCTCCACGCTGCTGAGTTTCAGGACCAAGGGCAAAGCGAAGACGACGAAGCAGGATGGCGTGATAGCCATGGATGCGGCGAGTACCTGAGTTTCACCGCCCGGGTCGGAGGCCCCGACTCAGGGCGAGAGCCACGTCCGAAGGGCCCGCAGGCACTCCCGGATCGCCTCGGCATGCACATGTTCGTCGTCGGTGTGCGCAAGGAGGGCATCGCCGGGTCCGAAGTTGACTGCCGGGACGCCCAGGGCGCTGAACCTCGCCACGTCGGTCCAGCCGTACTTGGGCTTCGGCTCGGCGCCCACCGCGGCGACGAAGTCGGCGGCCGCCGGGTGCTGCAGTCCCGGGCGGGCTCCGGCAGCGGCATCCGTGCGCTCGACGTCGAACCCTACGAGGAGTTCCCGAACGTACTGCTCGGCCTGATCCGGCGTCTTGTCCGGCGCGAAGCGGTAATTCACCTCGACGACCGTGGCGTCGGGAATCACGTTTCCCGCAGTCCCGCCGACGATCTTCACGGCGTTGAGGCTTTCGCGGTAGTCCAGTCCATCCACCGTCACCGTGGCCGGGGAGTGGTCGCGGAGCCGTACCAGCACCTCGGCGGCCGCGTGGATGGCGTTCTCGCCCATCCACGCCCGGGCGGAGTGCGCGGCCCTACCTGTCGTGGTGACAGCGAAGCGCGCGGTGCCGTTGCATCCGCCCTCGACGGTTCCGTCGGTCGGTTCGAGGAGGACGGCGAAGTCCGCGTCCAGCCAGGAGGGATAGGCGTCCGCCAGCCGGCCGAGGCCGCTCAGCGATGCCTCGACCTCCTCGTGGTCGTAGAAGATAAAGGTGATGTCCCGTGCGGGGTCGGTCAGGGCAGCAGCCAGGGCGAGCTGCACCGCAACCCCGCCTTTCATATCGGTGGCCCCCCGTCCGTACAGCACGCCACCGTCCCAGGAAGCGGGGACGGTTCCCCGCGCGCCAGGTGCCGAGGGAAGCGGAACCGTGTCCAGATGCCCGGCGAGGATGACCCGCTCGTCGCGTCCAAGAGTGGTGCGCGCCATGACCGAGTCACCGTCCCGGACGACTTCAAGGTGGTCCAGCGCCCGCAGCGCGGCTTCCACGCCGTCAGCGAGGGCACGCTCATTCCCGGAAACACTTTCGAGGTCGATCAGCCGGGCTGTCAGGAGCGCCACATCCGACGTGAGGTCAAGGGCAGGGGCGTGCGGCTCAGTCATGGTCCAACATTATCCCTCGGTAGACTGGTGGCCATGACCCAGATCGCACCGACCGCCTCCCGCACTGCCGACAGCCCGAGGACGGCCAGCGGCCTGGGCCTCGCCACCCTCGACGACGACGGCAACGTCCTCGACGTCTGGTATCCCGCTCCCCGCCTCGGCGCAGCGGATGCGTCGGACGATGCCGCACTGCGCGAGAACCTGGCAGGCCTTGCCGCCGCAGGCCAGGATGCGCTGCGGCGGACCACACCCACGGTAGTGGAGACGACGTCGGACCTCGACGCCGCTCCGGCCGATGCCGCTGACGCCTATCTTCGCCTCCACCTGCTGTCCTCCCGGCTCGCGGCACCCAACAGCATCAACCTGGACGGCGTGTTCGGGCTGCTCTCCAACGTGGTGTGGACGAACTACGGGCCGTGCGCCGTCAAGGGCTTCGATGCAGTGCGCCTCGCGCTCCGTGCCCGTGGGCCGGTCACCGTCTTCGCCGTGGACAAATTCCCGCGGATGGTCGACTACGTGCTGCCCGCCGGTGTGCGGATCGCCGACGCCGACCGCGTACGGCTCGGCGCCCACCTGGCCGAGGGAACCACGGTCATGCACGAGGGCTTCGTGAACTTCAACGCCGGAACACTCGGCCACTCCATGGTCGAGGGCCGTATCTCGGCCGGAGTCGTGGTGGGTGACGGGTCCGACATCGGTGGAGGCGCCTCGATCATGGGAACCCTCTCGGGCGGTGGAAAGGAAACGATCACCATCGGTGAGCGGTGCCTCCTCGGCGCCGAGGCCGGCGTGGGGATTTCCCTCGGCGACGACTGCGTGGTGGAGGCCGGTCTTTACATCACTGCAGGGACGAAACTTACCCTGCAGGACGGCACCGTGGTCAAGGCATCCGAGTTCTCCGGCGAATCAGGGGTGCTCTACCTGCGGAACTCCTCCACGGGAGTAGTCGAAGCCCGCCAGCGCCGGGGCAACGGGATCGCACTCAACCCTGCACTGCACGCGAACCAATAGCGCGTGCAAGCTCCCTACCGTTCCAGCGGTGCCGCCGCGCGACGACGACGCCGGGCGCGCGCCGCCGTCGTGCTGGTGGTGCTCCTCAGCCTCGTGGCGGGTGCCGTCCACCTTGCTGTGACTCGGGTGAATGACACCCAGGTGCTGGTCCGCGAGCGGTGCTCGGCGGCCGTCGGTCCGGACAGCTACGAGCTCCGGCCGTCCCAGGCGCGGAATGCCGCACTGATCGCAGGGGTGGCAGTGGCACGGGGGTTACCCGCCCGGGCGGCTTCCATCGCGATCGCTGCGGCCATCCAGGAGTCCGGGCTCGAGAATATCGACTACGGAGACGACGCCGGCCCTGACTCCCGCGGCTTGTTCCAGCAGCGGCCGTCCCAGGGCTGGGGCACCGAGGAACAGATCATGGATCCGCTGTATGCCACCAACGCCTTCTATGACGCCCTGGTGCGGGTTCCGGGATACGAGAGCCTTCCCATCACCGAGGCGGCACAAACCGTGCAGCGCAGTGCGCTCCCCGACGCCTACGCGGACCACGAACCGGAGGGCCGGGCCTTCGCCTCCGCCCTGACCGGTGAGTCCGCTGCATCCCTTACCTGCGTGCTGCGGGACTCCCAGCAACCCGGAACAGTCGAAGCGGTGGCGTCCCAGCTGGCGAACCTGTTCGGCGAGCGTACCGGATTCATCGATGGGGGTTCGCTCATCCGGGAGGTCGAGGGAGCGCAGGGTTGGGCCGAGGCGCACTGGGCGGTCGCCAACGCGAATGCCCTCTCCCTCGATTCGGTGTCGTTCTCCGGCTCGCAGTGGACACGCGATCAGGGCGAGTGGCTGCCGGCGGAGACCGGGAACGGGCTCACCGTCTCCATCGCTGCGGTGCCTTCGGCTTCCGCTATGGACAACTAGACTGGACAGCATGAAAATTCTCGTTACCGGAGGCAGCGGCTACATCGGTTCACACACCTCGCTGGCACTGCTGGAAGCCGGACACGACGTCGTCGTGGTCGACAATCTCACGAATTCCACGAGAACGTCCCTGGAACGCGTCGAGGAGCTCGCGGGCCGTCGATTGGCCTTCCATCAGGTCGACCTTCTCGACGAGAAGGGCATGAGCACGGTCTTCGAGCAGGAGCAGGTGGACGCCGTGATCCACTTCGCGGGGTTGAAGGCCGTCGGCGAGTCGGTCGACAAGCCGCTGTACTATTACCACAACAATGTGGGCGGCACGATCAGCCTCCTGCGGGTGATGGACGCGCACGACGTGCGGACGATGGTCTTCAGCTCCTCCGCCACCGTGTACGGCGCTTCCGAGGAAGTGCCCCTCATCGAGAAAATGCCGTTGGACGCCGTCAATCCGTACGGCCGCACCAAGGAGCAGATCGAGGACATCCTTTCCGACGTGGGAGCTGCCGACCCACGCTGGAATGTTGCCCTGCTGAGGTACTTCAATCCTGTGGGAGCACACCCGTCAGGGAGGATCGGCGAGGACCCCACCGGCACGCCCAACAACCTCCTGCCGTTCGTCGCGCAGGTCGCGGTGGGACGTCGCGAAAAGGTGATGGTCTTCGGAAACGACTATCCCACGCCCGACGGGACCGGCATCCGCGACTACATCCATGTGGTGGACCTCGCCGCAGGCCACCTCGCCGCACTCGGATACCTTTCCCAACATAGCGGTGTGCACCGCTGGAACCTGGGAACCGGAAACGGATCGTCGGTGCTCGAGGTCCTCGCCGCGTTCTCAGCCGCGGCAGGTTCCGACGTACCCTACGAATTCGCGCCCCGGCGCCCGGGCGATGCCGCCGTCAGCTACGCGGACCCGTCATCGGCACTGGCAGACCTCGGATGGTCGGCCGTCCGCACGCTCGACGAGATGTGCGAGGACCACTGGCGCTGGCAGAAGAACAACCCGCAGGGCTACGCACCGCAGGCCTGACTACGGCCTGGCCGGAATGCGGGGTGGCGCCGAGGTCACTCGACACGAGCGTCCGGCAGGAGCCACGGTGGAGAACGACGGGCGCACGGGGATGAAATCCGTGCGCCCGTCGTTCAAGGGTGCGGCCGGTATCAGGCTTTGGGGATGGTGATCCACAACACGATGTAGACCAGCTCCCCGATTCCTACCAGGCCGAAAATCACGAAACCGAGGCGGACGAGTGTCTTCGAGATGCCGAAGCGGGTAGCGAGGGCGGCGCAGACACCACCGATGATCTTGCCGTTGCGGGGACGCACCAAGAAAGAAGCCATACCGGCAACCTATCACTGGACGCGGATCAGCGCGCGGGGTAGTTCCGCTCGGGCTCTCCCGTGTAGAGCTGGCGCGGGCGCCCGATCTTCGTCTGTGGGTCCTGCATCATCTCGCGCCACTGGGCGATCCAGCCCGGGAGGCGACCGATGGCGAAGAGCACGGTGAACATCTTTTCCGGGAATCCCATCGCCTTGTAGATGAGGCCCGTGTAGAAGTCGACGTTCGGGTACAGCTTGCGCTCGATGAAGTAGTCGTCGGCCAGCGCCTTTTCCTCGATCCGCATGGCGATGTCCAGCAGTTCGTCGTTACCGCCGAGCTTGCTCAGGATGTCATGCGCAGTGGCCTTGACGATCTTGGCCCGCGGGTCGTAGTTCTTGTAGACGCGGTGCCCGAAGCCCATGAGCTTCACGCCGTCTTCCTTGTTCTTGACCTTCTCCATGAAGTCCTCGGGCTGCATACCCTTGGCCTTGATGTCCCGCAGCATGTTGAGAACTGCCTCGTTCGCGCCGCCGTGCAGCGGGCCGAAGAGCGCGTTGATGCCCGCGGAGACCGAGGCGAACATGTTGGCGTTGGAGCTACCCACGAGGCGGACGGTCGACGTAGAGCAGTTCTGCTCGTGGTCCGCGTGGAGGATGAGCAGCAGGTCGAGCGCCTTGACCATCATCGGGTCGACATCATAGGGCTCGGCCGGCAGCCCGAAGGAAAGCCGCAGGAAGTTCTCCACCAGGTTCATGGAGTTGTCCGGGTAGAGCATGGGCTGTCCGATGGACTTCTTGTGCGCATACGCGGCGATGACCGGAAGCTTCGCCATCAGGCGGAAGGTGGAGAGTTCCACCTGTTCGTCGTCGAACGGGTCCAGGGAGTCCTGGTAGAACGTGGAGAGCGCGGAGACCGCTGAGGACAGCACCGGCATGGGGTGGGCGTCGCGCGGGAAGCCGCCGAAGAATCCCTTGAGTTCCTCGTGCAGCAGCGTGTGGCGCCGAATCCGGCCATCGAACGCAGAAAGCTCCTCGGGAGTGGGCAGGTTCCCGTAGATCAGCAGATAGGAAACCTCAAGGAAACTCGAATTCTGCGCCAACTGCTCAATGGGGTAGCCGCGGTAGCGCAGGATCCCGGCGTCGCCGTCGATGTAGGTGATTGCCGACGTCGTCGCTGCCGTGTTCATGAAGCCGGGGTCGAAAGTGACGTTCCCTGTCTGCTTCAACAGTTTCGAGACGTCGTAACCGTTGTTGCCCTCGACTGCCGGCACTGTCGGAAGGTTCAGTTCGCCACCGTTGTAGTGCAGCGAGGCATTGTTCTGCTCAGTCATTGACTCTCCTTCAGGAGCTGGAGTGAAATTCTCGCAACGCTTGCCCGACTGCATCCGCAGGTTGGCATATTCACCTGAAACGCTACCGGTATCAGCACTCCGATCACTAATCGGGTCCGGGTCGTTATGCCGTCACCACGGTGGTGGAAGCGCTGCTGCTCACCGGGCGAGCCTCGCGACAGCGGCATCGATACGCTCGTCGGTGCCGGTGAGTGCCACCCGCACGAAACCGCTACCCGCCTCACCATAGAAGGTGCCGGGCCCGACGACAATGCCCTCGCTTGCGAACCTCTCAACGGTGTCCCAGGTTGCACCGCCGTCGGAAGCCCACAGATACAGGCCCGCATCGGAACTGCTGATCGTCATACCGAAGGACCTGAGCGCGGGCACGAGCCGCTCGCGCCGGCCCCGGTAGAGGTCCTTCTGCCGCTGGACGTGTCCGTCATCGCCGAGCGCAACCCGCATGGCCTCCTGGACGGGAAAAGGCACGATCATACCGGCGTGCTTTCGCGAGTTCACGAGGTTCGCGACGATCGCCCCGTCACCGGCCACGAAGGCGGCGCGGTAACCGGCGACGTTCGACTGCTTGCTCAGGGAGTAGATGGAGAGCAGGAGATCGGAACTGCTGCCGGCGATGCGCGGATCGAGCACACTCGGCACCGGTTCCCCTCCCCGCTCCGGATCCCAGCGCCCCCAGCCCAGCTCGGCGTAGCACTCGTCCGAGGCGACCACGGCACCGAGGCTGCGTGCCTCATCGACCACGGCCCTCATCGCTCCGGCATCGAGGACCTCCCCCGTGGGGTTCGCCGGGCTGTTGAGCCACACCAGACGGACCCTCTGCCTCACTTCGGGCGCAAGCTCCGCCAGGGAACCAGCGGCAACGGGAGTAGCCCCGGCGAGCAGGGCGCCGACGTCGTAGGAGGGATACGCGACGCGGGGACGCACGACGACATCCCCCTCCCCCAACCCCAAGAGGGTGGGCAGCCAGGCAACGAGCTCCTTCGAACCGATGGTGGGGAGAATGTTTTCGGGATCGAGCCCAGGAACACCTCGGCGGCGTGCGAACCAGGCGCTGATCGCTTCGCGCAGGGCCGGAGTGCCATGGGTGGTCGGGTAGCCGGGAGCATCCGACGCCGCTGTGAGCGCGTCCCGGATGACTTCCGGGGTGGGGTCGACGGGCGTGCCGATCGACAGGTTGACGGCTCCGTCCGGGTGCTGCGCGGCTTTCTCGACGTAGGGCCGCATCGCGTCCCAGGGGTAGTCGGGCAGACGGAGTCCGAAGATGCGTGCCTCCCCGGGATGCGTCACGCGGGCTGGTTCTGAGGCGGAAGGACGGAAATGATCGGATGGTCCCTACCCGTGTTCCCGAGCTTGGCCGCGCCGCCGGGCGAACCGAGGTCGTCGAAGAACTCGACGTTCGCCTTGTAGTACTCGGCCCACTGGTCCGGGGTGTCGTCCTCGTAGTAGATGGCTTCGACGGGGCAGACCGGCTCACAGGCCCCGCAGTCGACACACTCGTCCGGATGGATGTACAGCGACCGCTCGCCTTCATAGATGCAGTCGACGGGGCATTCTTCAATGCAGGCCTTGTCCTTGACATCCACGCAGGGCTGCGCGATTACGTAGGTCACGTCCCACGCCTTTCCTCGAAGCTGGTGTGCTGCGGTGAGCACCTTGGTCCTTTCCCCAGCTTAACGCAACCCGGACCGCCGCTCCGCATCCCCGCGCGCTGTCAGCCCTCATCGAAGAACGGACCCGCCGCTAGCATTACTGATATGGATCCGGCCGTTGCACTGCTCCGCTCCCTTGCTCCCGGCACCCGGGTTGTGGTGCGGCATCGCCTCGGCGAGGGATTCACCGACTCCCTCGGCGATCTTCTTGGCGTCGACGATCACGAATGCACTGTTCGTACCCGGCGCGGGGACGACGTGGTCCGCCTGTCAGCCGTTTTCGCGGCGAAAACCGTGCCGCCTCCCCCGCCGCGCCGCCCCCGCCGTTGACGGGTAGTTCGGTCGGGTCACCGATTGGCTAAGATCAATCGGTCAGGTCTTTTCGCGTATGATTCAGGCATGGAAAACGACGACGAGTTCCAGGCACGGGCAAGGGCACTCAGCTCCCCCCTCCGGCTCCGGATCCTCCGCCTGTGCCTTCACAAGGGCAGGACCAACAAGGAAATAGCCGAGGCACTGGAGCTGAACCCCGCAACGGCGCTCCACCATGTGCGCACCCTGCTCTCGACCGGTTACCTTCGCGCGGAGGAGCCACGGACCGGCAATCGCGGCGCGAAAGAAATTCCCTACCGTGCCACGGGCTTGTCCTGGCGAACCAGTATGCCGAACGCGGCGCCGGTCCTGGTCGAGACCTTCCTTCAGGAGATCGAGGGCCTCCGCCCTTCCGAAATCGATGTCTGGCGGCTCGGGATCCGCCTCAACGAGGAGAACCGGACGAAAATGATGGGCCGGGTGCGCGAGATCTTCGAGGAGTACGCGTCGGGCGATGCCGACGAAGACGGCACTGCCACGTCGATCATGCTGGCGCACCACCTGGACCGGAGCGCGGACTGACCCGGGCCCCGGCCGCTGAAGCGGACTTCCGGAGCACGACGGCGCACACCGCCACACCGAGAACGCTCACCAGCGCGAGCCCGAACAGCCAGAGGTTCCCCGCGAACGCAGCCGGAAGAGCCGGACCGCCGCCGGTGCCGGTGAGGATGAGGGTCTCCGACGAGCTGGAGAGGGCCGCCACGACGACATAGGCTGTTCCTCCGCACAGTGCGGCGGCGATGATGTTCCGGGCCCACAGGCCGCACCAGACCAGAACCGCCCCGGTCAGGAGCAGCGCAGCCGCGGCGCCGACCGGCAGCGCGGCGTTTCCGGCATGGATGACATGCCCGTGCAGTGCGGTGCCGAGGACAGCCGAAAGCAGGCCGCCGAGCAGAGCCGCCCCCATCCCTTCCCACCGCGACCCCGGCTGCGTTGTTCCGGGGCGTCCCTGGGACGCAGTCGGGAGGCGCCGCGATGGACTGCGTGGACGGGAGGGTACTCGCGTTAACGGCCGACGCCGGCCCTCCACTGAGATCGGGGGGCCGGCGTCGTCGAGCTGCATGGCGGTGTTGTTATGCCCGTGCGCGTGAGCGTGAGGCGCGCATGCGCTCATTGGCGTCGAGGATCACCTTGCGGATCCGGATCGACTCCGGGGTGACCTCTACGCATTCATCCTCGCGGGCAAACTCGAGGGATTCCTCGAGTGTCAGGTTGCGGGGCGGCGTGAGGTTCTCGAAGGTGTCGGATGACGCCGCACGCATGTTGGTGAGCTTCTTCTCCTTGGTGATGTTCACGTCCATGTCATCGGCGCGTGAGTTCTCCCCGACGATCATGCCCTCGTACACCTCGGAGGTCGCCTGGACGAAGAAGGAGCCGCGTTCCTGCAGGTTGATCATCGCGAACGGGGTGACGACGCCCGAGCGGTCGGCGATCATGGAACCGTTGGTGCGGTACTCGATGTCCCCTGCCCACGGCTCGTAGCCCTCGGAGATGGAGGCTGCGATTCCCGCACCGCGGGTGTCGGTGAGGAACCGGGTGCGGAAACCGATGAGGCCGCGTGCAGGAACGATGAATTCCATGCGGACCCAGCCCGTTCCGTGGTTGGCCATGTTGGTCATGCGGCCCTTGCGGGCGGCCATGAGCTGGGTGACGCCGCCGAGGTACTCCTCGGGGACGTCGATGGTCATGTGCTCCATGGGCTCGTGGATCTTGCCGTCGACGGTCTTGGTGACCACCTGCGGCTTGCCCACGGTGAGCTCGAACCCTTCGCGGCGCATCTGCTCGACCAGGATGGCGAGGGCAAGCTCGCCGCGGCCCTGGACCTCCCAGGCGTCGGGACGCGCGGTCGGCAGGACACGCAGGGAGACGTTGCCGACGAGCTCCTTGTCCAGGCGGTCCTTCACCTGGCGCGCCGTGACCTTCGCGCCCTTGACCCGGCCGGCCAGGGGCGAGGTGTTGATACCGATCGTCACCGAGATGGCGGGATCGTCGACGGTGATCAGCGGAAGCGGCTGGGGGTTGTCGACGTCGGTCAGGGTCTCGCCGATCGTGATGCCCTCGATACCGGCGACGGCGACGATCTCGCCCGGGCCTGCGGAGTCGGTGGGAACACGGTCCAGTGCCTTGGTGGCAAGGAGTTCGGTGATCTTCACTGTCTTCAGTTCGCCGTTCTGGCGCGCCCACGCGACTGTCTGGCCCTTGCGGAGCGTTCCGTTGAAGATACGCAGCAGTGCGAGGCGCCCGAGGAACGGCGACGCGTCGAGGTTGGTCACGTGTGCCTGGAGGACGCCGTCGGGGTTGTAGCGGGGAGCGGGGATGTGCTCGATGATGGTCTGGAACAGCGGCTCCAGGTTGTCGTTCGAGGGGATGGTCCCATCGGCGGGCTGCTCGAGCGAGGCGGCTCCCGCACGGGCAGCAGCGTAGACCACCGGGACGTTGAGGATCGAATCCAGGTCGAGATCGGGAACCTCGTCCGCGAGGTCGGAGGCGAGGCCGAGGAGTAGGTCCATCGACTCGCTGACGACCTCTTCGATGCGGGAGTCGGGGCGGTCGGTCTTGTTGACCAGGAGGATGACGGGAAGCTTGGCGGCAAGCGCCTTGCGCAGCACGAAGCGGGTCTGGGGAAGCGGTCCCTCGGAGGCGTCCACGAGGAGGACGACGCCGTCGACCATGGAGAGCCCGCGCTCTACTTCGCCGCCGAAGTCGGCGTGGCCCGGGGTGTCGATCACGTTGATGGTGATCGTCTCGCCCTTGGCGGAGGGGCCGTCGTAGAACACCGTGGTGTTCTTGGCCAGGATGGTGATGCCCTTCTCGCGCTCGAGGTCGCCGGAGTCCATGACCCGGTCCGCCACGTCGCCGTGGGCAGCGAAGGAGTTGGTCTGCTTGAGCATGGCGTCGACCAGTGTGGTTTTTCCGTGGTCAACGTGAGCCACGATGGCTACATTGCGGAGATCGCTGCGGACAGCGGTGTTGCCTGTGGTTTCAGACATGCGTAAGGACTCAATTCAGTATCTTCTGCGGGGAAATGACGGCGGCTACAATGCACACCCGCTACCAGTCTAAGCGCTAGGCAAAAACAGACCTAATGCACCGCCGGAACAGGAGCGAGCGTCCGCGCACCGGCCACTCGTCCGCACCAGCCGGCCGTCCCCTGGGAAGACGCGAGAAAGGGAACCCCGACGGAGTTCCCTTTCGCGCGATGTTGCTCGATCAGTGATGGCCCAGGACGGCGCCGCGGGAGCTACTGACCGGCCTCGATGCCTACCGGTTCATCCCTCCGGGATGCCTTCCGGGACCGAGTGCCGGCCACTGCCGGATCACGAGCCAGGTCGATCATCAGGGCGATGCACAGCCCGATCATGATCAGGACGAACGGGGCCGCAGCGATGATCGTTACGGTCTGGAGCGCGCCGAGGCTACCTACCGACAGCAGCACAGCTGCTACTGCACCAGTCAGGGTCCCCCACAGGATGGTCAGCCACCTCTTCGGAACGGCCGCTCCGAACGAGGACAGCGAGCCGAGCACGATCGATGCGGCATCCGCGCCCGAAATGAAGAACACGGCAACAAGGATTACCACCAGGACCGAGGTGACTGCGGCCAGCGGATGCTCTGCAAGGAGTGCGAACATGGCGGATTCCTGGCTTTCGGCGTTCGCTGCCGCGATATCGGTCCCCGAGTTCTGTGCGGTCAGGGCCGAGCCTCCCCATACGCTGAACCAGATGACGCTGATGACGCTGGGGACGGCGACGACGCCGATCACGAACTCGCGAATAGTTCTTCCGCGGGAGATCTTCGCGAGGAAGGATCCGACGAACGGGGTCCAGGAGACCCACCAGGCCCAGTAGAAGATTGTCCAGGCGGCGAGCCATTCATGTCCGCCGAAGGCCCCGGTCCTCGTTGCCATCTGGGGGAGGTTGACGAGGTAACTACCGGCCGATGCCGGGATCAGCTCGAGGATGAAGACCGTAGGGCCGACGACGAAGAGGAAGAACAGGAGCGCGAGGGCCAGGATCATGTTGCCGTTGGACAACCATTTGATGCCCCGGCTGATGCCGCTCACTGCGGAAATCACGAAGCAGAAGGTCAGGACGGCGATGATCCCGATCTGGATCCCGAGGCTGTTGCCCATCCCGAAGACCTCGGTAAGTCCTCCGTTGATCTGGAGCACTCCCAGACCAAGCGAGGTCGCCGAACCGAAGAGTGTGGCGAAGATTGCGAAGACATCGATCGCGCGCAATCCCTTGGGTGTCGGGCGCCCCCGGAACAGGGGCGTGAACGCCTCACTGAATCCCGCTCCCCGGCCCTTGCGGTAGGCCGAATAGGCCAGGGCAAGACCGACGACGGCATAGATCGCCCAGGGATGAATGGCCCAGTGGAAAAGCGTGTAGTTCATGGACTCGCGAGCGGCCGCTTCCGATCCCGGCTCGATTCCCGCGATCGGCGGGGTCAGGTAGTGCGTGATCGGCTCGGTGACCCCGTAGAACATGAGTCCGATGCCCATGCCGGCGCTGAACATCATCGCGATCCAGGAAATCGTCGAGTATTCGGGCTTCTCGCCATCCTTCCCGAGCGTGATCCTGCCGTACTTGCTGAAGGCGAGGAACAGCGCGAAGATGACGAATCCGGTGGCCGACAGGACGAACGCCCAGCCGAAGTTGGTCACCAGTCCGCCCAGGATGCCGGTCGTCACCGTGGAGAAGCCGGTGGGGAAGAGAACCCCGATCAGCAGCAGCGCCAGCACGACCACCAGGGAGATGAAAAGCACCGGCTTATCGACGGAGTTGCGGTCCGTCCGGTCGGTTGCATCCGGCACAGGTGAAGAAGGAGGATGCCGTATGCTGCCCCCGGGTGGCTCTTCGGAACGTTCGATGGAAGTAGACATGCCTTTCACCCTACGCCCGGAGGCGCGGCATCTCATCCATTCCTCCGCCTACGAGTTCCCTGTTAACATCTGGCGATGCCCTTGGCGAAGTGTACAATTCCTGATCGGTCGCATCCCTGCCCCCGGTTTCCAGACCGGACTCGACATGGCGCCTGCGCAGGCCTAGTCGGAGGACGCGAGGAGCTTTGCCCTCAGTTCACGCCGTTCACGCTGCTTCTCCGGGTCGGGCAACGGAACCGCGGCCAGGAGCCGCTGGGTGTAGGGGTTCTGGGGGCTGCGGAGAATCTGGTCACGGGTACCCTGTTCAACGATCCTGCCGCGTTTCATGACGCAGATATGGTCGGCCAGCACGTCCACGACGGCGAGGTCATGGGTGACGAAGAGGCACGCGAAGCCCAACTCCCGCTGCAGGTTCTGGAAAAGCTCGAGCACCCGCGCCTGCACCGAAACATCGAGGGCCGACGTCGGCTCATCGGCCACCATCAGCTTCGGCTTGAGCGAGAGGGCCCGGGCGATGCCGACGCGCTGCTTCTGGCCGCCGGACAGCTCGTGGGGGTAGCGGTTCCGGTAGGACCGCGGCAGTTCCACCTGGTCGAGGAGCGTTTCGATCCGCTTCTGCAGGGCGGCACCCTTCGCCTCTCCTGCAAGGAACATCGGCTCGCCGATGCTCTCGCCGATCGGCAGTCGCGGGTTCAGGGACGACGCCGGGTCCTGGAACACCATTCCGACGTGCCGACGGACCGCTGCAAGCTCCCTCGAGGTCGGTTTGAAGCCGGAGATATCGGTTCCAACCACTTTGAGGGATCCTTCGGCGACCGGCAGCAACCCGACGGCAGCGCGACCGATGGTCGTCTTGCCCGAGCCCGATTCCCCCACGAGCCCGATGACCTGGCCCGGGTAGATCGTGAGGTTGGCGCCCTCCACCGCACGGAAGGCAGGAACCCTTCCCTGTTTCGGATAGTCGATGGCGACGTCGACGAGCTCGAGGATCGGATCCGCGGTGATCGGGTCGGCGGATGGATCCTCCCCCAGGCCTGCCAGTACGTTCCGCTCGCGGCGTTCCAGCTCGTCGGCGTCGACACCGGTCAGTTCGGTGTGGGTGGCTGCGGCCAGCGCGGCGTCGACGTCGACGTCGTCGCCTTGTCCCCCGCCCTGGCCAAGGTGCGGAACCGCAGCCAGCAGAGCCCGCGTGTACTCATGCTGGGGATTGCCGAAGATCTCCGAGACGGATCCCGTCTCGACGATCTCCCCCCGTCGCATGACGGCGATCCGGTCCGCGAGATCCGCCACTACTCCCATGTCATGGGTGATGAGCACGATCGCACTGTTGAGCTTGCTGCGCAGGTTCCTCATGAGATCGAGGATTTCCGCCTGGACCGTCACATCGAGGGCCGTGGTCGGTTCGTCGGCGATCAGGAGTTTCGGGTCACAGGAGAGGGACTGCGCAATCATCGCCCGCTGCCGTTGACCACCCGAGAGCTGGTGGGGGTAGGACTTGTAGGCCTTCTCGGGGTCGGGGAGTTCGACGAGCGCGAGCAGGCGCAGGGCCCGCTGCTTGGCTTCGTCCGGCGAGATCTCGTTGTGGAGCCGAAGTGTCTCGACGATCTGGAACCCCACCGTGTACACGGGATTCAGGGCGGTCATGGGCTCCTGGAAGATCACCGCGACGTCGTTGCCTCGCACCTGGCGCAGCTTGGCGGGAGACAGGTCGAGAACCGATCTGCCGTTGAGCAGGACCTGGCCCGTCACTCGGCTGTTGGACGGCAGCAGGCCCAGCAGGGACATGGAGCTGGCGCTTTTGCCCGATCCCGACTCACCGACGATCGCGAGCACTTCGCCGGCGTTGACGTGATAGTTGAGGTTGACCGCTGCCGGTACCCATTTCTTCTCTACGCCGAAATGCACTGACAGGTTCCGGACCTCAAGGACCGGCCCCTGTCCGCTCGAAGGGACAACTCGTGAGTCGTCGGCACTGCCGATGAGGTCCGGAGTCATGGTTTGCTTCCTTCCGCTGGTGGCCGGCCAGAGTGCGCGGGAACGGCATGCTGCCCCCGGTCGGCCGAAAATCCTGAAACTATAGGGCTATGAGCACACCCGCCACCGGTACCACGGTGTTCAAACCGCGGACCAGCAAATGGTTCACCCTTATCGCTTTCGTCCTGGTCGGGACGGGTCTGGTGTCGCTGGTCGCGACCGACGGTCCGGCAGGGCTGCTGGGAGCGTGGCCCCTGCTCGCGGTGGCCTATGGGGCGTGGTGGCTGTTCTGGTACCCTACCGTCGTCGTGGACCGCACCGCCGTCACCCTGCGGAATCCGCTGGTGACGATCAGCGTTCCCTGGGCCGCGCTTGTCCATGTGGACACGAAGTACGCCCTGAAGCTGGTCACTCCCCGCCGGGCCTACTCCGCCTGGGCGGCACCCGCACCCGGAGTGTGGGGAACGCATGCCGGCAAGGTGGAGCACCTGACCAACCTGCCGGCATCGAGTTACGGTCCCGGGGCGTCGGTTCGGCCGGGCGACCTCAAACATACCGACTCCGGCTACGCGGCGTTCCTGGTGCGGTCCCGCTGGGAAACGATGATCGACAACGGCGAGCTCGACGTCGACCAGACGGATACCGCGCCCGTCAACCGCCGTGTGAACTGGATCCTCATGCTTCCGGCCCTGGTCTTTCTCGCCGCCAGCGTCGGCACACAGGGCGCCGCCTGAGGCAGGACCGTCGAACGGGCTCACGTTGCGGTTCCCGCCTTGCGGGCGTTGAACTTCTTCTGCCGCGGGTCGAAGGCGTCCCGGAGCCCGTCACCGATGAAGTTGATGGTGAGGCAGATCAGCACGATGAACAGTCCCGGGAACCAGAACAGCCACGGCCGCGTCTGGAAAGCCTGCTCATTCTGGCTGATGTTCAGTCCCAAGGACACATCGGGCGCCTGCACACCGAACCCGATGTAGCTCAGGCCGGTCTCAAGGAGGATCGCGGCAGCCATCAGGAGGGTGGTGTTGACGATGATCACGCCTACCGCATTCGGCAGGATGTGCTTGAAGATGATCCGTCGGTTCGAAGCGCCGGCGATTTTCGCCGCGTCGACGAACTCGCGTTCGCGCAGGGACAGGAACTCTCCCCGCACCAGGCGCGCCATGCCGGTCCAGGCGATGAGCCCGAGGAAGATCCCGAGGAAGTACACGCGGACACCCTCGCCGAGTGATGCGCCGACGTTGCGTCCCAGAACCGCCGCGAGCACGATGAGGGGGATGATGATGATGATGTCGGTGAACCGCATGAGCACGGCCTCCGTCATTCCGCGGAAGTAGCCGGAGCACGCGCCGATGACCACGCCGACGATTCCCGAGATCGCCCCGATCAGGAACATGATGATGATCGAATTCTGCGCTCCCCGCATCGTCATCGCGAAGTAGTCGCGTCCGATGGCGTCCTGCCCGAAGGGGTGGTCACCCCAGTCGAAGATATTGCTGAAGGTGGGTGAGCCGCCGTTGACGACGGGCAGGAATTCCGTGTGGTTGTACTTCCACCAACCCGGAATGCCCGCGAAACCCAGCGACGAGAAGGAAAGGATCAGGACGAGCGCAAAAACCACGAGGCTGATGATTGCTGCTGTGTTGTCGAAGAACCGCTTGCGGACGATCTGGCCCTGGGAGAGGCCGACCGGATCCGCCTCGGGTGCCGCCCCTCCTGCTATGGGCGAGGGCCCGGGCTCGTCACCCGGGGACTTCGAGGAGCGCTGAATGGTCATGCTTTCACCCTTACGCGTGGGTCGAGGAACGAATAGACGAGGTCGGCGATGAGGTTGAAGACAAGGGCAAGGATGCCGACTACGAGGAAGAACCCCATGATCGGATTCGGATCGGTCCGCGCCAGTGCCGAGATGAAGAGCTGGCCCATGCCTGCGAAAGCGAACACCTGCTCCGTGATGACAGCACCACCGATCAGCGCTCCGATATCGAAGGCGACCAGCGTAGCGAGCGGAATCAGGGCGTTCCGGAATGCATGCCTCATGACAACGGTCCGCTCCGAGAGCCCTTTCGCCCGTGCCGTGCGGATGTAGTCCATGCTCATGATTTCGAGCATCGAGGCACGGGAGTACCGGCTGTAGCTCGCCAGGGATGCAAGCAGCAGTGCGAGGGTCGGCAGCAGGAGGTGCGTAAAGGAATCGAGGCCTGAAATCCAGAAATCGCCCTCCAGTCCCGGGGTCGATGCTCCGATCGTGGCAATGGGCCTGCCCCGGACACGGGAGTTGCCGGTGTACAGCGGCCAGGTGACCATGAATCGATCGAGGACGATCAGTCCGCCCATGAGGAGCCCGGTGAGCGCGGCGGAGCGCATGCTCTGGCCGCGGTCGTAGCCGCCCATGAAGTACCCCACGACGAGGCCGACCAGCATGGTGATCGCTGCGAGGAGGATGATCAGCCAGATGGTCGCTCCGGCAAGCAGGGGGTTCACCACGTAGTAGGCCACCAGGCCCAGCGCAACCATGATGAGGGCGGAACCGAGGGCACGGCGGTTCTTCAGGCCTGCGGTGAGCAGGGTGACACCATAGGCGATGGCCACTCCCGATACGAGGATGACGACGGGACCGAGGCCCGGCTCGACGAACCAGCCGACCGCGTCGAGCAGGGCCAGCAGTCCGCCCGCCAGGACAGCGCCCAGAAGGAAGGCCACACCTTTCCGTTTTGGTGAGCCGCCGGCGAAGACCGCCCAGATGACGCCGCTGGCGAAGGCGACCACCAGGAGTGTGGTCAACGGTATTTCCGGGTCCGCCAGGAAGTTGTTGAAGCCGATTGCCCCGAATTCCTTGAGGAGCACCGCCAGCCAGAAGATCGGCAGGGAGAAGAAAAGGAATGCCATGAAGGTGACACCGTAGTCCAGCCCACTGTACTGACGCAGGGCGGTGATGATCCCGAGCGATACGCCGATGATGATGGCAAGGATCGTGGCCGTGGTGACGAGGAGGATCGTATTGCCCATTGCGCGGGCAAGAGCATCGACCACCGCCTCCCCCTGGATGCTCCGGCCGAGGTCGCAGGAGCCGATGAACGGCACCACGCACTTGACTGCGCCCGACAGCCAGCCGAAGTAGCGCAGCGGCGCTGGTGTGTCCAGATCCAGGAGCTCCGAACGGGCCTGGATGAGCTGGTCGCGGTTCGGCGCGCTGCTTGCCCGCAGGTCTTCCAGGGGATCACCCGACGCCGCTGTCAGGAGGTACACGAGGAACGACGCACCGAACAGGATCAGGACGGCAGTCACCAGACGCCGCACGATGTAAGTCACCATATTTTCTTTGCCTCAAAGTAGGTCCCCATGGGATTCAGCGTCCCACCGCGTCAGTGTAATGCAGGTCACCGAAGGGTGGAATTCGACGCTTCCCGATCACTTGATTCACTCTGGTAGACGCGTTCACCAGATCGGCTCACGCCGAAAGGCGCCGGAACCAGTGACTACTGGTCCGGCGCCTCCCGGTTGACCGACTAATTCGTGCTGATTGTTACTGGACTACTTCCCAGTCCCAGAAGTTCCACCACACGCCTGTCTGGTTCGGCATGTAGGCGACACCGGTGACGGTGTCACTGTAGGCATCGACACCAGGAACCTGGAACAGCGGCAATCCGTAGTTCGAATCCCAGATGTACTTGTCGATTTCGATCTGGAGGCGCTTCTGCTCCTCCGGATCGGTTTCGACGATCAGCTGATCCATGAGCGCGTCGGCTTCGGGGCTCGAGAACCCGTTGAAGTTCGAGCCGTTCGCGGACTTGAAGATCTGCGGAACACCGGAGACTCCGACGCCCGAGTTGATCCAGCCGAAGATGCTTGCGTCATAGGTACCGTTACCGAGCGCTGCGCCCCAGTCGGATGCTCCGAGGCCTCCGTCGATGACATTGAAACCGGCCTGCGATGCGGACTCCGCGATCAGCGTGTACGCGTCGAGGCGGTTCGGATTGTCCCGGTTGTACATGATGCGGACATCGGGAGTGGCTCCGGCGAGGAGTTCCCGTGCACCTTCGATGTCGACCTCGGCGTATTCCGCGGAACCGTTGTTCTCCACGGTTTCCTCGTAGCCTTCCTGGTCGGACAGGAAGAGCTGCGAATCGAGCGGCGCGGCGTCAGGGTTGAGCTTCTTGATGATCGAGTCGACGATCTGCTGGCGGGGAACAGTCTTCATGAACGCCTCCCGCACGCTTTCCTCAGCGAAGACGCCGGAGAAGTTGAGGTCCAGGTGGTCATAGGACAGCTGGTTTCCGCGCTCTACGGTGATGCCCTCGAGTGCTTCGAGCTGCTCGACGGTGTCTGCGGACGCCTGCGGGGCGATGATGTCCACTTCGCCGTTCTGCAGTGCCTGTACCTGGGCCGGTGCCTCACCGATGTAGCGGATGGTGATTTCGTCGACGCTGGGCATGGGTCCCCAGTCGTAATCCTCGTTGCGCGTAAGCGTCATCGACTGGTCGGGCGTGATGGCGGATACGATGTACGGGCCGTTGGAGAGGTACAGCGACGGATCGGTCGGCAGCGACTTGGTGTCGAACCCGGCGTTCCAGAAATCCGCAACTGCCTGAAGTTCCGGGCGTTCCTCGGGAGCAGCGGGGTCGCCCTCAGGGGCTGTTTGGATGAGTTCGACCAGCGCGTCCTCGTCGGCCAGGCCACCGTTGGTGGCGACGACGTGCGCCGGCATGCCGATGCCGCCCTCGGTCATCGTGCCGAACGCGACTTCGTAGTCGGCGAACGGTTCGGAGTATTCCAGGGTGATCGAGCGGCCGTCATCACCCACCTCGGGAAGCTCGGTCAGGCCGAGACCGCTGGTGTCGCCCGCGTAGTCGAAGTAGGTGGTGCCGGAGGTCACTTCCCCGGCGTCGTCGGTGGTCGAGTCGTTGAAGTTACCGGAACCGATTGCCCACGCAAGGAGGAGATCGCCCGCGTCAACCGGTTCGCCGTCGGACCAGTTCACGCCTTCGTTCACTGTGTACTTCACACTCAGGGGATCTTCCGAAAGAACCTCATAGGTGCCGAAGTCTTCGTTCGGTACTACTTCGAGGTCATTGTTGATGTAGTTGAACCCCGAGTGGGTCGCATAGGCGATCTTGCCGTTGATATCAACGTTGCCCTCCGAGGTACCCGAGTTGAATGAACTGAATGCGTTCACCTCGACCACACGGACTTCTCCGCCGGTCGCTTCAGCCTCGTCGCCTTCGGTAGTTTCAGTACCGGTATTGGCAGCGCAGGCGCTCAGTGCGAGTGCTGCAACAGCAGCAACCCCCACAGCTTTGGAAGTACGTCCGAAACGCATTCCGCCTCCTATTCCTTGTTCCGTGGTGTGGAACCAGCTTCACTTCATGTCGTGTTACATGACGGTGGACACGCACTTCATGGAAGTGGCGTGCCTCACATGAGCAGAATCCTAACCGCGCCGTGTTACTCGCAGGTAACGAATCGGGAGGCCGGGCATTGTTGTTATCGAAAAGCAACCAAACCCGTCTGATCCGCCAAAGCCCGGCCCCGCGGATTGATGCAGTGTGAGCAGGGACACGAAATGATAATAAGCTGGCTTCCTATTAGCTAGGATAGAGGGCTGGTAATGCCTTCCCGGCCCGGTGAGACCGACCGGGTCCCTGACGACGCCCTGAGAGATCGGATAGATGAGAAATGCCGAATACTGAACTTCCGAGAGACCTCCTTACAGTCGCGGAGGTGGCAGAGGTGATGCGGGTATCAAAGATGACCGTGTACCGGTTGCTGCAGTCCGGGGCGCTCGACGGGATTCGTTTCGGTCGCTCGTACCGCGTCAGCGAAAGCGCCGTCCAGCAGTACCTGGCGACGTTCAACCCGCAGTACGGTGCAGCGGAAAAGGCCGGATGACGGCTGAGCTACCTGCATAGGGAGACTTAATACAGGTAGCACCTTCGCGTGACTGCCCGATCACCTGCTTCCAGGCTCGACTCATGGCGAGTCGCCGCCCTCCAGGGCCGGAAACGGCGAAGGTTACCCCCTAGCGAGTTGCGGCATCCGGCACAAGGACCACGGTCCGGCGAATTCCACGGGCGTGGCCGTCCCGGGCACGTTCACGATTGACGGGTGTTTCCGCGCGTCGTCATTTTCAACAGCGCCGTTTCGTGCCCGCCGTCGAGGAACGCCCCGGCACGGCGTCGATGCTCGTTCAAGGTATTCAGGTCCATGTTCTCAAGCAGGGAGACGACCATCCGCATGCGGGGGTTCGTTCCCAGGAGCGCGCGGTGATCCTCGATGAACATCCAGTACAGACCATCCCAATCGGCCCTCCACTCCCCTGCGGGGAGGTCCGACATCTTTCGCAGGTAGTTGCTGCCCGACACATAGGGTTTCGTGGTGATCTCCTCCCCCGCAGCGAACTGGCTCATCGCATAGACATTGGGGACCATCACCCAGTCGTACGCGTCGATGAACAGCTCCATGAACCACTCGTATACCCGATCAGGATGGATCCGCAGCAGGGACATCGCGTTGCCGAGCACCATCAGCCGCTCGATGTGGTGGGCATACCCGGTGGCGAGCACGCGGGAGATGACCATGTCCACGGGGGCCAGTCCGGTGCTCGCGTCCCACCACCCAGCCCCGAGCGCGTTCTGGTGGTTGAGGTGATTCGAGGTACGCATTTGACGGCCGCTGATCCGGTAAGTGGCTCGCATGTATTCCCGCCAGCCGATCACCTGCCGCACGAACCCCTCCACGGAGGCGAGTGGGGTATTGGAATCGGCTCCTTCGAGTACCGTCCGTACGAGGTCCCGCGGGTCCAGCAACCCGATGTTCAGCGCTGCCGTCAGCAGGCCGTGGGCGATGAATGGATGAGCAGTGGAAATCGCGTCCTCGTAGGGCCCGAACTCGTCGAGCCGTTCGCGGACGAACTCCTGCAGGTGCTGACGCGCTTCGTCGCCGCTGGTGGGCCAGGCGAACAGGTGGGGGTCACCCGGAGCGTTCGGGAACTCCGCACTGACCCAGGCGATCGCGAGGTCCACCTCGTGATGCCTCCCGTCATCGACCTCGTCCCCCATCAGCGCTTCGATGTCGAGAGTCCCTTCGCGCCGGAGGACGGGGTGGCGCGCGAAACGGCCCACGACCTGGGGGGTGTAACCGCGGGGAAGCTTCCTGCGGTTTTCAGCATCGAAGGACCACCTCCCGCCGAGGGGTTCTCCGTCGTCGAGCAGAATGCCGAGTCGACGGCGTTGCCACTCGTAGAAGTCCTGCATTCGGGAGTCATTGTGGGAGAACCAGTCATCGATCTGCTTCCGGTCGGTGAGGAAGTTCGGTGTCTCGAACACATCTTTCCGGCGCATCTGGTAGCCGCCGTCGGCGAGCGCCGCGAACAGATCCCGCTCGAGCCAGTCATCGACCACGTCGAACCAGGTCACCTGCACCGGGTTGCGATCCCGGACGAACCCGGCGAGCTGATCGGAGGAGCTATGGTCGGAATCGCTTCTGAGGACTTCGACCCCGTAGCCGTGCTCGCTCAGGCGACGGGCGAAGCGGGTCATCGACGCGCGGTGCAGCACCAGCTTGTGGGAATGGAACGCGTACTGGCGGAAAAGAAGGTCATGCTCGATGAGTAGGAACACGGTGTCGCCAGCGGCTTCGAAATGCTGGTCGAAGAGCTGGTGCGGCAGCACGAGGCGAACACGCGGGCCGGAGTTCATGCCCTAACGATAGAGGGATTACCTTGCGCCGAGAGTATCGCTGCACCGGGTATCGAAACGGAACTGGACGACTGTCGCTTCCTGCCTTCGACCCGTACTCACCTACACGTTGAAGCGGAACTCCACCGCGTTCCGCAACGGATCAATCTCTTGCCACAGCCGACCAGGCGGGACTTTGCGCCCTAGAAGACTAAGGACTTCCGCCGCTGCATTCTTCGCGGCTCGGCGTTTGCGGTCAGTTTCTCTCCTCCGGGCCTTCCCCTCAGTCTTGGCCGCTACCGCTTCCTCCTGCGCTTTGCGCTCGGTTTGAAGGCCACTCGCCACTTTCCCAGTGCCGAGCTCCAGCTTCCTCGACCTGTTGCTCGCGCCAGGCCGCGGGTGTGCCTTGAGGCTCTTTCTGAACTGTGGCAACGCCCCGAAGTTGAAAATAAAGTCCAGCTAGTCAATCGCGAAGTCGAGCTTGGGCTCGGCGACGGCGACAACCGACCACGTGCCGCTGTCAGCATCCGTGAACTCATAGGCGGGAACAACGAGCACGCTCCCGTCGGCCTGCCACTGGCTCGCTAGTCCGAGCCGAGCGCTCACGATATCGACCGTGTTGACGGGCCAGGAGAGAGATGTACCCGCCGCGGGAGTCGACGGCGGCTCGGTCGGAGGCACCCACTCGGAGGTTCCGATGTCGGTCTGCTCACGCAGGGCGATGGGGAGGCTCGTCATCTGGGCGCCGAACCGCGGGTCCGAGAGGCGCTCGAATCCTTCCTGTTCGCTGACGACGGGGTACTCGCCGAGCGGGACGATGCCAGCGAGAACGCCTGAAGCGCTGTGCACACCGGCAACTGTGAGTTCCAGGGACCAACCCTGGTCGATGCGCTGCCCGTCGACGACGGGCCATGCCTGGGCGTTCCGCGTGTGCGAGCCCTCCCCCGTCTCAGAAGCAAACTCAAACGCCCCGGGGTCGCGCCCGGCCGCGTCGATGATCGAGCGCATGGCATCGATCGCGGCATCCTCACCGGGTAGATCAGTGGGCGGATCGCACGGTTCGACTAATGTGTCCGGCGCGACCGGCTGCTCGCTCATACCGCACGCCCACGGATTGATCAGCGGGTCTGTGAAATAAAAGCGGAGCACCCCATCGAGGCTCACCGAGAGAGACGACGCTGTGCCGTCCTGGGATCCCACCATCCAGGCTCCATCCTTAAGTTCGACCACCGTTCCCTCGATACCGAGCGCGGCGGCGAGAGCGGCGACCTCCTCAGCGTTCGACGCCGCACGCGCGTCGAAGGTGTATGCCGATGCCGAGCCCGCTGCCGTGGACAAGCCCTCCGAGCTGAAGCTATTGCGGCCGAATCCGTAGGGGTACATCATGTCGGCCCCCATTTTCGACTGCGCATTCGCGGCGCCCCCGAGGCCACCGTGCACTGCGTCGTCCCGCGACCCGCCCATTTCCGGTGCAATGCCGCCTGTTCCGGCGCCGGTCTGCAACGAGATGGCCGGTGCTGCGCGATCAGCGAGGTTCATGCCCCCACCGGTCGAGGCACCGATGCCGAATCCGGCACTGCCGACAATCGCGAGCGACGCAGCGACCGCGACGTACGGAAACCACCGGGGGCGCCTGCGCGCACGCTCGGAGCTCAGATCGGCCACCGCGGCCGGTTCGGCCAGAGGCTCCTCCAGGGTTCGGGCCACGACGTCGTCGGCGAACCCTGCACGGGCTTCGACATCGGCGGAGGGGTCGGCGGCGCTCAGTCGCGCGACCGGGTCGAGCTCATTGTCGTGATTCATGTCGTTCACCCTCCGTGAGTGCGGTTAACATACGGATATGTGCGCTACTGCCAGAACCTTGCACGCGCATCAGAACGAGAGGCGTTCCTGCCAGGCGCTCCGCAGCCGCGTGCGAGCCCGGGAGAGGGCGGCATCCGCCCCGGAGCGGGAAATGCCGAGCACCTCCGCGAGTTCCGCACCGTCAAGACCCTCCCACGCGTGCAGGAGCAGGATCTGACGGTCGCGTTCCCCGACGCTCGCGAGCGCACCTCGGAGTTCGGCGTCGAACAGCAGGCTCAGTTCGGGATCCTCGCTGACGCGCGCCCTGCCCGACTCCGGCACCACGTCGATGGGGAGGTCGATGTGTTTGCGGCGGTGGTTAGCGAGCGTGAATCCCGCGGTGCGGTACAGCCAAGGCAAGACAGCCTCGGGAGGAACGTCATCGCGTCGACGCCAGGCGATCGCAAAGACCTCGGCGGCGAGATCCTCGGCGTCCTGACACGGGCCGCGGCGGGCGAAGTAACGCACGAGCGCGGTCGCATGCTCGTGGACCACGGTGGTGAACCATGCCGCGTCCGCGCGTGTCACGGGCGCGGCGGTGCCATCGGGCAGCGCCTCCCCGTCGGTCGCATCGGCGGCTGCGGCTGCGCCATCAATCTCCACGACATGAATGTGTCACATCTGGCTCATACCTTGCACGGAAGGCCGCAAATGCCAAACGTCGATGCGGACGGGAGCGGCCGACCTCGACAAACCAAGGAACTAGACGTTGAAGCGGAACTCCACCACGTCGCCGTCGGACATCACGTATTCCTTGCCTTCGATACGCACCTTGCCGCGGGACTTGGCTTCACCCATGGTCCGGGCGTCCATGAGGTCCGCGAAGTGGACGACCTCGGCCTTGATGAATCCCCGCTGGAAGTCGGAATGGATAACCCCTGCAGCCTCTGGCGCGGTGGCACCCTTCTTGATGGTCCACGCACGGGTTTCCTTGGGGCCTGCGGTGAGGTAGGTCTGTAGTCCGAGGGTATGGAAGCCGACGCGCGCCAGCTGATCCAGCCCTGATTCCTCCTGGCCGTTCATTTCGAGCATCTCGCGGGCTTCGGCCTCGTCGAGCTCAACGAGGTCGGCCTCGAGCTTGGCGTCGAGGAAGATGGAGTCGGCGGGGGCGACGAGGGCACGCAGCTCCTCCTGGCGCTCCGGGTTCCCGAGGACGGCGTCGTCCACGTTGAACACATAGATGAAGGGCTTTGCGGTGAGCAGGCTCAGCTCGCGCAGGTGCTCCATTTCCAGCTTGTCGCTCCTCACCGAGGAGAAGATGGTGTCGCCGCGTTCCAGGACGGCCTGGGCCGCCTGCATCGCGGTGAGCTGCGCTACCTCGCGCTTCTTGATCTTGACTTCCTTCTCGACGCGCGGGATCGCCTTTTCGAGGGTCTGCAGGTCGGCCAGGATCAGCTCGGTGTTGATGGTCTCCATGTCCGACCGGGGATCGACCTTGCCGTCCACGTGAACCACGTCGGGGTCGTCGAACACGCGGATGACCTGAGCGATCGCCTCCGCCTCGCGGATGTTCGCAAGGAACTGGTTCCCGAGTCCCTCACCCTCCGAGGCGCCCTTGACGATACCCGCGATGTCCACGAAAGAAACGGTCGCCGGCAGGATCTGCTTGGACCCGAAGACCTCGGCGAGCTGTGCAAGACGCGGATCAGGAAGGCTGACCATGCCGACATTCGGTTCGATGGTGGCGAACGGATAGTTCGCGGCGAGAACGTTATTGCGGGTCAGCGCGTTGAAAAGGGTTGATTTGCCGACGTTGGGCAGGCCGACGATGCCGATAGTAAGAGCCACGGGAGTACAGTCTACCGGGCCTCGGAGCCCGTGCCGGGTGGGAGCCCTTGCGCCTTCGCCGGAGCGGCCCGGCAGAAATGTCGCAGGTTGCTGGGACAGTGGAGACATGGATGGTTTCGCGGTTGTTCTGGTTTTCCTTGCGTTCGTGCTGGGCTGCGGAGGAGGAGGAATCGTTGTCGCCCTGCTGATGCGTCGGCGTGCTGATGCATTGAGGACCGAGCTCGACGACGCCGTGAACCGGGTAGGGAGCGCAACCTCGGCCCTCGCCGCAGCCACCGCGGAACGGGATCTGCTGGCACGCCATAACCGCGAGCTGTCGGGGCGGTCCTCGGAGGAAACGGAGGTCCTGAGGGCCCTTGCTCCGGTGGCGGAGAAACTCACGCAGGTCCAGCAGCAGGTGGGACTGCTGGAGCGTGACCGCGTGGAACAGTACGGGCAGCTGACCAGGCAGCTGCAGGAGGCACGCGAGGCTGATGCGCGTCTGCTGAGCACCACGCATTCGCTGGCTGCCGCCCTGCGGAGCAACAGTGCCCGGGGGCAGTGGGGCGAGGTCCAGTTGCGCCGTGTGGTCGAGGCCGCGGGAATGCTGGACCGGGTCGATTTCATCGAGCAGGCGTCATTCCCGACAGGCTCCGGAGGCCTGCACGCGGTCGACGGCCCCGCGGGCCTCGCGCGGCCCGACATGGTGGTGAAGCTTCCGGGGAACAAGCAACTGGTGATCGACGCGAAGGTTCCGCTGTCGGCATTCCTCCGCGCGCAGGAACTCCCGGGCGGCAACGAGTCCTCGCCCGAGACGTCCGAGCGGAGCGAGCTGCTGAAGCAGCACGCCAAAGCGCTGCGAGCGCACGTCGACGCACTCGCGAAGAAGAAGTACTGGGAGGGCACCAGCAACTCGCCGGAGTTGGTCATCTGCTTCATTCCGGTGGAATCGGTGTTGTCCGCGGCGCTTCGAGCCGACCCCGAACTGCTGGACTATGCCTTCAGCCGCAATGTGGCGCTTGCCTCGCCGGTCTCCCTCCTCGGTATCCTCAAGGGCGCCGCATTCAGTTGGCGGCAGGACGTGCTGACGGAGAACGCCCGGGAGCTCTTCGATCTTTCACGCCAGCTGTATGAGCGGCTGGGGACCATGGGAAACCACGTGGCACGCCTCGGGTCGTCTCTGAAGACGTCCGTGGAGAAATACAACTCGTTCGTCGGAACCCTTGAGGCGCGCGTCCTGCCCACGGCACGCCGCATCGGTGCCTTTGATGCGGCGTCCCTCGCGTCGACGGGGAGCGACGGACTCGGCGGGGCTACCGCGATCGACGCGACCCCCCGTGCGCTGAGTGCGCCCGAACTTGTGGACATCCTCGACGAGGCCGTCGAAGCGCCTGAAAGGCAGTACGGAACGGCCTGAGCTACCTGAGCTAGTTGAGGTTGGCCTGCACGTTGCGCTTGAGGTTTCCTCCACGGTTCGAGGAGGTGTCCCCCATCGCCTTCAGCGCCGACCGGATTTCCTTCGGCAGCGAGAAGATGATGTCCTCCTGCGCTGTGACGACTTCCTCGACGTCGCCGTAGCCGTAGTCCGCGAGGAGCCGCAGCACATCCTGGACCAGGTTTTCCGGCACCGATGCGCCGGACGAGACCCCGATCGTGGAGACGCCCTCGAACCAGGACTCATCCACCTGGTTCGCAAAGTCGACGCGGTAGGAAGCCTTCGCACCGTACTCGAGCGCGACCTCCACGAGTCGGACCGAGTTCGACGAGTTGGCCGATCCGACAACGATCACGAGGTCCGACTCGGGTGCTATCTTCTTGATGGCCGCCTGTCGGTTCGAGGTTGCATAGCAGATGTCGTCGCTCGGCGGGTCCTGGAGGGTCGGGAACCGCTCCTTCAGAAGATTCACGGTGAGCATCGTCTCGTCAACGCTCAGCGTGGTCTGCGACAGCCAGATGAGCCGTTCAGGATCGCGCACCTGGATCTTGTCGACGTCCTCGGGCCCATTCACGATCTGGATGTGCTCAGGTGCCTCGCCTGCTGTTCCCTCAACCTCCTCGTGGCCCTCGTGGCCGATGAGGAGGATGTCGAAATCATCCCGGGCGAAACGCTGCGCCTCGCGGTGCACCTTGGTCACCAGCGGGCAGGTGGCATCGATCGTGCGCAGTCCGCGGTCGGCGGCTGACTGCACGACGGCAGGAGAAACCCCGTGCGCGGAGAACACCACGAGCGCCCCCTCCGGAACCTCGTCGGTTTCATCGACGAAGATGGCGCCCTTGGATTCGAGCGTCGAGACCACATGCAGGTTGTGGACGATCTGCTTGCGCACGTACACGGGGGGGCCGTAGTGCTCGATCGCCTTTTCCACTGCGATTACGGCACGATCAACACCCGCGCAGTAACCCCGCGGTGCGGCAAGGAGCACCCGCCGGCTCGCTTCAACCGGCGAAGCGGCCTGCACTTCCTCAGGCGAACGGCGACGCCGTGGAATGGTGGGCATGGGGACCTGGACTGCAGTGCTGGTCATGCTTCAATGCTAACGGTTCGCTGCCGGCCACTGCCTGCCCCGGCCCGTTCTTCGCGCAGGGCTAACTCCGCACCCGTCGGTCGAGCGTGAGCCCGAGCACCACGCCGATTCCCACTGCGATTCCGCCTGCCACGATGACCGGCAGAGAGAATCCGGCAAGGTTGCGCCCGATCCTGCCGGCCAGGCCCTCGGCAAAGACCTGCGCAACGGCATTTGAGCCGGCCGCTGCGACGGCCGCATCGGGCACGAATCCGGCCACCACCCATCCAGCGAGACCGATGAGCATCGCACCGCACCCCAGGAGGGCGAGCGTGGTGCCTCGCCGCCGTGCTGTCAGCAAGGACAGCACGGCGCAGATCCCGGCCGCCAGGGCGATGAGCTGCCAGTTCCCGGCCGTTTCCGCAACTGCCCGGACGAGGCCCCCGCCCTCGAAGGACCCGATATCCACTGTGGTGTCCGGCGGAACCGGCACGTCGATGCCGAGGCTCGAGCCCGCGGTATCGGCAACGAGGCGCGCCACAGGCCCGAGGTCGAGGGACAGCACGGCGGGTATCGGGTCGCCGGGGTTCTCCGGCACTCCCGCGAAGGTGATGGCATGGGAAAGGCGAAGCGTTTCATCCCATGCCATCGGGTAGCCTGACGACCGGGTGACCGCCAACGCCGCGTCGGTGATGGTCGGCTCGACGGCATCAGCAATCTGTTCCGGCAAGCCGGCGTTTCCCACCACCTCGGAAGCCAGTGATTCCGACAGAGCGGCCTGGAACCGGGGGTCGTCGCCGAGGGGTGCAGCCAGGGCCACGAAACCCTGCTCCTGTACAAGGTTCTTGTCGACCCACACCGCCGAGAGCGCGCCGGCAGTGAGTACGAGTGCGAGCAGGGCAAAAATGGCTGAGGCAAGGGTACGCATGCAGTCCTTGGATCGGGAACTAGCTGGGCCTACGATTATGCCTGTTCGAGGGGCTGGAGCCCCTCAAAGGACTACGCCGGACCGTTCCGCACATAGCGAACCGATGCACAGGATTGTCGGCGCAGGCTGATAGACATGGATTCGACGATTCGCTGCCATGACCACGGAAGGAGCAGACGCGGATGACGAACGAGACCCCGACCGAGGGAAGCCTCCGCCTCTCACCTTCCGGGCCGGACGGAAGCGTTGCCCAGGCAAAGGCCCAGCCATCGACCCTGCCCTTGACGGCCGCGGAGACGTCCGCCGAGTCGCCGTGGCCCCTGCACGTACTCTCCGAAAAGCTGAAGGCCCATATCGAGCGGGCGCCCGCGGCATGGATCGAAGGGCAGGTGATCGAACTCAACCGGCGCTCGAACATGTGCTTTCTCACGCTGCGGGATGTGAACGCCGAAGTTTCGCTGTCACTGACAGTTTTCTCCACGGTGCTCGACCGGCTCTCGATGCCGCTGGAGCGCGGCTCGCGGGTGGTGGCGCAGCTGAAACCGGATTTCTGGGTCAAAACCGGCCGGTTGTCCATGCAGACACGCGATATCCGGCCTGTGGGTCTCGGCGACCTGCTCGCCCGGATTGAACGCCTGCGCCACCTCCTCGCCGGGGAAGGGCTCTTCTCTCCCCAACGCAAACGGGGGCTGCCACTCCTGCCCCACCGCATCGGCCTCATCACCGGCCGCGATTCCGACGCCATGAAGGACGTCCTGCAGAACGCCTCCCGCCGATGGCCCGCCGTTGAGTTCGAGATCCGGGAGGTGGCGGTGCAGGGTGAAAGCTGCGTAGCGCAGGTCTCGGCCGCCCTCGCCGAGCTCGATGCTCTCGAGGAGGTGGACGTCATCATCATCGCCCGCGGCGGTGGGGCGCTCGAGGACCTGCTGCCGTTCAGCAGCGAGGAACTGGTGCGCGCCGTGGCCGCAGCTACCACGCCGGTGGTGAGCGCCATCGGCCACGAGGCTGATCGGCCGTTGCTCGACGAGGTGGCAGACCTCCGTGCATCCACCCCCACCGATGCGGCGAAACGTGTGGTACCCGATGTCGCCGAAGAACTCCAGCGCATCCGCCAGGCGCGGTCGTCCCTGGAGCGGGCGGTCAGCACACTGGTGGGCCGGGAGGCGGAACGCCTGACCCAGCTGCGGTCACGGCCTTCCCTCGCTCGACCGGAGGGCATGATCGATGTGCGGGAGGCCGACGTCGAACGGCTCAGGGAGCGTGCGCACCGGTCCGCTGGCTCTGCGGTAAGCCGCCAGTCGGACGGCATCCGCCACCTGCGTGCCCAGGTGCGGGCGCTCTCCCCACAGAAGACCCTCGACCGCGGCTATGCGGTGATCCAGCTTCATGACGGCACCGTGGTGCGTGAAGCCACGTCGGTCGAACCGGGAGACCAGGTCCAGATCCGGGTCGCCGAGGGCGCGTTCTCTGCCGAAGTCACCATGGGCGGTGACGATCTCGGCGATGACTACTTCAACTAGCCCCATCAGCGGGATCCCGCGTACCGAATCACCAGCGAAGGAAAGATCCGAATGAGCCAGAACGCTCCCTCACCGGCCAAGGGGACGGTCGCTGCCCTCTCCTACGAGCAGGCCCGCGAAGAATTGCTGTCCGTCGTCACCCAGCTCGAAGCCGGCGGAGTCAGCCTCGAACAGTCACTGACGCTCTGGGAGCGGGGCGAAGCCCTCGCGGATCACTGCGAGTCCTGGCTGGAAGGCGCGAATAAGCGGCTCGCGGCAGCGCGGACCAGAGCCGAAAACGAGGGCTGAGGCCGAAGCAGCTCACCCGGGCGGAGCGGCTCGATCCCAACGGCAGCCCGGGGCCAGCACGCCGGTGCTGGAGGTTCAGGACACGGCGAGGCGCTGCTTCTCGGCCTTTCGGTCGAAGTGGGCCGGCGGCCAGCCGAGCTGCATGTCCTCAAGGGCTCCAATGAGCACCTGCTGGACGGCAAGCCGCGCATACCACTTGCGGTCTGCCGGGACCACGTACCAGGGGGCGTCCGGCGTCGTCGTCCGTTCGATGGCCGTTTCGTAGGCTGCCTGGTACTCATTCCACAGCGCGCGCTCCTCGATGTCCTGAGGAGCGTACTTCCAGAACTTGTTCCTGCGGTCCAACCGTTCTGCGAGGCGAAGCTTCTGCTCTCCCTTGCTGATATGCAGCATCACCTTCACGACGCGGGTTCCTGCGGCTACGGCGTCCGCTTCGAAGGCGGTGATCGCTCCATAGCGCCGTTCGATCTCGCTCATCGCCGACAACCTCCGCACCTTGTGGATCAGCACATCCTCGTAGTGCGAACGGTCGAACACGCCGATCATGCCCGGTCCTGGAAGCTGCTTCGCGATTCGCCACAGGAAATCGTGCCGCTGCTCCGCAGCAGAGGGAGCCTTGAACGCGAAATGCTGGACCCCCTGCGGATCGACAGCACCCACGACGTGGCGGACGATGCCGCCCTTCCCCGCCGTATCCATCGCCTGGAGGATCAACAGGAGCGAGATCCCGCTGCCGTGGCGGCTTTCGGCGAACAGTTTTTCCTGCAGTTCGGACAACACCCGGGAACCCTCGGCCAACGCCGCCTTGCCTGCAGCCTTTCCGGAACCGAACCCGGGAGTGGACTTCGGATCGATCGCGTCGAGCCGGAAATCGGGACCCGCAAGCAGCAGCTTGCGGGGATCAGCATCGAATTCTCTTCGGTGTGCCATAAATCCTCCTGGGGTACCTGGAACCGGCGGGACAGTCCGCCCGGACCGGACGCGCTGGGGGTCAGGGTTTGTAGGAGGACAGGAAGTCGGCCAACCGCCCGATCGCGTCCTCGATCACCTCGACACTCGGCAGCGTCACCATCCGGAAGTGGTCCGTCGCGATCCAATTGAAGGCGCTTCCATGGGACACGAGAATCCGTTGCTGCTTGAGGAGGTCGAGCGCAAACTTCTCGTCGTCCTTGATCGGGTATACCTCGGGATCAAGTCGGGGAAAGAGGTACAGCGCACCCTTGGCGATCTCGCAGCTCACGCCGTCGATCCCGTTCAGCAACTGGGCGGCCTTGTCCCGCTGCTGTTTCAGGCGCCCTCCCGGCAGGATGAGGTCGTTGATGCTCTGATGGCCGCCCAGCGCCGTCTGGATGGCATGTTGCGCCGGAACGTTGGCGCACAACCGCATGTTGGCGAGGAGGTTGATGCCCTCGATGTAGTCCGCGGCGTCGTGCTTCGGGCCGGAAATGGCCATCCATCCGCTGCGGAACCCGGCGATCCGGTACGCCTTGGAAAGTCCGCTGAACGTCAGGCAGAGGACGTCGTCCCCGCAGACGGACGCGGCGTTGATGTGGACGGCGTCATCATAGAGAATTTTTTCGTAGATCTCGTCGGCGAAAATGATCAACCCGTGCTCCCGCGCGAGCTTGACCACGCCCTCGAGGATGGGGCGGGGATAGACCGAGCCGGTGGGATTGTTGGGATTGATGAGAACAATTCCCTTGGTACGCGGGGTGATCTTCTCCGCCATGTCCTCAAGGTCGGGGTACCAGTGGTTCTCCTCGTCGCAGAGGTAATGCACGGCGGTTCCGCCAGCAAGGCTCGCGGACGCCGTCCACAGCGGATAGTCCGGCGTGGGCACCAGGATCTCGTCGCCGTTGTTCAGGAGCGCCTGGAGGGAGAGCGTGATCAGTTCGCTGACCCCGTTGCCGAGATAGACATCGTCGACATCGATGGAGTTGATTCCCCGGCCCTGGTAGTACTGCACGACGGCGGTGCGCGCGGAGAAGATTCCGCGGGAGTCGCTGTATCCCTGCGATTTGGGCAGGTTCCGGATCATGTCGACGAGGATGGCGTCGGGAGCTTCGAAGCCGAATGGGGCGGGGTTGCCGATGTTGAGTTTGAGGATGCGGTGGCCCTGGGCCTCCATGCGCATCGCCTCTTCCAGCAGCGGACCCCGGATGTCGTAGAGGACGTTATGGAGTTTATCCGACTGCTTGAATTTGACCATCTGATCAGGATGCCACAGCGAAGCCCCGGTGCGCGGGATTGTGATGCATGCCACGCGCCGGGGCTTCCCGCCCCTCCGAAGGAGGGGATCGTCGGGTCCTGCCTAGCCGGCGAGGCCCTTCTCTGCCAGCCAATCGGCGGCAGCGTCGGCGGGATTGCGCTTCTCATCGCCGCTGACCTCGCGGTTCAGGCTCAGCAGATCCTCGGTGGTCAGTTCGGCCGAGACATTATTGAGTACTTCCCTTGCCTCGTCCCCCACGGTGTCGAGGTTCACCAGGGGAAGTACCTGCTGTGCGATGAAGTTGTTCTCCGGATCCTCGAGCACCACGAGGTCGTTGTCCTGGATGGACGGCGTGGTGGTGTAGATATCGGCCGCCTGGACATTGTCATTGAGCAGCGCCTGCAGCGTCAGCTCACCGCCGCCGTCATTGATGGCCTCGAAGCTGCCGGGCACGCAGTCGTACTTCTCGGCGAGGCCGGGCAGTCCGTACGCGCGTTCCTGGAACGTGCTCGGGGCACCGATCGTGATTTCGCCGCACACCTCGGCGAGGTCGGCGATCGACTCGAGACCGTACTGTTCAGCCGTGGCGGCAGTGACGACGAGTGAATCCTTGTTCTCCGCCTCCGAGGGCTCGAGCACCCCGAGATCGCTTTCCGGTGACCTCGCTGCGAGCGCCTCGGGCAGAGCACTGATGATGTCCCCGGCGGAGGCGGCGGTGGCGGCGGGATCCGCGAACAGCAGCAGGTTTCCGCTGTAGTCGGGAATGATGTCGATCGAGCCCTCTTCGACAGCGGTGTAGTAGATCTCGCGGGATCCGATTCCCAGCCGCGTGGTGGCCTCGACGCCGGCGGCATCGAGGGCACCCGCGTAGATCTCGGCGATGACCTGGCTCTCGGGGAAATCAGCTGAACCGACAACAACCGAGCCGCTTGCGGCGGCCGTGTCTTCCGGTTCCCCCTGGGGGTCGCTGTTGGCACCGCAGGCAGTCAACGCCAGCGCGGCCGTCAAGCCGCCAGCCAGTCCCATCAAGGCGCGCCGTCGGGCGCGGTTTGGTGACAGGTTTGTCATGTTGTTCCTCCTTGTGCACTGGCGACGGCCTGTTGCCGGCCAGATTCTTGGGGTCGTACCGGAGTCGGCGACGTGCGCAGGCCCGGTGAGACGGCAAATCTTTGCAATAGTGCCATGACGGCGTCGACGGCGATGGCGACGACGCCGATGACCACCGCGCCACCGAACAGCCGGCCGTAGTCGGCGAGCTGGGTTCCCTCCACCAGGAACACGCCGAGCCCCACGGCCTTGACGAAAGCCACCACCGTGGCGGTTGCCACCACCTGGAGCGCCGCCGCCCGCACACCACCCAAAATGACCAGCATTCCGTTGGGCACCTCCACCCGGGTGAGGATCTGCCACTCGGTCATGCCCATACTCCGCGCGGCGTCGACCACTGAGCGGCTGACCGAGGAGATCCCTGCGTAGACGCCGCCGAGCAGCGGAGGAACAGCGAGGAGCACGAGGGCCCAGATGGGAGGCATCAGTCCCCGGCCGGCGAGCAGCACGAAGAGGAAGACGATGCCGAGCGTCGGAAGCGCACGGAGGATGCCGACGCCGGAGACGATCAGCACCCGTCCCCGGCCGGTATGCCCGACGAACAGACCGATCGGCACGGCGATGGCCAGTGCGATCAGCAGGGTCAGGGCGGTGTAGCCGAGATGCTCGGCGATCCGGGTGGGGATGCCGGCGGGGCCCGACCAGTTGTCCGGCGACGTCAGCCACTCCCCCATCTGGACGAAGAGGTTGTCGCTCGAGTAGTCCATCAGGCACCGGCCCCGTGGATACCGGAAGTGGCCGGCTCGGGAGCCGGTTCAGTCACCGGACCGCCGGCCTTCGCCCTTCGGGCCCAGGGCGTCAGCAACCGCTCGAGTCCCACGAGCACCAGGTCCATGATCAGCGCGAGGAGCAGCGTGATGAGGATTCCGACCGCTATCTCGGTGGGGAACGAGCGGAACAGCCCATCGGTGAAGAGCGTGCCGAGGCTTTGGACACCGATCAGTGCGCCCACGCTGACCAGTGAGATGTTGGTGACCGAGATGACCCGGACGCCGGCGATCAGCACCGGGATCGACAGGGGAAGGTCGACGCTGAGGAACCGCCGGAGGGGCGTGAAGCCCATGGCGACTGCGGCCTGCCGGACGCCGTCGTCGATGGAATTGAGGGCGTCGAGGGTGGAGCGGATGAGCAGGGCGAACGCGTAGATGGTCAGCGCCACCACCACGTTGACCATGCTGATGGACCGCGTCCCGAGGATCACGGGAAGGAACACGAACATGGCAAGTGACGGGATGGTGTAGAGGATCGAGGACACCGTCAGCAGCACGGCTCCCGCGGTGCGATTGAGGCGGACCAGCTGCGCCAGCGGCACGGCGAAGAGCACTCCGAGCACGATCGGCAGGATCGCCTGGAACAGGTGCAGGCCGGTCAGACGCCAGAGAAAGTCGAGATTCGCGAGGAACCAGTCCATGGCTACACCGCCGTGTTGTGGTCGGCGCGGCCGCGGTCGAGCCGGGCCTGCTCGATGAGCTCGAACACCTCGCCCGCTCGGACGACGCCGACCACGCGGCCGTCGTCGTCGACCGTCACGCCGAGGCCCGACGGCGACGACAACGCGGCATCGAGGGCGCGCCGCAGCGTGTCCCCGCGCGAGTAGAGGGATCCGCCGGGAACCGCCTCGGCCTGGGATGTGACGTCGGCACGCCGCGCCTGGGGAACCCAGCCGTGCGGGCGTCCTTCGCTGTCCACGGCAAGGGTCCACGGCGAGCGCACGCTGACGGTGGGATCGCCGAGCCGCTCCACCTCGATCGTTTCGATGGGGTGGATCGGAACGCCGGTGCCGTCCTGGAAGGAGAGGTGGCGGAAGCCCCTGTCGCGACCGACGAAGCCCGCCACGAAGTTGTCGACGGGCGCCCGGAGGATTTCCTCGGGGGTTGCGTACTGGGCGAGGCGCCCGCCTACCGCGAAGACAGCCACCTTGTCCCCGAGGACCGTTGCCTCGTCGATGTCGTGGGTGACGAAGACGATGGTCTTGGCGAGGTCGCGCTGCAGCCGCAGGAGCTCCTGCTGCAGCTCTCCGCGCACCACCGGATCGACGGCGCTGAACGGCTCGTCCATGAGTAGTACGGGTGGATCCGCGGCAAGGGCCCGCGCGACGCCGACCCGTTGCTGCTGCCCACCGGAAAGCTCTCCGGGGTAACGTTTTCCGAGAACCGGGGCGAGCCCGACGACGTCGAGCAGTTCCGCAGCCCGTGCCCGCGCCTCGGGTCGAGGGACGCCGTTCAGCCGCGGAACGGTGGCGATGTTGTCGAGGACGGAGCGGTGCGGCAGCAGGCCGGAGGACTGCATCACGTACCCCATGGACCTGCGGAGCTCGGCGGCCTTCCGCCCCTGCACATCTGCACCGTCCAGCAGGATGGTGCCCGAGGTGGGCTCGACCATGCGGTTGATCATCCTCAGCGAGGTGGTCTTGCCGCAGCCGGACGGGCCGACGAAGACGGTGATGGCTCCCCGGTCGATGGCAATGCTGAGGTTGTCGACGGCGGGCTGTGTGCCTGCGTAGGTCTTGGTGACGCCGCGGAACTGGATCATCGGATCAGATACCGGATCCCGTGGTGCATCCCGTGGTGGATCGGTCCGTGGAGCGCCAGGATCACCGGTACGGGAGGAGGAAGTCATGACAGCCTTGCCTTTCGTGGCAGGAGCTTGACGGGCGAGCCCGCGGCCGGTTCCCGCACGGGGAGGGTCGGCCTGATGGTCAGCGGTGCCGGCTTTCGCGGCAGCGGTCAGTGGAACCGATCAGTTGTTCGAGTCTAACCCCCAGTTCGGCGCGATGGAGGCCGGGTATTGGTGACATGCCCGGGTATTCCGCCGATCCGTGTGGAGGCCCACTCACCGTCGGAGCAGGAATTCAACCCCCATCACCGGGTCCTGGGTCAGGAACACGACGTCGTCGAAGCCGTGCCCGCGGAGCGTCCCGCGTAGTGCCTCCTGCAGGAGTGGCTGATTCACGGCGAGGCCGCCTCCGATGATGACGGGCCCCTTGCTCCCGATCACCGATGCGACATCGAGGACGAGCGAGGCGAGCGCATCGGCCGCGCGCCCGATGATGCCGACGGCCGCCGGCGTGCCGAGGTCCGCGGCCTGGAACACCAGTGAGGACTGTGAGGCCCAATGGCCGCGCCCGGCGCTCGAGTGGAAGAGCCCGATCAGTCCCGTGGGGGACGCGAGTGCATTGCGTTCCAGGACGAGGCGCCCGAGTTCGTCCGGCTCCAGGCCCAGGTCGGCGCGGTGCAGCGTGGCGCGGGCCGCTTCACGTGCCACCCAGTATCCGCTGCCTTCGTCCCCCAGGAGGTAACCCCAGCCGCCGGAGCGGGCTTCCTTCCCTTCCGCTACACCCCACGCAACCGATCCGGTTCCGGCGATCACGGCGATTCCTTCGACCGCACGTCCCGCAGCCAGGATCAGGCGGGTGTCATGGAGGATCTCGATGCTCGCCCCCGGCGCGTGCGGCGCGATCAGGGCGCGGAGCCGTTCGACGTCGTCGGGGGTGTCCACTCCACCGGAGCCGGCGACAACCCGGGAAACCGCCGGGCTCCCGAGTGCGGTGAACAGCGACAGCAGATTCGCGGCAGCCTCGACCGGCGTGACGTTCTGGACGTTCGCACTGCCCGATGTTGCCTCCGCCGCCTTCCCGCCATCCCGCCACAGCACGCCGTGGGTCTTGGACCCGCCGATGTCGAGCCCGACGACGACGCCCGTGTGCGACGGGCCTGAAGGTGAGGTCATGGCACCAGCCTACGGTTCCGTTGCCTTGCGGGTGCGCGCGAACAGGGAGGCTCCGGCCAGGCCCGCGCTCGCCACGGCTATGAGAGCGGCGAACCCACCCATGGATGCGTCGAGCCCCCACACCCCCACTGCGGCTCCGAGTCCGAGGACGGGCACTGCGCTCCCGAGGTAGGAGAGAACGTACACGGCGCTGATGACCTGCGCGTGGAGCGAGGGCTCCACCTTGAGCGCCACCTCGTTGAAGACCACGCGGAAGGCCATGCCCTGTCCCGCGCCGGCCACTCCGCAGCAGGCGACCAGGAGGGAAAGGCTTCCGAGCGCCTCGGCGACCGGCAACAGCGCAACTCCCCCTGCCATCGCGGCCAGTCCGAGGGGCACCACGAACCGGCCCCGCGGCGACACCAGCTGGATCGCTGCGGACGAGGCGAGCACCAGGGCCGCCAGGAGTCCGAGAACGGGCCGTGAAGTTGTGCCGGCGATCCCCGCGAACCACGTCGGTGCAAGGCTCAGGGTGAAACCGAACACGGCGAAGCTCAGGAATCCCACCGACGACGCCGTCCAGAAGGCCCGTCGGGCCGCCCGGGAGACGGCCGGCCGCATCGGGCGCAGTGCCGTCAGTGGCCGGGCCTCCGCGGCGGCCTTGATGGCGGGCCGTGCGCGCAGGAACAACAGGGGCACCAGGAGGCAGGCAAGGACAACGAGATAGAGAAGGAAGGGCGTGCGTGTCGGCGCCGGCAGGAGGGACATCAACCCGCCGATGACCGGGCCCGCCGCCACTCCCCCGCTGGAGGCCAGCAGGGTGAAGCGCGATGCCCAGTCGGGGCGGTGCGGCAGCAGGTCCCGCAGCGCGGCGGAACTGGCCCCGGTGGCGAGGGCAACGGCCGCGCCCTGCAGCGCACGCCCGAGCGCGAGCGCTCCGAGGGACGAAGCCCCGGCGAAGACCGCAGCACCTGCCAAACCCAGCAGGACGGCGAGGACCAGCGCTGCCCGGCGTCCGATATGGTCCGACCAGTGGCCCGCGAGCAGAAGCCCGACCACCAGGGTCACGACATACGAGGAGAAGGCCACGGTCACGGCGAACGGGGAGAGACCGAGATCGGCCTGGATGAGGGGATACAGCGGCGTGGCGAGGTTGGCGCCGATGAGCAGGGTGGAAATGACGACGACGGCGAGCGCGAGGCGGGCGGCGAGGGAGGCGTCCCAGCTCCATCGTCCGGCGACGGAGGGCTGCATTCTCAGTTCGTTCAGGACGCTCATCCGTTTTCCTTCGAACTCGTTCTGGAGGGCCTGCCCGGTTCAGGCTCAGACGCCGGGCATGCTGGAGGACCGCCGTCTCGGGCAGGCGGCTGCACCTGCCTTCCCAGCATGGGGCTTACGGCCGTTCCACGGCGCACCCCTATGATTGGAATGAGCATTTCCCGCAACTTAAGAGCAGGCACTTCCCGGAAAGTGAGCTTCATGAGCAATCTGGACCACCTCGACACCCGGCTGCTGCTGGAGCTCGTCCGGGACCCCAGGATCCAGATCAGCGAACTCGCCGACCTCCTCGGTATTGCGCGGAACACCGCTCAAAGCCGTGTGCGGCGCCTCATGCGGACCGGAATCCTTCGGGACAACGGCCGGGAGCTGGACCTCGAGGCCCTCGGCTACGACGTGGTGGCCTTCGTGACCATCGAGGTCCTGCACCGCGAGCTCGACGGGGTGATCGGCTCGTTGCGGAAGCTCGACCAGGTGCTCGAGGTCCACGAGATCTCCGGACGGGGCGACCTCTGGTGCAGGCTCGCAGCCTCCGATACCCATCACCTGCAGTCCGCGCTGCGCTCGGTCCTGCGCATCAAGGGTGTGATTCGCACGGAGACGGTGCTCGCCCTGCATGAACACATCCCCTACCGTACCCAGCCGCTCCTCGAGAAACTCGTACTCACCCAAGGAACGCCATGACACTTCCCGCGATCGACACCACGGTGACCTACGCGGCAGGAGCCGTGGCGTCGTCGTCGACCGTCCTCCATGTCGAGGAACTCGCGGACGGCAGGTCGGCCGTGCTGCTGGCGGAAACGGCCTGTCACCCGGTCGACGCCGCCTGGCCCGACCAGGGTGCGGACCGCGCCGTGATGGTATCCGGGGGGCGCCGGATGGCCATCGAGGATTGTGTGGTCGGCGCAACCGACGGGACGGCGCTGTTCCTGGGATCCGACGTGCCGGTCCGGAAGGGAACGGACGGCTGGTCCTTCGTGGTGGCGCACCTGATCGCCGGCGAACCACCCCACGAGGGCGCTCCGGCCTCGGTGGAAGTGGATGAAACCTACCGCCGCGCTGTGTCCGCGGGGCACACCGCATGCCATCTCGCCTCACTCGCCCTCAACGCAGCCGTCGCGGACCGATGGAGGAAGGACATTCCCGCCGACCCGCTCGGTTCCCCCAACTTCGACGCCGTCGCCATCGACGGTTCACGCATCGGAGAGCACTCCTCGACCGACACCTACCGTCTGGGCCGCTCCCTTCGGCGCAAGGGATTCGTCAGTGAGGGCCTCGACCCGGGTGCAGTCTGTGCGTCGGTCAACCGGCTCCTCGAACAGTGGGTGGAGTCCGGTGGCCCGATCACCGTTCGGCACGACGGCAGTCTGCTCACTGACCGCCGGCACTGGGAATGCAGCCTGCCGGGCGGAGTAGTGAGCATCCCGTGCGGTGGCACGCATGCCGGATCCCTCGCGGAATTCGCCCGGATCCAGGTGGATCTCAGTATCGACGACGCCGACGACACACCGGTCCTGAGGATGGACACCACGGCCACCGCCTCGCCGTAATTCTCATCTCCGTCTCATGAAGGACGGCCATACTGGACGTCATGAAGTCATTCCCGGGAAACAAGTGGCTCATCGGAGCTCTCGCCGTCGGCCTGCCCGTGGCGTGTGGGGCAACAGTTCTCAGTGCCGCCGGCGAGCCGCCGGTGCAGGACCTCGGCCCCGCCGTCGTAATGACCGGCACGGGTCCCGAGCCGGCACTGCCGTCTGCCGCCCCGCCCGCCCTTTCGCCGTCCGTTCCCGGCGCACCGGCACCTCAGGCGTCTCCGGTGCCCACTGTGCCTCCCGAATCCGCTGTGCCTCCGACCCCTCCGGAACCATCGCAGCTGCCGGAACCCCTGCCGGAGCCCGCTCCCACAGTTGCGCCGACGCCGGCGCCGCCCGTCGTCGTCCCGGCACAGCCTCCCTTGCTCGACGACGACGACGAGGATGACGACTTCGGCGACTCGGGCAGCGACTCCGACGACGATGACTGAAAAGACGCAACCCCTCCCCCTTGTCGATGCGGGCCTGCCGTACCGGCAGGGGGCTCCTCCGGCAGCACCGCCGTTCCGACCACCAGTGCCACCCCCGCTCACCAGGACCACGCCGTCCTTCCCGCCGCAGGCCTCGACGACGCAGTCGGACGGCTCCCCGTCCGCCGCACCGCAAAGCCACGCACCGCAACCCGCCGCACTGCAACCCCCCGCAGCGCAGAGCCCCGCAGCGCAAAGCCCGGCTCCGCACATCCCCGTTTCCCCGCGGTCCTCCGCCCCGGGTTCCGAATCCGCCGGCGACGGCCCCCGCCGTGGAATCGGCCGGTCGATTCTTCGCCTGGCCGGCCAGTGGACGGTACGTTCACGTGTTCTCGGCGCCGTCCTGGTGCTGTCGACGCTCGGCCTCCTCGTGGCAGGAACCGCCGCCTACGCCCTCGAAAGGGCAAATCTGGACGCCGAGATGGACGGCTCCCTGTCGCGCAGCTTCGGCGAACTCGAGACACTCCTCGATACCGGGATCGACCCCGATACCGGCACCGGATTCGTCGAGGCGGAACAGCTGGTGTACCTCGTGATGCAGCGGACCCTACCCGCACCGAACGAGGGCATGATGGGCGTGCGGGACGGCCAGGCCATCCTCCTGGCGAACGAATCGGTGAACGTCCGCCTCGAGAACGACCCCGAACTGGTCAGTGCCGTCGCCGGCGAGGCGGACTCACCCACGGTGCGGATCAGCACCTTCACGACGTCGAGCGCCACCTACCGCGCAGTCACCGTTCCTGTGCAACTGGGACAGGATCCGCAACCCACGGTGTTTGTGCTGGCCTTCGACACGCAGGCCGAGAGATCCCAGCTCGACCAGACGTTCGGCACCTTCGCCCTCATCAGCCTCGGCACGCTGCTGCTCATCGGCGTCGTCGGGTGGCTCCTGGTGGGAAACCTGCTGCAGCCGGTCCGGCGCCTGCGGGACACCGCGCGCCAGATCAGCGACTCGGACCTGTCCCAGCGGATCGCCGTCACCGGCAACGACGACCTCTCCGACCTCACCCGCACCATCAATGCCATGCTCGACCGCCTGGAAGGATCCTTCACCTCCCAAAGGCAACTGTTCGACGACGTCGGCCACGAACTGCGAACCCCCATCACCATCGTCCAGGGCCACCTCGAACTGCAGGATTCGTCCGATCGCGCGGACGTCGACGCGGTCCGGGGAGTGGCGCTCGACGAGCTTGGACGCATGCGCTTCCTCGTCGACGACCTCGTGACCCTTGCGGGAAGCTCCCGCCCGGATTTCGTCCGCGCTGAGTCCTCCGACATCGGGCGATTGACGGACGAGGTCCTCGACAAGGTCCGGGGGCTCGGACCCCGCAGGTGGGCGGTCGATTCCCGTGCCGAAGGATTCTTCCGGATCGACGAGCGCCGGATCACCCAGGCCTGGTTGCAGCTCGCCGCGAATGCCGTGAAGTTCTCCGCCGAAGGCTCCACGGTGACCCTCGGTTCCCGCCTCGAGCCCGAAGGCCTCCGCTTGTGGCTACGCGATGAAGGGGTCGGCATCCCGAAGGCCGACCAGCAGCGGATCTTCGAACGGTTCACCCGCGGAGCGAACAGCAAGCGCGCAGAGGGGTCGGGACTCGGACTCACGATCGTCGACGCGATCGTCCGCGCCCATGGTGGCACCGTGGAGCTGGAGTCGGCCCCCGGCAGTGGATCGACCTTCACCCTGAGCTTTCCCCATACCCCGGTAGCAGCACAACCGAAAGAGGACGCATGAGCCGGATTCTGATCATCGAGGACGAGGACCGCATCAGTTCCTTCGTTGCCAAGGGACTGAAAGCCGCGGGATATGCGCCCACCGTGGCCATCAGCGGCAGGGACGGCTACCACCTGGGGCAGACCGGCGAATTCGAGCTCATCATCCTTGACCTCGGTCTTCCGGACCAGGACGGTTTCACCGTCCTGCGCCGGCTCCGGGAGTCGAAGAACGACATCCCCGTCATCATCCTCTCGGCGCGCAGTTCGGTGGACGATACCGTGGCGGGACTCGAGGGCGGGGCGGACGACTACATGGCCAAACCTTTCCGCTTCGAGGAACTGTTGGCCAGGGTGCGCCTGCGCTTGCGCCAGGACAACGGCTCGTCTCCCACCGGTGTGCTCTCGCACCACGACCTGCAGTTGGATCTCCGCACCCGCCGCGCCCTCGTGGACGGCCGGGAGATAGACCTGTCCGCACGGGAATTCGCGCTCGCGGAAGCGTTCCTGAGGAATCCGGGGCAGGTTCTCAGCAGGGAACAGCTACTTTCACGAGTATGGGGCTATGACTTCGATCCCGGCTCCAACGTGGTCGACGTGTACGTCCGGTACCTGCGAAACAAACTCGGTGCTGAACGCTTCGCGACGGTCCGGGGCATGGGCTACCGGCTGGCCTCCCAGCCCCAGGTGTAGTGATTCGTGAATTCAGCGCAGCAGCCGGCGGGCCCTCGCCTCAAGTGCTGCCGCGGCATCGAGCCGTGCACGCGCATCTTCGGCCCATCCGGGCGCCTCACTCCCGTCGGCGGTTCGGCGCTTCGCCCCCGCGACAAGGGTGAGGGCCACACCGGCGGCCCGGGCATGCAGCGCTGCCGGCTCCACGCAGCGTTCGAAGGCATCCCCGAAGTGCTCGAGCGCGGCCGGTGCGTGCACATACCGTCGATTGACTGCAGGGAGCACCGCGAGGTGCCCCAGGAAGCAGGCAAGGTCATCCACCAGATGTCCGGGACCCAGCGCGTCGACGTCGAGCAGTCCCGAGACCCGCCCTCCCGCCATCAACAGGTTCGCCTCATAGAAATCCCCATGCGAGGGCACCATCGGCCCGGGGTCGGTCCGACGGACCAGATCGTCGATGGCCGCCGACAGGTCATGGACTCGTCCCGCGGCGGACGGAAGCACTGCGGCCGCGCCCTCGCCGTAGCTGCGCACCCGCGCGCTCCACGGAGGCGTCGAGGCAGATCCAGGACCGACTCCGGCAGTTCCTGGAGGAGGTTCACCAGCACCTGCGGAGCCACTTCCGCCGCACCATCCCTCATCAGCAACTCAGCAAGCGGCCGGCCGGCCGCTGCATGCATCGCCACCACGTCTTCGCCGGGCACGTCGACCAACTCGGGAGCGGGCACGCCGGCGTCGCGCAGGAGTCGGTGTCTGTTCCCCATGGCCCCGGCCTGTCCGCGGCGCAGCACCTTGAGGTACCGCCGTTCACCGTCGTGCTCTGCAACAAGAACCGCCCGGCGTAATGGCCGGTAGCTCGCGGTTCGAAGGCTCACCGGGCGGCGGTCGATCCTGCAGCCGTCCGGCGGCGGAAAAAGCGCTGGGGAAACCGCTTTGGGGTCCGTTGCCCAGGCAAGACCGGGCAGGAGCGGATCCCCAGGGTGAGCCCAGGCGAACAGCGTCTGCCGTTGGGGGCCGGACAGCGATACGACCCCGGGTGCCCCGACCGGCACCACCGCCGTCGTAATGCAGAGAAACTCGGGGGCAGGAGCAGGAGCAGGGGCGGGGGTGCCTGATCCGGCCTCGACCGAGTAGACCCCCGTTACTCCTGCGCCGGGACGGTGGGAAACCTGCAGGAGGGACCAGCTGTGCAGGACATATCCCATGGACGCCAGCGCAGCGGTCAGGAGTGCCTGCGCCGCCGACGTCTCCAGCAGTTCACGATCGTCCCGCTCACGGGTCTGCCGCCCACCCTCCGGAAATTCCTGCTGTCGCCGTGCCACATGGTCCGGATTGTCAGGCCCGGCGCCGCTGAAGGATGTCGTCCAGGTTGATCTTGCCCACCGGAGAAGGGTTCGCCGGTTCATCGGCTGTGCTGGAGGGCTTCCCCGGCGCCAGTGCTGCTGCACTTTCCTTGAAGGAGGTCCGTCCGGTCGGTTTCGGGGCATCCGGGAGTTCCAGCGGCACCGGGGCGGAGCGCTCGGCCTTGGCGGCATCAACATAAGTGGGACGGGGAACATCGATCGGTTGCCAGGTGGAACTCCGCATGCCGGCGAAGGTGCCGCTGTTCCGCTCCGGACCCGCTTCCGGTCCATTGCGCAGCGGTTCCTCTTCGTGCCGGTCTCGGGGAGAGCCCGTACCGGTGTCGGGATGGATCGGACCGGCGAGCGAGGGTTCGGTTTCGGGCGGTGCGGACGGTGCGGGCGGCGTGGGCTGTTCTCCGTCGAAGAGCGCAACGTCGGGCTTGCGGCCAACCCGGGGAAGTTCCCGCGGGGGCCCGGCCGCTATGGTCTCGTAGGTCGTATTCCTGGCGGGTTCCGGCCACATCGCTTCGGCGAATGCCCGGTTCACGCGGGCATGCCTGTTCCTCACCGCCAGTATCCGAAGAAGGGCGATCGCCGACACCGCAAGCACTCCCAGGAGCACGGGCCAGGCTGCTGAGACAACGCCGAACGCTGCGAAGGGGAAAGTGATGACGGCGCCCAGCAGACCGAGGATTCCTGCAAGCGCCAGGGCAACCCTTCCGTAGCGGACGTTGAATGCCGGGAGTGTCGGCCGGGTTCCTGGAGGTTTCGTCGCAGGACGTTCGTGTGCGGTCGCCGTCTCTGCAGCCGGCGAATTCCCGGGAAGGGCGGTGCTGCCCTTCGGGGAGCGGTGCCCGAAGGATTCGCTGCTGCTCTGGTCTGTGCCCGTCATTTCCATGGTGCTCTCCTGGCTGCGCCCTCGGTCAGTGTTGTTCCCGGCGAGAGGGTCGGAATGGGCAGGCCGTCCTGACCTGCGGCGAACTGCGACAAGGCCTCCTGCGGATCTGGCACGTCGCAGGAGAAAAGGCGCAACCCAGATCAGCCAGAGACCGACGACCGCCGCCAGTACAACCGAGCTATCCAGAGAGAAGTCCACCTATAGAACGCTAGGAGAAGAACGGAAATCCTGCCAGCATTACGCCGGGCGTGTCGGCAGGACATTGGAGGGGCTGTCCTGCCCGGAGGGCGGCTCAGGACCGACGGGCCTGCCGCTCCAACCATGGCTTCAACAGGCCCTGCGGAATGTCCTCGGTCGTCAGCGCGAAGCTTCGGTGATCGGCCCACTGGCCGGCGATGTGAAGATAGCGTGGCCGGAGTCCTTCGTCCCGAAAACCCAGCTTTTCCACGACGCGGAGGCTTGCCGCATTCTCCGGCCGGATATTGATTTCCATGCGGTGCAGTCCGAGGTTCCAGAAACAATAGTCGGTCGCCAGCGCCACGGCGGTCGGTACTATTCCCCGGCCTGCACAGCGGGAATCGACCCAGTATCCGAGTGTCGCCGTCCTGGCCGAACCGTAGAGGATTCCGGAGACGGTCAGCTGCCCTACAAGCTGCGGGGCGGAATCCTGCACTTTCCGCGTGATCACGAAGGGAAGTGCCACCCCGGTCCGCGCCTGCCGGGAAAGTGCACGGACCATCTCGTGGTAGGTGGGGAGATAGCCTCCGGGATCGGGGTTCGATGCCTCCCAGGGCGCTAGCCACTGCACGTTCTGTTGCCGGACTGCTGTCCACTCGCTGCGGTCACGATGCCGGATGGGCCGCAGTCCGATGTCCCCTGCGGCCAGCGTCACCGGCCAGCTCCCTGCCGACCACATCGCTGGCTACTTGGAGATGCCTGCGCTGAATTCCTTGATCCATGCACGGAGGTCAGGTCCCAGGTCCTCGCGTTCAGAGGCAAGGGTCACCACTGCCTTCAGATAGCTCAGCTTGTCTCCGGTGTCGTACCGGCGGCCCCGGAAAACGACGCCGTATACTCCTGAACCCTCACCGTCAGCGGCTGCCAGCGTCTGGAGCGCATCCGTCAGTTGGATCTCCCCACCCCGGCCGGGACCGGTGGTCTCGAGGACGTCGAAGACGCGCGGGTGCAGCACATAACGACCGATCACAGCGAGGTTCGACGGCGCTTCATCCACTGCGGGCTTCTCGACCAGCTGATTGACCCGGACGTACTCCTCACCCTCCAGCTCGGTGATATCGGCACATCCGTAGGCGCTGATCTGCGCGGGATCGACCTCGATGAGCGCGATCACCGATCCGCCGGTCCTCGCCTGGACCGCGATCATCGTCTCAAGGAGCGGATCACGTTCATCGATGAGGTCGTCGCCAAGGAGCACAGCGAAGGGTTCGTTGCCCACGTGAAGCTTGGAACGCAGCACTGCATGCCCCAGTCCCTTGGGATCGCCCTGCCGGAGGTAGTGGATGTCCCCCAGCTCGGAGGGCCGACGGACGGCAGCAAGCTTTTCGTGATCGCCTTTGGCTTCCAGAGTCTGCTCGATGAACGGAACGCGGTCGAAATGATCCTCAAGAGCGCGCTTGTTCCGTCCGGTGATCATCAGGACGTCCGACAGCCCGGCGTCGACGGCTTCCTGCACCACATACTGGATGGCCGGCTTGTCGACGACTGGAAGCATCTCCTTGGGCATCGCCTTCGTTGCCGGGAGGAAGCGGGTGCCAAGACCTGCCGCTGGAATGACGGCCTTGGTTACTGGAGTTCGCGAGGTCATGGCATCCACACTACATAACGGTGCGGTAAATTCATCAGCGGCGCACACAATGGAGAAATGAGCTTCAAGAACGAGATTTGGGACAACAAACCCGCAGCCCGCACCGCCCTCCGCGCCCGCCGTCTGGCACTGCCCGCCTCGGAGCGTGCAACAGTCGCCCGCAATCTTGCCGCCACGGTCCTCGAGCAACTCGAGGGTACTGCCGCCTCGACAGGGAAGGTGCTGGTGGCGGGTTACCTCGACCTTCCGCCCGAGCCTCCGGTGACGGACCTGCTGTTCCAGCTGCATGCGGCGGGCCATCCGATCGTGGTTCCGGTGTGCGAGGCGGAGCGCCGGCTCACCTGGGTGGACTGGTTCCCCGGCGTGCCCCTGGCGAAATCGCGCTTCGGCCCCCTCCTGGAGCCTCTCGGACCGCGCCGGCCGATGGAAGCCCTGCCGGAACTGCGGTTTGTGCTGGTCCCCGCCCTGGCCATCGACCGACGCGGCAACCGGATCGGTCAGGGCGGGGGGTATTACGACCGCATGCTCGCGGGACTGCGTGCCGCCAACCCCGCGGCCGAACTAGTGGGAGTGGTTCACGACCACGAACTACTGCCTGAGGGCTCCTTTCCGGTGGAACCGTTCGATGTACCCCTTCCTGCGGTGTTCACCCCGTCAGGCTTCACTGATCTCCGACCGCCGGGGAGTGCAGCCCGGGAGGTGTAGACTTAGCACTCACCCGTGCAGAGTGCTAAACTGCTTTCCGATCCAGCGGATCCGGGAGACGCACAGGCCACCCGAAAGAATGCCCAGGAGGACCCATGCCCACATATGCCTACGCCTGCAAGGATTGCATCCACGCCTTCGACATCCAGCAGTCCTTCTCCGACAACTCGCTGACGGTATGCCCGGAGTGCTCGGGAACCCTGCGGAAGAAGTTCAACAGTGTCGGCGTCGTCTTCAAGGGCTCCGGGTTCTACCGCAATGATTCCCGGGACACGAAGTCGTCCTCTGAAGCAGGAACCGCACCGGGTTCCGCCAGTTCTGCCGACGCGAAGGGAGCGGGGAAGGATACGACCGCGTCCTCGCCTGCAACGGGGGATGGCACCAAGCCCGCTCCGGCGCCTGCCGCCCGCCCGGATTCGAAGACGTCCGTTCCTGCAGGACAGCAAGCCTCCTAGGCGTTCCGAAATCTTTTCCGCTCTGTCCACATAGCCGGGACGGAAACTCCCTTCGATGCCGGGCGGTCCTAGCGTTGGCTCATGCGCACCGCCGGAGCATCAGATCGCCGCACCACCAGAGGCCTGCCGTTACGGCGCCTGGCCCTTCGGCACCGGCGCCTGGTTGCCGCGCTGCTGCTGTGCGCGGCGGCCGGGGTATGCGTCGAGGCGCTCCTGCAGGACTCGAACGGCACGACGCCGGTCATGGCAGCAGCGACGGACGTTCCCGTCGGCACCGTCCTGACGAAGGACCATCTGGTCACGCGGCATCTGCCTCCCGAGGTAATTCCCGGCACGGCTTTCGTTGCCGCCGAGCCCCTGCTCGGCCAGCGGGTCGCCGCTCCACTACGCAAGGGAGACATCCTGACCGATACGGTGCTCCTGGGTGTCGGGCTCCTCGCGGGAACCCCTCCGGGAACGGTTGCGGTACCGCTCCGTCCGGCTGACGAATCGACGGTCCAGCTATTGGCGCCGGGACAGCTGGTCGACGTAGTGCTCACCACCGGCAACGGCTACGACGTGGCTGCCGACACCACCGTCCTCGCCAGCGGGCTGCCTGTGCTGTGGAAGTCGGTGGCGGGCGCGGAGCAGGCCTGGCCCGGCGCCGACCCGCAGGCCGGGCTGGTGGTGGTGGCTGCGCCGCCGGAGGATGCCGCGGCCCTTGCAGGTTCGGCAAGCTCCGGCGAGGTCTATCTGGTGCTCACCGGCGGAGGCTAGGCACTGGCCCTAGTCCCAGTGCGGCGGACGCTGCTCCCTCAACCAGCTGTCCCGATCTTCCGTGCGGTCGCCCCACTGCCGCGCGTCGTCCTCGGCGGCAAGAGCGGGCAGGAGTCCTTCCTCCGGTGCTTCGGGCCGCGGAGGACGGCCGTTCCGCGGGGAGTCCAGGGCCTCGACAGGCTCGAGGGCGAGGACCTCGGCTGCCCGCTGGGCACAACCGTCCGGATCGGTGAAGACCTCGATGGTCCACAGCGGCATGTAGCTCCACCCCATGCGCTCCAGCAGTTGGGGCCGCAACCGGTTCCGTTCACGCACCGTCCTGGTGCCGTACCGCGAGGTGCCGTCCGATTCGACGGCGAGGGGAACCCTGGCCGTCCGGGTACTGGACCGGCCGCCCGGCCGGCTTCCCCCGGCCGGCTTCACCGCTGCAATATCGAGGACGCCGTCGTAGTGGTCCCACACCGCGGCCCCCCGGGAGCGCAACCGGTCCACGAGGTCGGCGACCAATGGGTCCGCGTTGGAGGGGCTCGACGCCGTTGGCCGGTGTTCTACCGGCTCCCCCAGCTCGCGCTGGAGAAGCTCGAAGAAGTCCAGGGCGCCGGCCGCCAGCCGTGTGGGATCGAGGTCGGAGGGCTGGAAGCAGGTAAGGACATGCAGCCGGCGTCGGGCTCGGGTCATGGCCATCACGAAGTGCTGCCGGCCATCAGGAGCCGAGAGCGGGCCGAAGCCGTGCAGCGCCCGGCCGTGCGGAGTGCGCCCGAATCCCAGGGAGAAGATGATGTCGTCACGGACCAGGCCTGCCGCGCGGTCCACCGGAACCACCCTGAAGGACTCCCGTCCGGGAGTGAAGAAGCCGGCAGCCCAGGGGTAGTCCGCCATCTGGAGGCGGATCGCCTCCCCGACGCGTGCGGCGTGGCGTGTGCTTGCCGTCACCACGGCGAGCGTGGACTCCGGGCGCTGCCGGATGTGCTCGAAGACCAGGTCCACCGCACGGTTCACTTCCACCGCCACGCTTTCCACGCCGTCGTCGTCGGACCTCGGCATGCCGGTCCCGTTCGGCAAGTACTCGACGACGAGCCCGCGGCCGAGTCCGGAGATCTCGGAGGCCTGCGGCAACCGGGAGAGCTGTCCCTCGTAGAACGACTCGCTCAGGGAATCACTGAGGCTCCGGTCCACGGCCCGATACACCTCCGTGAGGGCCCGGGCCGGCAGGATGTCGCGCAAGGCACCGAACGCGCTGGGCAGCGGCTCGGATGCTCCCGGCCGGCTCGACGACTCGATCTCGATGCTGAACCGGCTTGGTGCTGCGACCTGCTCGTCACCGAAGACGACCACCTGGCGGGCACGTGCGATGGATGACACAGCGCTCTGCAGCGAAACCGACTCACCGTCGAGCACCAGGACGGCGTCGAAGATCATCCCCGCAGGCAGGACGGCGGGAGCCAACAGCGGACTCACGGCCCAGACCGGCAGCAGGGCCGACACCAGCGTCGGGGGAAGATCGGCGAGGGTCCGAAGGGTGAGGAACTCTTCCCGGAGCGAACTGCGAAGCCGCCCGGCGTCCTCCGGGTAGGCCGCGATGCCGTCCTTCCAGAGCTGTGCCTGGTTCCAGCGCAGCCGGGACGCCCCCGACGCGATATGCGCGCTGTCCGCCAACCGGTACTCGCGCTCAAGCCTGCGGAGGCTGTCGCCGTCGGACATCGCGAGGTAATCGTCTCCGCTGATCATCGCCTCGAGCGCGGACTGCCACCAGGCCAGCTCGAGCTCGGGCCCGACCTCCGCTCCGTCCACTTCCCGTTCCGCGAGGTCGTCGAGCAGGTCCCCCAGCCCTCGCTCACGCATCTCCTTCAGCAACAGCGTGCGTTCCGGGAGGGTCTGGAGCGTTCCCTTGTCCGCGACCAGTTCCGCGAGGATACGCTCGAGGTCGTCGAGCCCGCAGGCAGGAAGGTCGGGGCTGGTCTGCGTGGTCCTCAGGATCCCGGTCAGCTCCGAAAGACGCGACCGCACGGCCTGATAGGAACTGTTGAGTTCCGCGAGGCCGGTGGGCACCGAGGGGTGCTGCTCCGTCGTCGCATACTGCGTCCAGAGGGTGTGCTGCTGCTGCACGTCGACCAGGGATGAGTGGAGGTCAGCGATGTGCACACCTGGCCGGATGTATTCCTTGGCCACCCGGCGTAGCCGCGAGCGGGTCATCGAACTCATCTCGATGCTGTGCTCGCGCCGCCAGGACGACGGCGCGGTGGCCGAGATGAGGTCCGTCACCGGGCGGTCGAAGATGTCGGGCGTGAACTTGTCGAGGCTGGCCCGGACCGCGACCAGGAGATCGAGCTGCTCCCCCCACGCCGTGAAGGTCTTCCCGAGGGCGATATGGGAGTACTCCGCGACGTGCAGCACCCTCGCCCGAAGCTCCGGGATGTCCTTCGCGAGCCCTGCCGAGAGCTCGTAGGCATGCTCGGTCTCGCTGCGGTTGAACAACTGGGCGCCATACCAGGGACTTCTGGTGGCGGCTTCACTGAAACTGCCCAGCTCCGCGGCCCGCTGCAGTCTCGAGGTCAGTTCGGCCCGGTCGGGGATGCTGTCGAGAACACTGCGTTTGAGGCGGACCGTGGTGGACGGCGCGGGGTCGAGCGCCGTCAGTCCGGCGAGGGACTGCATCGCCTGGTACGGCGAGCAAGCCCATCGGCTGCGGATGTTATGCAGGGACTGCACGTGCTCGAGGAGTTGGTGGCGGTGCCCCACGAGTGTCTGGTGCAGGCTGTCCAGCGACGGCTCCGTCGCCTTCTCGTTGCGGACGATCGAGCGGACCACGGCGTCCTTCAGCTGCCCGGTAGGCATGTTCTCGCCGACCTGGAGCGCCAGGGAACCGAGCCCGAGGGCGTCGAGGTCCTGAACGAATTCGTTGAGCGTTCCGCGCCGCTCGGCCACGACCAGCACCTGCTTGCCCTGCGAGGCCAGGAGTGCGGCGGCGTTCAGTGCCGTCTGGGTCTGGCCCGTCCCGGGCGGCGTCGAGACCACGAGTGAGGTGCCGGCGCCGATCTGGTCGAGCACTTCCTGCTGGGCGCTGTCGGCGTCGAGGATGAGCAGTTCGTCCCCGGGGGACCGCTCGTCGAAGGGAGGGAAGCTCTCCGCCGCACGGAAAGCGGGTGTCGTCCCGCTTGTCCTGTCGCCCTCCCTCGCCGCGGCTACGAGAGCGGCAAGGACCGGGTGGCCGGGGTGCACCGCCGGGTCGTCGGCGGTCTTCGCCAGGTCCGCGAAGGTGGACACGAGAATCCGGTGCTCCACCGACATTCCTCGCACGCCGTCGGCCAGCTGGCGGAGACGCTCCAGTACGGGGTAGGGGTCGAGCCGGGCCGTGCCGTAGGCGAGCCTGGCCAGCCCTTCTGCGTCGACGTCGATGTGCTGGACGGTCCGCAGGTGCCGGACGAGGGCCGGATTGAGCCGTGCCTGTTCGGTGATCTGCAGTTCATAGTCGTCCTGGGACGAGTGCACGGTGAGTGAGACACCGGTCAGCAGCACCGGGGCGTTGAGCGTTTCGGACCGTCCGGCGCCGTCGACGGAGCGCCAGGACGCCGTTCCGGCAGCGAGGTTCCCGACGTCGATGCCCCGCTCGGTGCCGAGCTCGAAGATCTTGGCGCGGAGGGCGCGGGCAGCGGCCTTCGCTGCGTTGTACTGCACCGGATCACGGAGCAGTGTCGAAAGGCGGGTGCGCCGCCCTGCGAGCAATTGGGCGAGCCCGGAGGGATGCGCGTGCGTGAGGTCGATGCTCGTGCCGGCCGACGGACGGAAATGCAGCAGCGTGTCACCGGTTGCCTGCGGGCCCATCGAATTAAGCCACGGCAGCAGGAAATCCTCCGCCGCATCCCCACGGTCCTGCTCCGGCACAGCTGTCCTCTTCCCTGCATGGTTACGCACTGATTTCGGCCGGATCGGCCATCCTCCAAGTTATCCGATCAAGGGACGGCGGCGTCGGATAGCAACGCGTGGTACCGCCACCGGTTTTGCCCCGGTCAGGAGCAGATCATTCCCACTCGATGGTTCCCGGAGGCTTGCTCGTGACATCGAGCACCACCCGGTTGACGCCGTCGACCTCATTGGTGATCCGGTTGGAGATCCTGGCGAGGAGGTCGTAGGGCAACCGTGACCAGTCGGCGGTCATCGCGTCCTCACTGGAGACGGGACGCAGCACGATCGGATGGCCGTAGGTCCGTCCGTCGCCCTGCACGCCGACGCTGCGGACGTCGGCAAGGAGCACCACTGGCATCTGCCAGACCTCGGAATCGAGCCCCGCGGCGGTCAGTTCCGCCCTGGCGATGGCGTCGGCCTTCCGGAGGAGCTCCAGGCGTTCCCGCGTCACGTCGCCGACAATCCGGATGCCGAGCCCCGGCCCCGGGAACGGCTGGCGCCCCACGATCTCCGGAGGCAGTCCGAGCTGCGCTCCGACAGCCCGCACCTCATCCTTGAACAGGGTGCGCAGCGGCTCGACGAGTTCGAACTGCAGGTCCTCCGGAAGCCCTCCCACGTTGTGGTGGCTCTTGATGTTCGCTGCTCCCTCGCCGCCGCCTGACTCGACGACGTCGGGGTAGAGGGTCCCCTGGACGAGGAACCGGATCTTCTCGCCGTGGGCTTCGGCCTCGGAGATGATGGCCCGCTCGGCCTCTTCGAAGGCGCGGATGAATTCACGACCGATGATCTTCCGCTTGGTCTCCGGGTCGGAGACGCCCGCGAGCGCGTCGAGGAAGCGTTCCTGCTCGTTCGCGACGTACAGCTTAACTCCGGTGGCGGCGACGAAGTCGCGCTCCACCTGCTCGGCTTCGCCCTCGCGCAGCAGTCCGTGGTCCACGAAGACGCAGGTGAGCTGGTCCCCCACCGCACGCTGCACGAGTGCGGCGGCTACGGCGGAATCCACTCCGCCTGACAGGCCGCAGATGACCCGCGCGTCCCCGATCTGCTCGCGGATGCGGTCGACCTGCTCCTCGAGGATGTCGCGGGTGGTCCAGTTCGGATGGAGCCGGGCTCCCTTGAACAGGAAGTTCTCGAGGACCTGCTGGCCATGCCGGGAATGCTTCACCTCGGGGTGCCACTGGACCCCGTACAGGCCCCTGCCCTCATGCGCGAAGGCCGCTACCGGGGCACCTGCCGTGCTGGCCAGGACGTCGAATCCCTCAGGGGCGGCCTGAACGCTGTCCCCATGGCTCATCCAGGCGTTCTGATGCTCGGGAGTTCCCTCGAGGATGGAGCGGGCGTTCCCGGAGGAGGAGACATCGGTGGAGCCGTACTCGCGCAGGCCAGTCTTCGCCACAGTGCCGCCGAGGGCGGCGGCCATGGCCTGGAAGCCGTAGCAGATGCCGAGGACGGGCACACCGGCGTCGAACAGTTCAGGCTCCACGCGGGGCGCACCGTCGGCGTACACGCTCGACGGTCCACCGGACAGGATGATCGCCACCGGATTCTTGGCGAGGATCTGTTCCGCGCTCAGGGTATGGGGCACGATCTCGGAGTAGACATCGGCCTCGCGCACCCTCCGCGCGATCAGCTGGGCGTACTGAGCACCATAGTCGACGACGAGGACCGGGCGGTGTTCAGGGGTGGGGGCGGGGGTAGTCACCCGTCAACAATAGTCGGAAGGGCGCACGCGCCGCACCTTGTTCCGCGCTGGAACCGGCGCGCTGGGTCAGTACCGCTGGGCCGCTTCAGGGTGGGCGGCGAGGTCTGCTTCCGCCTGCCGGTGGATTCGCTTCTCGACGATGAACGAGAGCAGGGGCACCACCCCGCCGAGCGCGATGAGCAGGAAGCGGGTGAACGGCCACCGCAGGAACTGCCACAGACGAAAATCAGCGATCAGGTACACCACGTAGAGCCAGCCGTGCACGATCAGGACCGCGGTGGAGAGGTTGAACCCCGATGACAGGTTCGCCTCTGCCTCCGGAAGAAGCTGCAGTGCCGCGCCTCCCCCGGCAACGATTTCCGAGCCGAATCCGTACTTCGCGATCATTTCGACGACCACCAGGAGCAACATAACGCCTGTGGCATAGGCCAGCACACGATAGAAGCTCAGGGCGGACCGGATCTGGGCGTGCGTTCCTCCGAATCGGCGCTTCTTCGCGGCCTCGGTCGCGGGCCCGCCTGCTTGCCGGCGGTCGGCTCTTCCTTCGGTAACCGGGTCACTCACTCTTGATTCCACTTCCTGATGTCGATGTGCTCGGGTCCGCTGCGGTCAGTGCCGGCTGGTCCGGCTCCGCATCGTTCGGGATTTCGTCTCCCTCGTCCTCGAGGCTCCTGCGGTAGTCGTCCGCCACCAGGCGCCACCAGAGGAAGAAGGCAAAGCCCGCGAAGACGAACCACTCGATGGCGTAGAAGATGTTCAGCCAGTTGACGGGTGTGTCCTGCGGCTGCGGGCCGACTTCCACGGTTTCGAGCGGCGCCTGGACGGGCACGACGTCGTCGGCCTGTCGAATCTCGTTGGACGCCACGAATCCCGAATAGGTCGGGCGGTCCCAGATATTCGTCAGTTCGGCCGACGCGAGCGTGGGAACCTGGTTCTCCACCGTGCGCTGGGCCACCGGCCCTTCTCCGGGAAGGAGCCTTCCTTCCACCCGCGCCGGCCCGTCAGGGACGCTCACGGCGTCGAAGGCGTCGGCGGCCGGGACCCAGCCGAGCACCACGGGGATCACGGGTGCCGCATCGTCCCCTGCATCTGCGGACTCGTCCTCCATCCGTGCACCCTCGACCTCGAAGGCGCTCACCACCCACAGTCCGGTGTCCTCCCCGCGGACCCGGTCCTGGACGAGAATCTGTGTGCCCGGCACGAAGCTCCCGTCGAAGGACACGAGCTGGTCGGCTGCGGCAGCTGTCAACGGCGCTCCGGGCTGGAGGACGTCGGTCAGGGGCTGAACGGACTCGGTGACGGAGGGAGCCGGCGGGCCGTCACTGCGTGACGAGGACAGCTGCCACTGACTGAGCAACACGAAGACCGAGGCGATCACCATCGCGAGGATCAACAAGAGGATCCATCGGGGTTTGAGCGCGGTCTTCAACACCTGTTAAAGGTACTTCGTGCGCGTGTAGAAAAACGAATGATTCAGCCGTGGGCAGCTGTTCTCGAGTGATTGGGAAACCTCTATCGCTTTGGCGGGATCGCGTCTAGGATTGGCTCTCGTGCGCGTCTTCCCCTACCCCGATCCCGGCCCTCCCAACATCGCCTCGCCCACCAGGTACCTCGCATGGCTTGCCTCGAAGCAGAAAGGGACCCTGTGCGCAGGGATCTTCTTCGGCGCCGTGCTGATGGCGGCACAGGCCGCCATGCCCTTTTTCCTGGGTCGGGCCATCGACGGGGGGATCATCGCCGGAGATCCGACCGCGCTCGCCCAGTGGGTCTCCGGGCTGCTCGTGCTCATGGTGGTCCAGGCAGCGGCGGATACGGCGAGCCACCGGGCGGCCGTCAGCAACTGGATGCAGGCCGCCTTCCGCTCCGCGCAGCTTGTCGGCCACAAGATCACGAGGACCGGTGAAGCCCTGCCCAGTTCGCTGTCGACGGGCGAGGTGGTGTCCACCGCAGCGTCGGATGCCTTCCGGCTGGGCGAGGTCTTCGAAGTACTGTCGCGCCTCGCCGGAGCCGTCGCTGCCTGGTTGGTGGTCACCGTCCTGATCTGGCAGACCTCGGAGATGCTGGGCGTGCTGGTGCTCGTCGGCGTGCCTGTCTGCTGCGCCCTGCTGCTGTTCGTGGTGAAGCCCATGCAGGCCCGGCAGCGGGAGCAGCGCGAGGCATCGGGCAGGATGACGGCGGTTGGCGCCGACACCGTGGCCGGCCTGCGGGTTCTGCGCGGGATCGGCGGGGAGCATATCTTCGTCGACCGCTACCGTGCGAAGTCGGCCGCAACCCGCGATGCGGGAATGCGGGTGGCCCGCTCACTGGCGGACCTCGAGGCATCCCAGGTGTTCATTGCCGGTGCGTTCAGCGTGGTCTTCACCTGGGTCGGAGCGAACCTCGTTCTCGACGGCGTCATCAGCCCCGGCGAACTGGTGGCGCTCTATGGGTTCTCGGTGTTCCTCATGACCCCCATCCGCGCGGCGGCCGACGCGGTCGCCCGCTTCATCCGGGCCTCCGTGGGAGCCAGGAAGATCATCACGGTCCTGCGGGTCGAGCCGAATGTCTCCGACGACGGGACTCCGGCCCCCGCTCCGCCGTCGGGCTCCGCCCTGTTCGACGAGCGCACCGGCCTGACCGTCCAGCCCGGGCGTCTTACCGCTCTGGTATCGGAGTTTGGGGCAGCGGCGGAGGTGGCGAGCCGTCTTGGCCGATTTGAGGACCATGTCCTCGAGGAAGCACGGGTGCGGTGGGGTGCCGCCGACCTGCGCCGCGTGGCGCTGCAGGAGATCCGGGGCAGGATCGTGGTCAGTGAGGCCGGTCCGCAGCTCTTCACCGGTTCGCTGCGCTCCCAGCTCGACCCTCACGAAAGGCACGACGACGCCGCCGTGCTCCGCGCCCTCGATGCAGCGAGCGCGCTCGACATCCTCGAGGGAATCGATGACGGCCTCGACCATGAGGTCACCGAACGTGGCCGCGGCTTCTCGGGAGGCCAGCGACAAAGGCTGGTGCTGGCCCGGGCGTTCCTGACCGAGGCGGAGACCCTGATACTGGTCGAGCCCACGAGTGCCGTCGACGCCCACACCGAAGCGCGCATCGCCGCGCGGCTCCGGGACGCGAGGGGGCGGAAGGACCGGACCACGGTGGTGGTCACGGCCAGCCCGCTTCTGCTCGGGGTCATGGATTCCGTCGTGTTCCTCGACGAGGGCCGTGTCCAGGCCGAGGGCACACATGCAGAACTTGTGGCAGGCAACGGCGCGTACCGGAATGTGGTGATCCGCAGTGAGTGAAGCAGCGACGGAGACAGCGACAACAGCGGAGGCAACAGCCCCAGTGACCAGGGGCAGGGCGGCACCGGGCGAGGGCAAGCTGCCGATCGCCGCGCCGGCCACGGTACGCGCTGAAGCCAGGCGCCTGATCCGCCGGCACCGCAGGAGCCTGACGGGCGTGATCGCACTGTACATCGGATCCGCCGTGGCGGGACTGGCTGGACCGCTGCTTCTCGGGGCACTGGTGGACGCCGTCGCCGGCGGCACCACCAGCGACTACGTGGCTACGGTGTCGCTGGCCATGCTGGGCTTCCTCACGGTGCAGTCGGTGCTGCGGCGCTTCGCCGTACGCTCCGGCATGGTCTTCGGCGAACGGGTGTTCGCCGAACTCCGCGAGGATTTTCTGGAGCAGGTCACTGCCCTGCCGCTGTCCACCGTCGAGAAGGCGGGCACGGGTGACCTGGTGGCCCGCACCACCAACGACATCGACGCGGTGTCGCACACCGTGCGCTTCGGCGTGCCGCAGGTGGTGGTCTCGGTGGTCACGATCGTACTGACCCTGGCCGTCGCGGTTCTCACCTCCCCGGTGCTGTCGGCGGCCCTCCTGGTCGGCATCCCGCTGCTCTACCCGGTGACCCGCTGGTATCTCAGGCGCAGTTCGGACGGCTACCAGCGGGAACGGGAATCGTACGCCGTGGTGAATGGCACGATCACCGAGAGCATCGAGGGCGCGCGGACCGTCGACGCCCTCAGCCTCGGAGGAATCCGGCGCCGGGGCATGGACAATGCGCTGGGAGTCAGTTACGGCGTGGAGCGCTACACCCTGTGGCTGCGCTCGGTGCTGTTTCCCGCAGCCGACCTGGCCTTCTGGCTCCCCGTCGCGGCGGTCCTGCTGTGGGGCGGCTGGCTTGCCTCCAACGACGTCGTCACCCCCGGCGCGGTAGCCGCCGTCGCGCTCTTTGCCGTGCGGTTGATCGACCCCGTGGACCTGCTGATCATGTGGACCGATGAGATCCAGGTCGGTGCGGCGTCGCTCGCGCGCATCATCGGGGTTCAGGACGTGGCTCCGGACCGCGAGGCGACGGACGCCGCGCCGACCAATGAGGACATCCTCGTCTCCAACGTGACCTACGCCTACCGTCCGGGCCAGGACGTCCTGCACGGCATCGACCTGTCCCTGCGGCGCGGCGAACGTCTCGCCGTGGTGGGACCGTCGGGAGCCGGGAAGTCGACCCTCGGCCGGCTGATCGCGGGCATCCACCCGCCCACCACCGGCTCGGTCACCGTGGGAGGCGTGCCACTCGTGGACCGTCCGCTGGACCAGCTGCGCCGCGAAGTCGCCCTGGTGACGCAGGAGCACCACGTCTTCGTGGGATCGCTTGCCGACAACGTCCGCCTCGGCCGTGCGTCAGCCACCGAAGCGGAACTGGCGGAGGCACTGGACGACGTCGGCGCACTCGCCTGGGCCCTGGCCCTGCCCGAGGGACTGGAGACCGAGGTTGGATCGGGCGCGCTCGAACTCACTCCCGCACAGGCCCAGGAAGTCGCGCTCGCACGCCTGGTGCTCGCCGATCCGCACACGCTCGTCCTCGATGAGGCGACCTCGCTGATCGATCCGCAGGCCGCCCGGGACCTCGAGCGCTCCCTGAGCGCCGTGCTGGAGGGCCGCACCGTGATCGCCATCGCTCACCGCCTGCACACCGCGCACGACGCCGACCGCGTGGCTGTCGTGGAGGGGGGCCGCATCACCGAGCTCGGCTCCCACGACGAGTTGATCGCGCTCGACGGCGCCTACGCGTCGCTGTGGCGTTCCTGGCGCAGCGAATAGGAACTGGGTCCGCCGGGTCGGTGACCGAAACAGGAGTCACGTCAGTGGTCTTGACAGTGACCGTGTCAGTGGTCGTGGAACACGAGCGAGGAATTGATGAGTTCCGCGATCACTTCGGCGTCGTGCGCCCTCCTCAGCGACTCACGGAAGTTCTCCTTGAACAGGCTCCGCGCGATGGTCGCGAGGACCTCGAGGTGCTCGGAGAAGGATTGGGCCGGCGTCGCCATCAGGAGGACGAGGGTAGCGGGGCCGTCCATCGCACCGAAGTCCAGGCTGTGGCCGTATTTCGCGACGCCCACGGCAATGGAGGTGCGGTTGACGTACTCGCTGCGCGCGTGCGGCAGGCCGACGCCTCCGGGGAGGCCGGTGGCCATCTGGTGTTCGCGGGAAGAGACCTGGTCGAGAAAGGCATCGAGGTCGGAGATCCGACCGCCGGCGTGCATGCGGGCGGCCAGCTGCGCCGAAGCGTCCTGTCTGCTGGCCGCCACCATCTCGAGGATCACCATGTCTGGCGTGGTCAGTTCGGCGTTGTGCAAGTCCAGGGACAGCTCACTCACGTTTGGCCTCTCGGTACGGCGGGTTTTCAGGAGGAACCTGGAGTGTCCTACCTTAGCGGGACGATGTCGGCCACTCCGAGGCGCACACTGTCGGCGGACTCGTCATCGGGCTGTTCCTGGCTGAGGCGCTCGGCCTCGACCCGCGCGATATAGTGCTTCACCTCACGCTCGATCTGCTGCTCGCTCCATTCCAGGATCGGCGCCATGAGGCCTGCGACCACCGGCGCCGCCGAGACGCCGCGATCCCAGGCTTCGATGGAGATCCGGGTCCGCCGCGTCAGCACGTCATCGACGTGCCGCGCTCCCTCATGGGTGACGGCGAAGACCACCTCGGCGCCGAGGTAGTCGTCCGCGCCGGGCAGCGGCTCCCCCAGTGCGGGATCCGCCTTGATGAGGGCCAGGACGTCGGTGGCCTGCGTTCCGTAGCGCTGCAGCAGGTGCTCCACCCGCGCGACATGCACCCCAGCGTCGTCGGCCATATTGCCGCGCGCATTCCATGCCGCCTTGTAGCCCTCCGCGCCGAGCAGCGGAACCGACTCGGTGACGCTGTCGGGAACGCGCTCGTCGAGGGCACGCGTCGCCTCGTCGACGGCGTCCTTGGCCATGACACGGTAGGTGGTCCACTTTCCTCCGGCAACCACCACCAGCCCCGGGACAGGATGGGCGACGACGTGTTCGCGTGAGAGCTTCGCGGTGGAGTCGTTCTCGCCGGCAAGCAGCGGCCGGAGTCCCGCGTAGACGCCCTCGACATCCTCGCGGGTGAGGGGCCGTTTGAGGACGCGGTTCACGTGTTCGAGCACGTAGTCGATGTCCTTCGAGGTGGCTGCCGGGTGCGCCTTGTCGAGGTGCCAGTCGGTGTCCGTGGTGCCGATGATCCAGTGGCGACCCCACGGGATCACGAAAAGTACCGATTTCTCGGTCCGGAGGATCAGGCCCACGGTCGACTGGAAGCGGTCCCGCGGTACGACCAGGTGGATGCCCTTCGATGCCCGGACCTTCAGCTGGCCCCGGTCCGTGACCATGGCCTGCGTCTCGTCGGTCCAGACCCCGGTGGCATTGACCACCTGCTTCGCGCGGATGCTGAACTCCTCGCCGCTCTCGTGGTCCTTGACCCGCGCACCCACAACCCGCTCCCCTTCACGGAGGAAATCCACCACGCTCACCCGGTTGGCGGCCTTCGCTCCGTAGTGCGACGCCGTCCGCACCATATTGACGACGTACCGGGCGTCGTCCACCTGGGCGTCGTAGTAGCGGATGGAGCCCACCATGGCGTTGTCCTTGAGGCTCGGCGCCGCGCGGAGGGTTCCCTTCCGGCTCAGGTGCTTGTGGAACGGCACACCGCGCGAGTTCCCGCCGGACATGCTCATGGCGTCGTACAGGGCGATCCCGGCCCCCACGTAGGGGCGTTCGACGAAGCGTCTGGTCAGGGGATAGAGGAACGGGACGGGCCGCACGAGGTGCGGGGCGATCCGCTGGATCAGGAGCCCGCGTTCCTTCAGTGCTTCCTGGACCAGGGCGAAATCGAGCATTTCCAGGTAGCGCAGACCGCCGTGGATCAGCTTCGACGAGCGCGACGACGTTCCCGAAGACCAGTCGCGGGCCTCCACGATTCCCGTGGTCAGGCCGCGCGTCGCGGCGTCGAGCGCGGATCCCACGCCCACCACTCCGCCGCCGACGATCAGGATGTCGAGTTCCCGGCCCTGCCCGCTCGTGGCTTTCAGCGCCGCGATTGCCTCTTCGCGGTTCTGTGGACTGAGTGCGCCAGATGCCATGGTCGTAACCCTTCAGTGGGTGGATCCTGCTGTCCCTGCCTATCCCCCAACTCTAGGCCAAACGGCCGTTCGAGTCAGTCGTTCGAGGCATAGGGCGAGAGGACTACCTCGACGCGCTGGAACTCCTTGAGGTCCGAGTATCCGGTGGTCGCCATGGCGCGCCGCAGGGCACCGATGACGTTGGAGGTTCCGTCGGTGTGGTGCGAGGGTCCCCACAGCACCTCCTTGAGCGAGCCGACGGTGCCGATCCTCACCCGGTCGCCGCGGGGAAGCTCCGCATGGTGTGCTTCCTGCCCCCAGTGCCACCCCTTGCCGGGCGCTTCCTCGGCGCGGGCGAGGGCCGAGCCGAGCATGACGGCGTCGGCGCCCATGGCGATCGCCTTGACGATGTCGCCGCTGGCCCCCATGCCGCCATCGGCGATGACATGGACGTAGCGGCCGCCGGATTCGTCCATGTAGTCGCGGCGTGCCGCAGCGACGTCGGAAATGGCCGAGGCGAGGGGCGAGTGGATGCCGAGTGCGCGACGCGTCGTCGTCGTCGCACCCCCGCCGAAACCGACCAGGACGCCGGCGGCGCCCGTGCGCATGAGGTGGAGCGCGGGGGTGTAGCCGGCGGCGCCTCCGACGATCACCGGGACGTCGAGCTCGTAGATGAACTTCTTGAGGTCGAGTGGCTCCTCGTTCTTCGAGACGTGCTCGGCGGAAACGGTGGTGCCGCGGATCACGAAGATGTCGACGCCGGCGGCCAGCACCGTCTTGTAGAACTGCTGGGTGCGCTGCGGTGTCAGCGAGCCTGCCACCGTGACACCGGCCTCCCGGATCTCGGCGAGGCGGCTCGTGATGAGTCCCGCCTGGATGGGTGCGTCGTAGATCTCCTGCATGCGCTTCGTGGCCGCTGGGCTGAAGTTCTCGGTGCTGAGGCCGGCGATCTCGTCGAGCGCTGCCTGCGGATCCTCGTACCTCGTCCACAGCCCCTCGAGGTTGAGCACTCCCAGTCCGCCGAGCCGGCCCATCTGGATGGCCGTGGCGGGCGACATCGCCGAATCCATGGGGGCTGCGACCACGGGCATCTCGAACTGGTAGGCGTCGATCTGCCAGCTGACCGATACGTCCAATGGGTCGCGGGTGCGCCGCGAAGGCACCACCGCCACGTCGTCCAGGGAGTATGCCCTGCGTCCTCGCTTGCCTCGGCCGATCTCGATCTCGTAAGTCACTGCTCTAGGTTATCCCAGCGTTCCTGGCGCCCGCCCCCGGACAGCTGGCTCTCGAACATCCGGAAGTACCTGCCGCGCAGCGCGACGAGCTCACGGTGGGTTCCGGCTTCCACGATGCGGCCGTCCTCGAGCATGTAGACGACGTCGGCCTTCTCGATGGTGGCAAGGCGGTGGCTGATGGCCACGATGGTGCGCGAGCGGTCGGCGAAGAGGCGCGAGAAGATCCGGTGCTCGGCGAGCGCGTCGATTGCCGACGTCGGCTCGTCCAGCACCACGAAGGGTGCGTTCCGGTAGAAGTTGCGGGCCATGGCAAGGCGTTGCCACTGCCCTCCGGAGAGGCCGCTGCCCTTCCGTCCCCGGGGGTCCTCCATCCAGTTGCTGACGTAGTTGTCGAACCCGTTCGGCATTTTCGCGATGAAGTCGGTTGCCTCGGCGTCGTCCGCGGCACGTCGGATGCGCTCGTCGTCGCGCGGCTGGTCCACATCACCGAAGTAGATGTTGTTGGCGGCGGTGGCGAACTCGTACTTGAGGAAGTCCTGCGACATGACGGCGAGGTGGCGGTGCCACGATGCGGTCCCGAGGGAACGGAGGTCCTGGCCGTCGAGGAGCACCCGGCCCGCGCTCGGCTCGTAGAGCCCTGCCAGGACCCGGATCAGTGTCGATTTCCCTGCGCCGTTCTCCCCTACGATGGCGATGTGGCTCCCCGACCCGATGGTGAGGGAGATGCCCTTCAGGACCTCGGAGTTCCCGCCCTCGTACGTGAAGTGGAGATCCTGCAGCTCCACCGACGACGGCGCCGCGGCCAGCTCGCGATGTGGCGGGGTGGCCGCCGGGAAATCCAGGAACTGCTCGTAGTCCTTGAGGTTCGCGAGGTCCTCGTCGATCGAACTGAGCGAGGTCACCAGCGAATTGGCGGTGCTGAGCGCCCGGCTCACGATCTGCTGTACGTAAAGGAACTGGCCCACCGGTTCCGCCCTGGCGATGATCTGGCCCACTACCCAGATGAGCGCCACCACTTCCGCCCCGTACTGGAGGGTATCGGCCAGCAGCTGCTTGGGGATGTAGCGACGCTGGAATTCGAGCCGACGCTTCTCGTCGGCGTCGCGCAGCCTGGATCGCAGGTCCATCAGGTACCCCACGATGCCGTACAGGCGCATCTCGGCGATGTGCTGCGGCCGCATGAGATTGGTTTCGATCATGCGCCGCTGCCTGCGGGAGTCCACCTGCGTATTCCAGTGCGCCATCTGCTCCCGAGAGAGCCGGAACTGCAGGTAGACGCTCGGAACGATCGCCACCAGGACGATCAGTGCCACCCACCAGCTCACGAACAGCAGTGCGCCGATGGCGAGCACCACCGACGTGAGCTGCGTGAAGATCGCGGCGATCCGGTCGAGGACCCGGGCGTAGGAGTCCGAGAACCGCTTCGCGCGGTCGTAGAGGTCGACCGTCTCCTTGTCGTCGTAACGCCAGAACTCGAGGGCGAGGAATTTCTCGTACATCTGGTCACCCACCACTGCGCCGACCCGGAAACTCAGGACCTGCTGGATATAGCGGTCGACACTCGTGAAGCCGCCCCAGAGCAGGCCGAGCGCTGCCGTGACCAGGACGTAGAGAACGGCTTGCCGCCCGGCGTCGGGATTGCCGGTGTACGCCTCGGCGAGGGCCGTCGTCGTCAGCGCCGCGAAGTAGGTGGTGACCAGCGGAAGGACGGCGGAGATGAGTGATCCGAGGACCTTCATGACGACGGCGCCCGGCGAGGCCTTCGCGCTGACCTTCAGGACCTGGCCCACGGCACTGGCATAGGGCCGCAGGGCGATGCCCCGCCGCGGAGCCGGCGACGCTGCGGGAAAGGTCATCCGGACGCCGGACCGGGGCGGCCGGCCATCCTGCCGGGACCGCCGATCCTGCGGGGACTGCCGAAACCGCGTTCACCGCGCATCGTGCTATTTCGAGCTGTAGTTGGGCGCCTCGACCGTCATCTGGATGTCGTGCGGGTGTGATTCCTTCAGACCGGCGGAGGTGATCCGGACGAACTTCCCCCGGGCTTTGAGCTCCGGAATGGTGCGCGCGCCCGTGTAGAACATGGTCTGGCGGAGCCCACCCACCAGCTGGTGCGCCACGGAGGCGAGCGGCCCGCGGTAGGCGACGCGGCCCTCGATGCCCTCGGGGATGAGTTTGTCATCGCCGCTCACATCGCCCTGGGAGTAACGGTCCTTCGAGTACGACGTGTTCTTTCCGCGGGTCTGCATCGCGCCGAGCGACCCCATGCCGCGGTAGGTCTTGTACTGCTTGCCGTTGACGAAGACCAGTTCACCGGGCGCCTCCGCGGAACCGGCGAGCAGCGACCCGAGCATCACGGTGTCGGCGCCGGCCACGAGCGCCTTGCCGATGTCGCCCGAGTACTGCAGGCCGCCGTCGGCGATGACGGGGACACCCGCGGGGATGGCAGCCTTCGCGGATTCGTAGATGGCGGTGATCTGCGGCACGCCGACGCCGGCGACCACGCGCGTCGTGCAGATGGAGCCGGGCCCGACTCCCACCTTGATGCCGTCGGCGCCGGCGTCGATCAGTGCCTGCGCCCCCTCGCGGGTCGCCGCCTGGCCGCCGATGATGTCCACGTGCGCCAGTGACTTCTCGGCCTTGAGCTTCCCGATCATTTCGAGGACGCCGGCACTGTGGCCGTTGGCGGTGTCCACGAACAGGGCGTCGACGCCGGCGTCGACGAGGGCCATGGCGCGGTCCCAGCCGTCCCCGAAGAAGCCGATGGCCGCACCTACCCGCAGGCGCCCGTCGTCGTCCTTGGTGGAGAGCGGGTACTGCTCGGCCTTGGTGAAATCCTTGACCGTGATGAGGCCACGGAGCACGCCTTCGGCGTCGACCAGCGGCAGTTTCTCGATCTTGTTGACGGCGAGGAGGTTGATGGCGTCGTCGCCGCTGATCCCCACCCGACCGGTGATGAGGGGCATCTTGGTCATCACTTCCTGCACCCGTCGATGCGGGAAATCACGCTCCAGGACGAAGCGTGTGTCCCGGTTCGTGACGATTCCGAGCAGGCGTCCCTGCTCATCGACCACGGGAAGGCCCGAGACGCGGTAATGGCCGCACAGCTCGTCGAGTTCCTGCAGGGTGGCCCCGGGACCGATGGTGAGCGGGTTGGTGATCATGCCCGATTCGCTGCGCTTGACGCGGTCCACCTGCTCGGCCTGGTCGGCGATGGACAGGTTGCGGTGGATGACGCCGAGCCCGCCCTGGCGCGCCATCGCGATCGCCATGCGCGCCTCGGTGACGGTGTCCATGGCGGAGGACAGCAGCGGAGTCCGCACCGAGATACGCCGGGAGATGCGCGACGACGTGTCGGCCTCCGATGGAATGACGTCGGTGTATCCGGGAAGCAGCAGGACATCGTCATAGGTGAGGCCGATGAAGCCGAAGGGGTCGTGGGCTTCGTTCTGCGCGGACAGCTGGGTCACTACTTGAGCCTCTTTCGGTGTCACCGGGGAGATGGAGTGCCTGCGGGTGGCCGGCGGGCAGTTACTCAAGTCTAGAACGGATCAAAGTTGCGCTCTATTCCGGCACCGGTGCCGTTGGACACACCTGGAACCTTGTGCTCCTCACCAGCCGGTCAGGGCCCGGAACCTTGCCTCGAACACCGGCACTGTGGTCGCCACGTACGTCCTGCTCAGGTGGTCCCGGTCGATGTACACGCGGACATTGCCGATGACGCCGGGGCAGGAGGATTCGATACACAGCTGATCGGTCATATCCAGCACCCCGATCCGTGGCTCGGTTTCCGCCAGCGCGGCCAGCGGCGATTCCGCGGCCATCAGCTGATCCCGCGGCAGCGCGCACGCGGTGTGGTCGAGGGCGTTCTCAGCCGTGCATTCGGCCATGTCGAATTCGAAGCGGGGAGAATCCCGCAGCGCCACGACGGCGATTCCCTGATCGAGCAGCGGCTGGACGCCCTCCGCGAAGCCTGCCGCCAGCGTCTCCTCCGGCGAGCTCCATTCGGTCTTCGACCCGACGGTGACCACGGCGTCGGGTGCCAGGGTGAGTGCGTACCCGAGCACCGCGGCATTGAACGCGTTGCACTCCGGGTCCTCCTCCTCCGATTCCACCGCGAACCTGCAGTTGGGTTTGTGCAGCGACACGGCGTTCCAGTTGTTGTTCTTCGCGATGGCTCCCACCGCCGTCATCCACATCTGGGAATGGGAGTCGCCGATCACCAGGACGGTGCGCTCCGGGGTCTCCGCATTCCCGGAGTAGGCGCACGAGTCGAGCAGCGGGTCCGACGGCGCGCGCCCGCCCTCGCATTCGCCGTCGACGGCGGCCCACTCGGCGCCCAGGCGGCTGGTCGTCGGTTTTATGAGCGCGTCAGGGGCCCCGAGGAAGGAGAAGTCCGGCGCCAGCGCGAGGGCACCGGGATTGTCGAGGATGGTCTGCTGCTCCACCGCTTTTTCCTGCGCCTGCACCCTGTACTCCCAGCCCGAGAGCGGCACGACGACGACGGCGAGCGCCGCGGCCACCACCAGCCCCGTGCGACGGCGTCGGGCCAGGGGCCACCGCCACGACCGCACCGGCGTCTCGATGAAGCGCGTGGTCGCGGAGGCAAGGAGCAGTGACGCCGCGATGACGGCCGTACCGTCGAGCGGTCCGGCGGCGGGCTTTTCCGCGACGACCAGCCAGATCACCAGGACGGGCCAGTGCCACAGGTAGAGCGCGTAGGAGTTGTTGCCCATCCTGACGAGGGGCGCGGAGGCGAGGAGCCGATCCACTCCGTAGCGGCTGCCCGTCCGTCCGGCTCCGATGATGCAGGCAGCCGCCAGCAGCGGCCAGAGGGCGATGTACCCGGGGAACTGCTGCTGGACCTGCAGCACCAGGCCGCAGGACAGCATCGCGGCGAGGCCGATCCAGCCGAGCATCACGCGCACCGGAACACTGGCGCGGAGGTACGGCAGCAGGAGGGCCACCAGCGAGCCGAGGGCGAACTCCCACAGCCGCGCCCGGGTGTCGAAGTAGGCGGCGGCCTGATTCGTGGCGGTCTGCCAGATCGAGAACGCGAGCGAGGAGGCGAATACCGCGCCGAACGGAACGACGAGTATCGTGCGGACGGAGCGTCCGAGGGCTGTCGCAGCGAGGGCCGAGGCGGCGAAGATCAGCGGCCACAGCAGGAAGACCTGCCCCTGGATCGACAGGGACCAGAAGTGCTGCAGCGGGCTTGCCGCACTGTTGTCGAGGGCGTAGTAGTCGACGGCGTTGCCCGCGAGCTGCCAGTTCTGCACGTACAGCAGCGACGCCCAGGTCTGGTCGAGGAGGCTCGCCCACCGCGAGCTCGGCACCACCAGCGCCGTGGCGGCGAGTACTGCCAACAGGACGACGACGACGCCGGGCAGGAGCCTCTTGAACAGGCCCAGCCAGTACGCCAGCAACTGCAGGGGCTTGCCGGACTCGATCTTCCGGGTGAAGGAGATGGTCAGCAGGAAGGCGGAGATGAGGAGGAATACGTCCACTCCCCCGGACACTCGTCCGAGCCAGACGTGGTAGATCACGACCATGAACACAGCGAGTGCACGGAGGCCCTGGACTTCGGGGCGGAAGCGGCTGTCCACGGGGGTCGACGGTGCTCGAGCGACGCGATCGTGCGTGTCAATCCCGGCAATCGTCACGCCTGAGAATCCCTTCGATGATCCGGGTGCAAACTGCCAGTTTACCTGCCGGCGGTACCCGTCCGCGGCGTATCCCTCCGCCCGGGTAGGCCCGGAGGCCGGATCGGCGTTATTCTCGATACCAAGACCTTTGGCAGTGGCGCACCGCCGCACAGTCCCTTTCGAAGCATGGGGACCGCCTCGCATTCCCGAACAAACACCACGAAAGAATCCACCTCTGTGAATAAAGCACCTGCCAATCTAAAAGCCCCCCGCGACCTTGCCAAGGGCGCGATGCGCATTGTTGCCCTCGGCGGTATCGGCGAGATCGGCAGGAATATGACGGTCTTCGAGTTCGACGGCAAGCTCCTCATCGTCGACTGCGGCGTCCTCTTCCCCGAGGACCACCACCCCGGCGTGAACGTGATCCTGCCGGACTTCACTGCCATCCGGGACCGGCTCGACGACGTCGTCGCGGTTGTGCTCACACACGGCCACGAGGACCACATCGGCGCTGTCCCCTACCTGCTGAAGGAGCGGGCGGACATTCCGCTGGTGGGCTCGCAGCTGACGCTCGCCTTCATCGAAGCGAAGCTCAAGGAACACCGGATCACTCCCAAGACCGTGCAGGTCAAGGAAGGCGACCGCCGGACCATGGGCGGATTCGATCTCGAGTTCGTTGCCGTCAACCACTCCATCCCGGACAGCCTCGCTGTCGCGATCCGCACGGCAGCCGGCATGGTCCTCCACACCGGTGACTTCAAGATGGACCAGTTCCCCCTGGACCGGCGCATCACCGACCTCGGGGCCTTCGCCCGGCTCGGAGCCGAAGGAGTGGACCTCTTCCTCACCGATTCGACCAACGCCGACGTCCCGGGCTTCACCACCTCCGAGAAGGACCTCGCCCCCGCGATCGATGAGGTGTTCCGGACCGCGCCGCGGAGGATCATCGTCTCCAGCTTCGCGAGCCACATCCACCGGATCCAGCAGATCATCGACACGGCGCAGCGCCACCAGCGGAAAGTCGCCTTCGTGGGCCGCTCCATGGTGCGCAACATGACCATCGCCAATGACCTCGGCTACCTGAAGATTCCGCAGGGCACCCTCGTCGACTTCCGGAAGCTCGAAAAAACCGACGACCACAAGGTTGTTCTCATCTGCACGGGTTCGCAGGGCGAGCCGATGGCGGCGCTGTCCCGGATGGCGAACAAGGACCACGCCATCCGCATTCACGAGGGCGATACAGTGCTCCTCGCGAGCTCGCTCATTCCCGGGAACGAAAGCGCGATCTACAGCATCATCAACGCACTGACCGAGATCGGCGCCAACGTGGTGCACAAGGGAAACGCGAAGGTGCATGTCTCGGGACACGCCAGCGCGGGCGAACTTGCCTACTGCTACAACATCGTGAAGCCCCGCAACGTGATGCCGGTCCATGGCGAGTGGCGCCACCTTCGCGCGAATGCCGCCATCGCCGTCAGCACGGGCGTTGACCAGCGCGACGTCGTGATCGCCGAGGACGGCGTCACGGTTGACCTCCACCGGGGCCGCGCGACGATCTCGGGCAAGGTTCCCGCAGGCCTGATCTTCGTGGACGGCGACAGCGTGGGCGGCATCACCGAGGACACGCTGCGCGAACGCCGCCGGCTGGCCGAGGAAGGTTCGGTGACGGTTCTCGCGATCATCGACGCCGAGACCGGACAGACCGCGGAACTCCCCGAATTCTTCACCAAGGGATTCTCCTGCTCGGACGAGGACCTCGACAAGGCGGGTGCCGCCGTCGAGAAGGCCCTGAAGGATGCGGCGTCGAACCGGCAGGGCGGGCGGTCACTCAGCCTCGAAACCATCATCGAGCGGGCGACGGCGAACTGGATGCGCCGCTTCTACAACAGGACGCCGGTCATCACGGCCATCGTGGTCGACGCCTAGCAGGTTCCGGAGCGAGCGCAATGCAGGCTTCCGGGGTTGCAGCAGCCGTTGTGCTTCAACGGGCCGATCCGCGCCCGCGCGTAGTGTTCTGCCCAGCTTTCAGCGACTGACATGCGTGTCGCCGCACGACGCGCCGGTTATCAGCAGGGCCGCCCCTGAAAGGTGGGCAGTTCCCCCCCGTTACCTTTTTCGTAGCCTTGGTCCTGTTGCAGGATAAGGGTGTGTTGGCCGGTCGGTCCCGGCATGGTTTTTGCCCCCAGTCGTTCATGATCCGGGGGGTGTTGTCACCGGGACCGACTTGGCGGCAGTTGATCGCTGATAGAGGCACGACGACGGGTCCTTCGTAACGTGGATGCCGACTCCTGCCGCCGTTGACCAGCCAGCACAGAACGGTGACTGTTGAACAAGGGAGCGGGTGTGGCGGTGATTCTGGATCAGCAGGACATAGACGTATTCATCGGATTGGACGTCGGGAAATCCGGCCATCATGCAGTGGCTTTGAATCGATCAGGGAAAAAGCTCTTCGATAAGGCCCTGCCCAACGACGAGACCAGGCTGCGGGAAATCCTCGCCGGTCTGTCTGGGCACGGAAGAATCCTGCTCGTCGTGGACCAGCCGGCCACCATCGGCGCACTGCCGGTCGCGGTGGCCCGGGCCGCCGGTGCAGCGGTCGGCTACCTTCCAGGCCTGGCGATGCGCAGGATCGCGGATCTGCACCCTGGCCAGGCCAAAACCGACGCCCGGGACGCGGCAATCATCGCCGAAGCCGCACGGAGCATGCCTCACACGCTGCGCTCCATCGCCCTGGATGATGAGATGCTGGCCGAACTCGGCGTGCTCTGCGGCTTCGATGACGATCTCGCCGCACAGATCACCGCGACGTCCAACCGGATCCGCGGGCTACTGACCCAGATCCACCCGGCTCTGGAACGGGCCCTTGGCCCGCATCTCGATCACCCCGCCGTGGCCGATCTGCTGACGCGGTATCCTACACCGGCTGCGTTGAAGACCGCCGGCCGAGGGCACGTCCGTGCTCGACTGAAGAAGCAGGCACCGCGGGCCGCGGAACGTCTAACGGACGCGGTCTTCGCGGCCCTGAACGAGCAAACCGTTGTGGTGATCGGCACCAGCGCGGCCGGGATTGTGCTGCCGAAACTGGCCGAACAACTCCTGTCGCTGCGGCACCAGCGCGACGACATTGCCGCCCAGGTTGAAGCCCTCGTGGAGGCCCACCCTCTTTACCGGGTCCTGACCTCGATGCCCGGCGTCGGCGTCAGGACCTGCGCCCGCATCCTGACCGAAGTGACCAGCAAACACTTCGCCAGCGCCGCCCACTTGGCGTCCTACGCCGGCATTGCCCCCGTCACCCGGCGCTCCGGGACGTCGATCCGGGGTGAACACACGAGCCGGCGCGGGAACAAGAAACTCAAACGCGCCCTGTTCCTCTCCGCCTTCGCGGCCCTGCACCACCCGCCGTCGCGCGCCTACTACGACCGGAAACGGGCCGAGGGCAAACGTCACAACCAAGCCCTCATCGCCCTCGCACGCCGACGCTCTGACGTACTCTTCGCCATGCTCCGCGACGGAACCCTCTACCAGGACCCCGAACCACGGAACCTGCCATCAGCAGCTTGACGAAAACCATAGAGGCACCCTCCCACCCAAAAACGCCCGGCCGGGGATTCCCCGGCCGGGCGTTTCGCGTTCTTTTGCGCTAGAGGTTTGCCCTAGTGGCTGTGGCCGTGACCGTCTTTGTCGCTCTCCTCGGGCTTTTCGACCACCAGTGTTTCGGTGGTCAGCACGAGGGCAGCGATCGAGGCTGCATTGCGCAGCGCCGAACGGGTGACCTTCACGGGGTCGATGATGCCCGCGTCCACCAGGTTCTCGTACTCGCCGGTGGCAGCGTTGAAACCGAAGCCGACTTCGAGGTCCGTGACACGCGCAACCACCACGTAGCCCTCGTGTCCGGCATTCTCCGCGATCCAGCGCAGGGGCTGGGCGAGTGCCCGGCGCACGAGACCGACGGCCGTGGCGGCGTCGCCCTCGAGTGCAAGGACGTTGGGGTCGGTGTCGAGCGCCTTGCCGGCGTGAACCAGCGCGGAACCGCCACCTGCAACGATGCCCTCTTCGAGAGCTGCTCGGGTGGAGGAGACAGCATCCTCGATACGGTGCTTCTTCTCCTTGAGCTCCACCTCGGTGGCTGCGCCGACCTTGATGACTCCCACTCCGCCGGCGAGCTTCGCCAGACGTTCCTGGAGCTTCTCGCGGTCCCAATCGGAATCGGTGCGCTCAACCTCGGCGCGGATCTGGGCGACGCGGTCGGCGACGTCGGATTCGCTGCCGATGCCGTCCACAATGGTCGTCGTGTCCTTGGTGACCGTGATGCGGCGAGCGGAGCCCAGCACCTCAAGGCCCACCTGATCGAGCTTCAGGCCGAGATCCGGAGATACGACCTGCGCGCCCGTCAGTGTCGCAATGTCCTGCAGCATCGCCTTGCGGCGGTCGCCGAAGCCGGGTGCCTTGACGGCAACCACGTTCAGCGTGCCGCGGATCTTGTTCACCACGAGGGTCGAGAGCGCTTCGCCATCGATGTCCTCGGCGATGATGAACAGCGGCTTTCCTGCCTGCAGCGCCTTCTCGAGCAACGGCAGGAACTCCTGCAGCGACGAGATCTTGCCCGAGTTGATCAGGATCAGCGCATCTTCGAGCACTGCTTCCTGGCGCTCGGCGTCGGTGACGAAGTACGGCGAGAGGTAGCCCTTGTCGAACTGCATCCCTTCGGTGAGGACGAGCTCGGTCTGCGTCGAGGATGACTCCTCGATGGTGATGACGCCGTCCTTGCCGACCTTCTCGAAGGCCTCGGCGAGCAGGTCGCCCACCTCGGTGCTCTGCGCGGAGATCGAGGCGACGTTGGCGGTCTGCTGGCCGACGACTTCCCGGGCGTTCTCGAGGAGGCGCGCGGCTACTGCCTCGACTGCCACCTCGATACCGTGCTTGAGCTGGCCGGGAGCTGCGCCCGCAGCAACGTTCCGCAGACCCTCCTTGACCAGGGCCTGAGCCAGCACGGTTGCCGTGGTGGTTCCGTCACCGGCAACGTCATTCGTCTTGGTCGCTACTTCCTTGGCCAGCTGCGCACCAAGGTTCTCGTAGGGATCGTCCAGTTCGATCTCGCGGGCGATCGTCACACCGTCGTTGGTGATCGTGGGAGCACCCCACTTCTTGTCCAGCACGACGTTGCGGCCGCGCGGACCGAGCGTCACCTTGACGGTGTTCGCCAGCTTGTCCACGCCGGCCTCGAGGGCACGGCGGGCGGCATCGTTGAATTCCAACTGCTTTGCCATTGTTGATTCCTTTCAGGCTTGTGCAGCGAGAAAAACCCCGGCCAGTCGAGGCCGGGGTTCCTCTCAGATGGACTACTTAACGACGATCGCCAGAACGTCGCGAGCGGAAAGGACCAGGTATTCCTGGCCTGCATGCTTGACTTCGGTTCCGCCGTACTTCGAGTAGATGACGATGTCACCCTCGGCGACGTCGACGGGGACGCGGTTGCCGTTGTCGTCAACGCGTCCCGGCCCAACTGCTACGACTTCGCCCTCCTGGGGCTTTTCCTTGGCGGTATCCGGGATGACCAGACCGGAAGCAGTGGTCTGCTCGGCTTCCAGTGGGCGGACAACAATACGATCCTCGAGAGGCTTAATAGAGACCGACACTCGGGCTCTCCTTTGCATTCGTTACTAATGGAATGTGGCCGTCGGGATGGCGCTGACCGTCGTCGCGGTGCCAGCTGGCGCTTCCCTCGGGGTTAGCACCCTCCTACTGAGAGTGCTAACCCCGACTTTATGCATTCGTTAGCACTCGGTCAAGGCGAGTGCCAGAGAACGAGCGCCGGGGCCGGCAGGACAGGCCCGCCGAACGCGGTGAAATGCCATTGATACAGTCGCTCAGCAGTCGGACAGCAGAGGGCGGCGCTGGAAGGCAGGGCCTACCTCGTCCAGGACTTCCAGGAAGACGATTGGTTTCCCGGCTACAGCCAGGCCATCGCCGAGCATGGAATCCGGTCGGCCCTGGCGCTACCCATTCACCTGCAAGGTGACACCCGGTCGGCATTGACCATCTACTCACCGAATGCGTCCGCTTTCGACTCCTCAGCGGTTGCCGCTGCGCAGGGAGTCGCGAGCGAGGCGTCAGCCTCCCTGCGCCTGACCATCCGCATCACCCGCCTGACCGATTCAGGAGAGAACCTGAGGGCGGCGATGGAATCGCGAACCGCCATCGACCTGGCGGCAGGAGTGTTCATGGCACAGAGCCGGTGCAGCCAGGACGCTGCGATGGCCATTCTCAAAGCCGCTTCGAATACCCGCAATACCAAACTCCGCGATGTCGAGGCGGCGGTCCTTGCCTCAGTCGGACAGGACTCAGTGACCACGCACTTCAGTTGACGGACCCCGGCAGGTCGCGGACGGGCGGGAAGACCCGGATCGTCAGCGGCCGTCCGTATTTCCGCGCTCCGCGTTGCTGTCAGTGGACTCCAGTCCCTGCGGGCCTGCTTCTCCGGAACCGTTCAGCTGATCCCCGGAAAATGTACTGTGGGTACCGCGGTCATCGACGTCCGATTCGATGCCATTCTCCTGGTCGTCGCTGTAGGGTGCGCGCAGGGGCGGCGGAAGTTCGTCGATCAGCTCGTTCGCCGCATGGGCGAGGAGGTCCCGCTGCAACGGGGGCAGGAGAATCAGTCCGCTGAGGTAGGCCTCCACCTCGTATTCACCGACCCTGCCGCCGATCGCGAAGAACCGGAGCCACAGTTCGCCGACCGTGTACCCCGCCTGTTTCACGGCCGCTGCAAGCAACAGGTGCTGATCTTCCTCCCCAGTGGAGCCCATCGAACCTACTCCTTACGATTCCGGACCGGTCAGGTGGTCCACCAGCTGTTGGGCGGCTTCATCCATCGTAATCTTCAGGCGCTTGGCCCTTTCGATGATTTCCGTGTGCGCCTGTTCCTCCGCCATACCCCGTCCGCCCATGAGTATTCCCTTGGCCAGACCGATCACGTCCCTTGTCCGAAGGGCCGCAAGGAGCTCATCGGTGATCTGCTGCGGCGTTTCAGTGGTCTGCACGTGACCCAGGAGGGCTGCAGCGGGAACGGCAAAACGGAGGAGCAGGGCCTCGGTGGCGGCATCGAAGGCGGAAGGCTCAGCTGAATACACTTTGATCGCCCCAAGATGATCCTGCCCGCGCAAGAGGGGGACACTGACGCAGGACCGCACCGGCCCCTGGGAAACTGCAGCGTTCCACTTCCGCCAACGGGGCTCCGTACGGGTATCGTCGATGCGCATGGGCTCGCCGGTCGCCCAGGCGCTCAGGCACGGGCCCTCACCCAGCTCGTACTGCATGTCGTCAGCCTGACTGACCAGGGCATCGGTGGAACCGGTGCTGATCCGCTGACCGTTCCGGACCAGGGTGACCCCGGCACCGATTGCTCCCGGAATTCCCTCCTTCGCGGCCTCGGCGAGGAGATCAACGGCATGGTTGACGGTCTCCGCGGTGAGGAGGAGACCCTTGACCCGCCCGAAGACGACTTCGATCTCGTTGAGGGATGAATTGGTTGCCACGGACGGCCTTACAATTTGAAGAGCCGCGCGCTCTTGCCCGGCAGGTGGAGGCCCTCTGCTGGACCCTGCTGATCCGAACGAATCCGCCAGGTTCAGTATTACCAGTCTAGCCTCTGCGAAGGTTCACGGGTGAAAAAGCGCCCCGATCCGACAGGTATCCGAAAGGGGTCCGGACCGTCTCTGTCGCCTAGGCTGGAGCCCATGGCCACCGACAACATCGCCCCGATCCTGACGCCTGAGGGGTGGGAGCTGCTGAACTCGCTCGGCCCGTATTCCGAAGAGGAAAGCCTCCGCCTGAGTGAGCAGCTGCGGAAGGCAGGGCACCCCCCCGATGTCGTCTCCGCAGCCCTCACGCAGTCACGGCTGCGGGCGAAGGCGCGGGCGAAGTTCGGCCCCTTCGCCGAGCGCATGCTCTTCACTACCGCCGGGCTGGAACAGGCCACGCGCCTGAGTGTGGCAGCCCGGCATGCCCAGCGCTTCGTCGAAGCCTCCCTGGTGCGCGTGGCCGACCTCGGGTGCGGACTCGGAGCAGACAGCATGGCCCTGGCCACGCTCGACCGCGAGGTCACCGCCGTCGAACTCGATGAGACCACGGCCGCTGCCGCCACCATGAACCTGCTGCCCTGGGCGAACGCGAAAGTGGTCAACGCGGACGCCGAGTCGATCGACGCGTCGGCGTACGACGGCGTCTGGCTGGACCCCGCGCGCCGCAGCACCTCGTCCTCAGGCACCACCCGCATCTTCGATCCGGAGGCGTTCTCTCCACCGCTGTCCTTCGTGGAGAAACTCGCCGACGGCGGCACCCCGGTGGGAGTCAAGATGGGTCCCGGTATTCCCCACGAGGCGGTGCCGGCCGGGTGTGAGGCCCAGTGGGTGTCGGTGGACGGCGACGTGACCGAAGTGTCCCTCTGGTTCAATGCGCTGCGGCGTCCGGGTATCCGCCGGGCTGCGCTGGTTATCAGCGTCCACGGTGCAGCCGAGCTGACGAGCGCCGCCGACTTCGGGGAGGGACCGGACGCGCCCCTGGGGCCGGTGGAGGGCTATCTCTACGAGCCCGACGGCGCCGTGATCCGGGCGGGGCTCGTGGCCGACGTCGCACTCCAACTGCGCGGCCACCTGCTGGATCCGAGAATCGCGTACGTGTGCGCGCCCACACTGGTCGGAACCCCGTTTGCACGGGCCTATCGAATTCTTGAGGTGCGTCCCTATAACATCCGGAGCCTCAAGGCCTGGGTGCGCTCGGAAGGAATCGGCGTGCTGGACATCAAGAAGCGGGGCACCGCCGTCACGCCTGAGGAGGTGCGTCGCCAGCTGCTCGCAGGCTCCGGCAAGGGGAAGAAGAAGGCCACCCTGGTGCTGACGCGGATCGACGAGGATCGTGTGGCTATCGTGGTGGAGCCGGTCCTACCATGAGTACGTGATTTCGGGAATCCTGGTCACTTCGCGAGGGACTTCGTAGAGTCGGATCAAAATCCCCCAACGGAAGAAGGACCATGACTGACAGCCCCGAACGCGGCGTCCTGTTCGACGTCGACGGCACCCTTGTCGACACCAACTACCTGCACACCATCGCCTGGTGGCAGGCGTTCCGCCGTTTCGGCCACGATGCCCCGATGGCGGAGATCCACCGGGCGATCGGCATGGGCGGGGACAAGCTCATCGGGCATCTCCTCGGCTCCGACAGGGACGCGTCCCAGGACGGCGAGCTGGAGTCGACCCACGGTGCGATCTACTCGAGCTACTGGCCATCGATACGTCGCTTCGAGGGCGCACGCGAACTGCTGCAGCGCTGCGCCGGGAAGGGACTGGGTATCGTCCTGGCATCGTCCGCATCGAAGCAGGAACTGGCCGTCATGCGGACGATCATCGACGCGGACGACGTGCTTGCGGGAGCGACGTCGTCATCCGACGCCGAGAACAGCAAGCCCTCGCCCGACATCCTGCGCGCAGCGCTCGACACCGCCGGACTCCTGGCCGAAAACGCGGTCTTCGTGGGCGACGCCGTGTGGGACGTCCTTGCAGCCAAGGAGCTCGGCATCCCCACCATCGCGGTGGAGTCCGGCGGCACGAGTGAGGCGGAACTGCGGAACGCCGGCGCTGTCGAGGTGTATGCGGATGTTGCCGAGCTGCTCGCCGCCTTCGACGACAGCGCGCTGCACCGCCTTGGCGAAGAGCGGGAGAAATGAAGCGTTTCCAGGTTCCGCGGAACCAATCCGGCGCTGAGCGCCGCGGATTCGCCGACTCTCCTAGGCGGAATCGCGCCACACCACCGTGGTATCGAGCACGCGCACAGGGCTGGGGAGCCCCCTGATCTGGGCAAGGACAAGCTGGGCGGCAGTACGCCCCAGAAGGTCCGCCGGCCGTCGGATCGTTGACAATTGCGGCCTGCATCGTAGCGCCCAGCTGCTGTCGTCGAAGCCCACGATCCCGACGTCGTCGGGCACTCTGCGCCCGCTCTCCTGCAGCGCTGTCATGGCCCCGGCGGCCACCGCGTCGGAGGCTGCGAACACGCCGTCGATCTCGGGGCAGCGACGCAGCAGTTCCTGCATGCCCTCGAGCCCGTAGCCGTAAGTGTAAAGGGGAAACCGAACAACGAGCTCGGGGTCGAAGCGGGTCCCGAGGGCAGTCCTGAAGCCCGAAAGACGGTCCTGTCCCGAGTCCCTGTCCAGGGCGCTCGCGATCATGCCGACACGCTTCCGGCCTGTCCCGACGAGTCTTTCGGTGATTTCCCGGGCAGCGGCCGCGTTGTCGATGGCCACGTACGGAAAATCGGGCGTTCCCGGCGGACGGCCGACGAACGCCGCAGGCAGCCCGAGGTCGTGGACGGCCGAGGCGATAGGATCCGAGGCCCGCGTCGAGACGATGACTGCACCGTCGACCAGCCCTCCGCTCAGGTACTCCGTCACCCTGCGGCTGTCACGGTCGGAATCGATGATCAGGGAGACCAGCTGGTAGTCCGCCTTGGACAGCACCTCATGGGCGCCGAGCAGGATCGATCCGATGTTGGGATCCTCGAACAACAGGGAATGCGGCTCGTGGATGATGAGCGCGATGGCACGGGATTCCTGCAGCACGAGGTTACGGGCTGCGGTATTGCGCACATACCCCACCTGAGCGATCGCATTCTCGACGGCGGAACGCGCCTCCGGCGACACATACCGCTCACCGTTGACCACCCGGGAGACCGTTCCCCGGGATAGCCCCGCTGCTGTGGCGACGTCGTTGATGGTCGCCCGACGTATGCGGGCGCGGGAGGGCGGCATGTCCGTATTTTAGCCGAACACGGCCGGCCGATCGGCGTGTGTCGGCGGACCCGGGGCCTCCCGGACGAGGGAAAGCGTATGGATCAGCCTCACCTCGTCGGTGAGGCCCCGGGCAGGAACCAGGACCGATCAGGGACGACCGATGGGGCTGGATTTGAGTGAGCCCTGGACAACGATGTCAGGAGTCGTCATCCTGAACCCACCTTGCGCCAAGGTCCAGTTCGCACTGTGCGGCTTCGGCCAGGAGCCGCAGGGCCGCCTCGTCATCGGCCGAGAAATCCCGGGGTTTCTGGTCGATGATGCATAGGGTTCCGATGGTCCAGCCGTTGGGCCCTCGGAGCGGATAACCGGCGTAGAACCGGATATGCGGCTCCCCCCGCACGAGCGGATTGTTCTTGAACCGCTCATCCGCCTGTGCGTCATTGACGATGAGGGGCCCTGCGTTGCGGATGGTGATATTGCAGAACGAGAGCTCGCGCGGCGTGTTCTGTCCCACCGGCCCCACCACCGACTTCAGGTACTGCCGGTAGCTGTCGATCAGGGAGACGGTCGATGAGCTTACACCGAACTGTTCCCTGGCTTGGCGGGTGATGCGGTCGAATCTCTCCTCTGCAGGAGTGTCCAGCAGCTTTGTCCGCCGAAGGGCGTCCACCCGTTCCTCCTCCGCTTCCCCGGGCGTCAGCAGGAAAGCGCCGGCGGCCCCCAGCGCCCTGCGCGCCCGGCTTGGCGTATCCTGCTCATCGCGCCTTTCGCCGTAGGGTACCCGCACGCTTGACGATGTTTCCTCCAGGATTTCATTGACGGCACTGGCGAGGGTATCCCGTTCCGCGGCCGGCAGGTCCAACAGCCCGCGAAGGTAGGCCTCGATCTCGATCTGCGCGAGGGCCCCCCCAATCCGAAATACTGGATCCAGATTTGCTCGGGGTCCAGCCGCGCGTCGGTGGCCGCAGCAAGAGTGAGTTGCTGCTGCGTCTGACCATCCACGCAAGGCACTCCAAATACATTGTTCCCAGTTGGAGCAGCAGTCCTGCCGAGAGCCCGCGGGCCGTGATGAAGTCGACAGGCAGGGCCATTGTGTGTTCCGCCCCTATCCAGCACGCGGGCACGGGTGGCCCGCGGCCCCGCCGGAGCGCATACTTCCGATCATGCCCAACTATCCGGTCCACGGCCCTGCGTCCCCCGATCAACCGGAACCCACCCGCCTCGAAGAGGTCCGTGCGGAGTGAGGGACAAGAAAGCCGCCCCTACCCCGGCAGCATCGGCAGCGTCAGCCGCGGGGATCGAATTCCTTCTCCGCACCTACGCGCATGACTCCGCCGGCGTCGCGTTCGGGCCCGAGGCGGCCGCTGCCCTTGGTGAAGATCCGCGGCGCGTCTTCAAGACGCTCATGGCCATGGCCGACGGCGTCATGGTGGCCGCCGTCGTGCCGGTGAACCGCCAGTTGGACCCCAAGGCTCTAGCCGCGTTCCTGGGAGCAAGGAGGGCCGCCATGGCAGACCCGATCGCGGCCCAACGGCGAACCGGGTATGTACTCGGCGGGATATCCCCCCTCGGCCAGCGGCACCCGTGCCCGGTGGTGATCGATGAGTCAGCTCTCGGATTCGATACCGTCCTGGTTTCGGGAGGAAGACGCGGACTCGAGATCGAGCTCAGCCCGGCTGACCTCGTGAGAATCACTTCAGCGCAGGTCGCGCGGATCGCAGCCCCCTAGCTTTCCGGCCCCCTGTCAGAGCTCCTGCCGCGAGAATTCTCCTGCAGCCACCACCTGGTCGGGCGTGGGACGCCGTCCGGTATAGAGCACGAACTGCTCCTCGGCCTGCAGCGCCACCACCTCCGCTCCGGTGATGACCGGTTTTCCGGCAGCCCGCGCGGCCCGGATGAGCGGAGTCTCCGAGGGCAGGGCGACGACGTCGAACACCACCTGGGCGGCATCGATGGTCGCAGCGGGGAAGGACACCGTGGAGGCGTCAGCGCCTGTCATGCCCAGCGGCGTGACATTGATGAGAAGGTCGGCCGTGGAGCCGTCCACGTCCGCCTGCCAGCCGAAGCCGTACAGACCGGCGAGCGCCCGTCCTGCCCTCTCGTTGCGTGCCACCACCGTGACGGCGGCGAAGCCCGCGTCCCGGAGGGCCGCGACGACCGCCTTCGCCATTCCGCCCGAGCCGCGCACGAGCACCGTGGAACTGGCGGGCACCCCGTGGGACTCAATGAGCCGTGCGACGGCAAGGTAGTCGGTGTTGTAGGCGGTGAGGACGCCGTCGTCATTCACGATGGTGTTCACCGAGTCTATGGCACGCGCGGAGCCGTCCAGCCGGTCCACGAGCGCGATGACCTCCTCCTTGAAGGGCATGGAGATCGCGCAACCGCGGATCCCGAGCGCCCGCACACCCCCGATGGCTGCGGGCAGGTCCGTGGTGGTGAAGGCCTTGTAGACGTAGTTCAGGCCCAGCTCGTCATACAGGTAGTTGTGGAAGCGCGTGCCGATGTTGCTGGGCCGCGCGGCCAGTGAGATACACAGGGTCATGTCCTTGTTCAGTATTGGCACCCTGCCATTGTCCCCTGTCTTCGGGCCGTGTCGCCGGGAACCGGGCGGACCAGACTAATATTGGGTCAGTTCTCTTCCGCGATGGCGCTACCGAGGCATTCATCCACCTGCAGTCCGGTACGGTCAGGAGCCACCCCCTTGAAGATCGATTTTGCGAAGTCCTCCCAGTCGACGCTCGGCGTCGAATGGGAACTGGCACTGGTTGACCGGTACAACGGCGAGCTGGTGTCGGTTGCCGATGAAGTGCTCCGCGGGGTCAGCGACCGTCATCCGGAGCTGCAGGATGACGAGGAGCACCCACACATCAAGCAGGAACTGCTGCTCAACACCGTTGAACTCGTGACGGGCGTCTGCACTACCGTGTCCGAGGCGAAAGCGGACCTCGCACGCTCGCTCGCCGCGGTGCGGGAGGTCACCGACCCGATGGGAGTGGAGCTTTTCTGCGCCGGCTCGCACCCCTTCAGCGCACCGCGCTCCCAGCAGGTCACCGACAAGGAACGCTACTTCAAGCTGATCGACCGGACCCAGTGGTGGGGCCGCCAGATGGTGATCTACGGGGTGCACGTCCATGTGGGGCTCGACTCACGCGACAAGGCGTTGCCGGTGGTTGACGGGCTGGTCAACTACTTTCCGCATTTCCAGGCGCTCTCCGCATCCTCGCCCTTCTGGGGCGGTGAGGACACCGGCTACGCATCGCAGCGGGCACTCATGTTCCAGCAGCTTCCCACCGCGGGACTGCCGTTCCAGTTTCCGGACTGGACCGCCTACGAGGCCTATGTCCAGGACATGTTCACCACCGGTGTGATCGACACGGTCAGTGAGATCCGGTGGGACATCCGGCCCGTCGGGAACCTCGGCACCGTGGAGATGCGGGTGTGCGACGGCCTGTCCACCCTCCAGGACGTGGGGGCGGTGGCCGCCCTCACGCAGTGCCTCGTGGACGAGTTCTCCTCCACGCTCGACGACGGCGGGACCATTCCCACCATGCCGCCCTGGCATGTCCAGGAGAACAAGTGGCGAGCCGCCCGTTACGGCCTCGACGCCATCATCATCCTCGACGCCGCGGGCAGGGAGCAACTGGTCACCGAGCACCTCACCGAGGTCCTCAATCGGCTCGAGCCGGTAGCGGCGAAGCTGGGCTGCAGCGCGGAGCTCGCCGACGTCGAAACCATCCTCACGCGCGGCGCCGGCTACCAGCGCCAGCGACGCGTGGCGGCGGAGAACGGCGGCGACCTGCGCGCCGTCGTTCTTGACATGGTGCAGCAGCTGCGGCCCTGAGAGCCGTTCAGCGTCCGCGCAGCTGGTCCCCGGAAGGGTGGTCCGAGGGCGAGTCCTCGAGCCCTAGATTCCCGGCGACCGTTTCGACGGCCGGCGAGTCATCCGGCACCGCCTGGTTGGCGATGTAGTCCACCTGATCCGCCTGGCTGAGGGAGTCGTCCTCCTGGATCTCCTCGATGCCGGAGCTGTCCGGAGTGACGTCGTCGCCGGTTGAATTGTTGTTCGGATCGCTCGTCATGCACCGAGCGTACGCCACTAGTGGCCGCTTCCGAGTTTCCCGCCGAGCCGTTCCCGCATCAGCGTGGAGGCCTCGTTGAGGCCGACGATTTCCACGTCGGTCCCGTGGTGCCGGTACTTCTCCTGAATGGCATCGAGTGATGCGATGGTGGAGGCATCCCAGAGGTGCGAGCCGTGCAGATCGATGGTCACCGAGGAGGGGTCGGTGGCGTATTCGAACTGGGTGTAGAGGTCGTTGGAGGATGCGAAGAAGAGCTCACCGTTGACGGTATAGGTTGCGTGCTGTTGCCCGTTGACGGTGTCCTCGGTGCGCTCGACGGTGACGAAGTGGGCGACCCGGCGGGCGAACGCCACCATGGCCGCGAGCACGCCGACGCCCACGCCGATCGCGAGGTTATGGGTCCAGACGGTCACGATCACGGTGGCGAGCATGACCGTGGTCTCGCTCTTGGGCATCCGCTTCAGCGTGGAGGGCTGGATGCTGTGCCAGTCGAAGGTGGCGATCGCGACGAAGATCATCACCGCGACCAGTGCCGCCATGGGGATCAGCGCGACGATGTCGCCGAGGGCGACGACGAGGATGAGCAGGAACATGCCGGCCAGAAAGGTGGAGATCCGGGTGCGGGCGCCGGAAGCCTTGACGTTGATCATGGTCTGGCCGATCATCGCGCAGCCGCCCATCCCACCGAAGAACCCGGTGATGATATTGGCGGCTCCCTGTCCCCAGGATTCGCGGGTCTTGTGGGAGCGGGTGTCGGTGATGTCGTCGACGAGCTTGGCGGTCATGAGGGATTCAAGCAGACCCACAGCGGCCAGCGCCAGGGAGAACGGCGCGATGATCTGCAGGGTTTCGAGGTTCAGCGGGACGTCGGGAAAGAAGAGCGAGGGAAGACTGTCAGGAAGTTCTCCCTTGTCGCCCACGGTCGGAACGAGGACGTTCGCGAGGACTGCGAAGACGGTGAGGACGACGATCGCCACCAGGGGTGCGGGCACGGCGCGGGTGAGGCGTGGAAGCCCGAAGACGATGAGCAGTCCGACGGCGGCCATGGGATACACGAGGAACGGGACGCCGATGAGTTCGGGAACCTGGGACAGGAAGATCAGGATGGCCAGGGCATTGACGAAGCCCACCATCACCGAGCGGGGGATGAACCGCATGACCTTCGCCACGCCGGCCACTCCCAGGAGAACCTGGATGGCGCCACCGAGTATGACGGCGGCCAGAAAGTAGTCGACGCCGTGGCTGGCCACCAACGGGGCGATCACGAGCGCGACGGCACCGGTCGCGGCGGAGATCATGGCGGGCCGTCCACCGAGGAAGGCGATGCTGACGGCCATGGTGAAGGAGGCGAACAGGCCGAGGCGAGGGTCCACACCGGCGATGATGGAAAACGCGATCGCCTCCGGAATCAGCGCCAGCGCCACGACGAGGCCGGCAAGGACCTCGGTTTTCAGCAGGCGTGGTGACCGCAGGGTCCGCATGACGGACTGCCGTTCGAGGGGCGTCAGTTCAGGGGACGTGGAAAGAGTTGATGAAGACATACGTCAGGTTCCTTCGAGCAGTCGTACAGGGTTCAGTGTCATCGCCACGGCGGGCGGAAAAAATGGCCACACGCCGCTGAGCAGGAAGGGTCTGGTTCCTGTGCCTGACCGAAGCTGAAACCTACTCTAACGTAATGTTAGTGTTGGACGAAACCTGAGGAGCTGGCGGTCATGAGCAATACCCCTGTAAGTACTGAAGGGCGGACCATGCATATCGGTGAGCTCGCGGAGCGGACGGGGCTCTCGTTGCGGACCATCCGTCATTACGACGAGGTGGGGATCCTGCCGGCAACCGCACGCACCGAGGGCGGTTTCCGGGTCTACACCGAGGACGACCTCGAGCGCCTGATGGTGATTCGACGAATGAAACCTCTCGGATTCACGCTCGAGGAGATGACGGACCTCCTGACGGTCCTTGACGCCCTTCAGGAGGAAAAGGATCAAGCACGCGCCCTGGAACTGCGCCGAACACTCGCGGCGTTCCGGGACGCGGCGACGGATCGGCGGGCAAAAATGGTCGAGACCCTTGCCCGCGCCGACGAATTCATCGATATCCTGGCGAAGTACTAGTTGGCGAAGTATCAGGCCGTGCTTCCTTGCCCGGAATCTTCCTCACCGGGTGGGCGCGTCATCACTCGAGCAGGGCTCCACCATTCGCCAGGCGAAGGGTGCGGTGCCGGCTGATCGCCCGCACCGCGCCGCCCTCTATGCCGAGGCCGCGCCGGAATCCGCCTGCGCCCGGCGTACCAGCTCGAGGACGTGCCGGTACAGCGGATGCCCTGGCTCCAGCCCGCTGACCGACGTCGTCGCCTCCTCGGGCGTTTCGCTTCGGAGGATCCCGGCAAGCGCCTCGACCTCAGGATCAGCGGGATCCCGGAAAGCGAGCGCTGCCAGCATGGCCGACAGCAATCCCGACGGAACCACTCCCCGCTCCGCCAGCTCGGCGGCTGGACCGACGAACCGCTCGTTGCGGCCCAGCTTGCGCAGCGGCGCCCTGCCTACCCTCTGCACGGTGTCCGGTAGATGCGGGTTCGAGAACCGGTGCAGGATCTTCTGCACGTAGGCTTCCTGCTCCTCGGGGTCGAACCCGTGCTTGTCCACGAGCAGCTGTTTCGTCTCGTCGAGCACAGCACGGACCTGCCCCGCCACCTCCAGGTCGGCCATCGCGTCGGACACTTTCTCCAACCCTGCCGCGTAGCCGAAGTAGGCGCAGGAAGCGTGGCCCGTGTTCACGGTGAAGAGCTTGCGCTCGATGTACGGAGCCAGGTCGTCGACATAGGTGGCGCCGGGAATGGCCGGCTCGGCGCCGGCGAACGGCGTCCGATCGATGACCCACTCGAAAAAGGTCTCCACCGTGACGTCCAGCCCCTGGCCGGGGGCCTGGTTCGGCACGATGCGGTCGACTGCCGTGTTGGCGAAGACCGCCCGTTGCGCCAGGTCCCCCTCGGAACCCGGATCGGCGTTGACGATCTCCTTCCGCAGCAGGTCCGTCGCGTTGATGGCGTTCTCGCAGGCCATCACCTGGAGCGGATCCTGCCCGCCCGACCGCCCGGCGATCCCCGCAGCAATGACGGGAGCGAGGAACTTCAGGACGTTGGGCCCCACGGCGGTGGTCACCATGTCCGCCGATGCGATCTCGGCGACCACCGCTGCTTCCTGTGTTCGTGAATTCAGCGCACGGTAGTTGTCCACCCGCTTGACCGCCGGCGCCTCTCCCACCTCGTGCACGTCATAAGCTGGTGTCGAGGCGAGCTGGTCGATCAGGGCGTCGGCCACGTCGGCGAAAACCACCTCGTAGCCCGCCTCGTGGAGGAGCAGTCCCACGAATCCGCGGCCGATGTTCCCGGCTCCGAAATGGACGGCCTTCACTAGGCGTTGACCTTCCCGAAGAGCGCAAGCACTTCATCAACCGTGGTCGCGTTCTCGAGTTGCGCCACCTGTTCCTTGTCGGAGAAGACGCGGGCGATCGCCGAGAGGATGGACTGGTGCTCGTTGTTCCGGCCTGCCACTCCCACCACGAACTTGACCTGCTTGCCGTTCCAGTCGATGCCTTCGGGGTAGCGGATGATGGACACTGCCGAACGCTTGATGAGGTCCTTGGCGTCATTGGTGCCGTGCGGAATCGCCAGGAAATTGCCCATGTAGGTCGGGACGGACTTCTCCCGCTCGTGCATGGCTGCAACGTACCCGGAGTCCACCGCACCGCGTTCGACCAGCAGGCGGCCGGCCTCGTTGATGGCGTCCTCCTGCGTGGTTGCCCTGCCGTCCAGAACGACGCTCTCCTCAGCGAGGACATCGTGGGCGGCACTCCCGGAGTCGGCCTCGGACGCTACCGCGGCAGGCGTCGGGTTCTTCGGATCGACCCCACCCCCGGCTGCCGCGCTGGCACGGACCAGTTCCACGATCTCGTCATAGCGCGGGCTGTTCATGAAATTGTCGACTGCGACGTGCGTTGCGCCCTGCGTCAGGGGCTCGGCGCGGGCGGCAAGATCCTGGTGCGTCACGACGACATCGTAGTCGTCCTTCAGGTTGGCGATGGCGAGGTTCGTGACCTTGACGTCCGGGAACCCGGCTGCCCTGATCTTGTTGCGGAGCACCGAGGCGCCCATCGCGGAGGAGCCCATCCCGGCGTCGCAGGCGAACACGATGTTGCGGATTGGTCCGTCGGTGGCTGCCGAGGAGCGGAAGTTGCCCGCCACGGAGCTCTTCTTCCCCTTGAGGCCTTCCATCTTCGTGGCGGCAGCCGCGATGTCGCCGTCGTCCTGGTTCTTGCCCGTCTTGAGGATGACGGAAGCGACGAGGAAGGACACGGCCGTTGCGAGCACGACAGACAGAGCCACACCGAAGTAGCTGTCACGGGCGGTCTGGGCGAGCACTGCGATAATGGATCCCGGAGCGGCGGGTGCCACCAGGCCGGCATTCGTGATGCTCAGGGTTGCGATGCCCGTCATGCCGCCGGCGATAGCGGCGAGGATGAGCAGCGGGCGCATCAGCACGTACGGGAAATAGATCTCGTGGATGCCACCGACGAAGTGGATGATGGCGGCACCGGAAGCGGATGCCTTGGCGGCGCCGCGACCGAAGATCATGTAGGCGAGCAGGATTCCGAGGCCTGGACCAGGATTGGCCTCGAGCAGGAACAGGATCGACTTGCCCTGGTCCAGCGACTGCTGGACGCCCAGCGGGGTCAGGACGCCGTGATTGATGGCGTTGTTGAGGAACAGGACCTTCGCCGGCTCGATGAAGATGCTGGTGAGCGGCAGCAGGCCGTTGTTGACCAGGAACTGGACCACGTTGCCCGCCCCCGTGCTGAAGGCCTGCACCAGCGGGGAGACGCCGTAGAAGCCGATCAGCGCCAGCAGCGCACCCCAGATCCCGGCGGAGAAGTTGTTCACCAGCATCTCGAAGCCCGGCCGGATCTTGCCGTCCCAGATCGCGTCGATCTTCTTCATGGTCCAGCCACCGAGCGGGCCCATGATCATGGCTCCGATGAACATCGGGATGCCGGCACCCACGATGACGCCCATGGTGGCGATCGAACCCACCACGCCACCGCGGACGTCGTAGACCATCCGGCCGCCGGTGTAGGCGATCAGGAGAGGCAGCAGATAGGTGATCATCGGTCCCACGAGGCCAACGTTCGCCACGCCGTCGGTCTCGCCGAATCCGCCGAGCTGCGGAACAGGGAGCCACCCCGCTTCGATGAAGAGGGCCGTGACGAGGCCCCAGGCGATGAAGGCCCCGATGTTGGGCATGATCATTCCGGACAGGAATGTCCCGAATTTCTGAACGCGGACCCGGGCGCTGGTGCCGGATCTCGCTTCGGTCTGTGTTGCCACTTTATGTCCTAACCGCTACCCCTGCAGCATCGCAGGGTGGAATGGATATCTGGATCGATCTGGTGAATCAGGTGCCGGTCCTCGACGAGATGCGTTGCAGCCATTCGAGGAACAGCTTGAGTTCCGAGCTGGAGAGCTGGTCCGGATGGGACGACTGCAGCGCGGCGTTGAGTGCGATGGCCGCCACCACCACCGAGGGGCTGCCCTCGGTGTCGGTCACCGGATCAGCTTCCGAATCGGTGGCGACGGCGGAAAGAACTGCCTCCCGCGTCATCGCCGACAGGTCGAGGTTCCGCTTGGCCGCGGGCTCCGCGATCAGCATGAGCGTGACGCCGATATTGGCGGCGAGCATGCTGCGTGCTGCCTCATGCGGAGAGACGACCAGCCGTGCGGCAGCCGCCGCCTTGTCGAGCACCTCCTCGAGGAACGCCTCCGCACTGGCGACCATCGAGGGGCGGCGCTCCGGGCGGATGTTCCCGAACATCACGAGGTAGAGGTGCGGATGGTCGAGGCCGAACTGCACGTGGTTGTCCCAGTGCCGCCGGAGGTCCTCGACCGGTTGGCCTGACGACGCCAGGTTGCGCTCCCGTTCGAGATATTCACTGAAGCCCTCGGCGACCACGGCGTCGAAGAGGCCCTCCTTGTCCCCGAAGTGGTGGTACAGGGTGGGAGCGGTGACACGGGCAAGCTGGGTGACCTGCCGGGTGGATACCGGCGCCCCGTTGGACTCCGCCAGCAGCGAGGCAGCAGCCCTCAGGAGCCTCGTCTTAGGAGGAGGTTCGCCGGCGAATTTCATGCCTGCTACCGTAGCATCTATAACGCTGATATATGAAGTGCATCACAAAACTTTCTTCGCCGAACCCCTGCACTAGCCGCTTCACCCTGCAGAATGGTTCTGGATGACAAGCACCAGCAAGGAAACGAGGACGTTCAATGCAGAATTTTTCAGGGGTGGGCGTAAGTCCCGGCCGCGTGATCGGAACCATCCGCCATATGCCGGAGTCGATCAGCGAACCACCCGTCGGTGAGCGCCTTGCGGACCCTGACGCGGCGGAGGAGGCCATCGAACTGCTGCGCGCGGCGTCGAAGTCGGTCCAGGAGAAGCTGAAATCCCGTGCGGCGGCCGCGAAGGGTGACGGCAAGGCGGTCCTCCAGGCCACCTCACTCATGGCCGCCGACCCCATGCTCCTCAAGGCGGCGGGCAAGCTGATCCGTGGCGGGTCCTCTCCCGAGCGCGCTGTGTGGGAAGCCGGTGCGTCTGTTGCGGAGATGCTCCACAATCTCGGCGGCTACATGGCCGAGCGCACGGCCGACGTCCTCGACGTCCGCGCCCGCATCGTGGCCCAGCTACGCGGCCTGCCTGCGCCCGGCATTCCGGCGTCGGACACCCCCTTCATCCTCGTGGCGGAAGACCTGGCGCCCGCCGACACGGCGACCCTCGACCCCGAGCTTGTGCTGGCACTCGTCACCTCGGGCGGCGGACCCCAGTCCCACACCGCCATCATCGCGCGTTCCCTCGGCCTTCCCGCAGTGGTGGCGGCGAACGGCGTCGGAACGCTCGACGAGGGCAGCACCGTCTTCGTGGACGGCGCCGCAGGCCGGATCATGCTGGATCCCGGCGACGACGAAGCGGCGGCCGCTGAAGCGTATGCGGCAGCGGCGTCGGCGCTCGCGGTGTTCGACGGCACCGGAGTCACGGCCGACGGGCATGAGGTACCGCTCCTCGCGAACGTGGGCGGCGCGAAGGATGCAAGGGCTGCCGCCGACGCCGGGGCACAGGGCGTCGGCCTGCTTCGGACCGAGTTCTGCTTCCTCGAGCGGGACACCGAGCCCACCGGGGATGAGCAGATCGCCGCCTACAAGGGCGTTTTCGATGCCTTCCCCGGCAAGAAGGTGGTGGTGCGCACTCTTGACGCCGGCGCCGACAAGCCACTCCCGTTCCTGACCGATTCCACCGAGCCGAACCCCGCGCTCGGGGTGCGGGGCTACCGCACCGATCTGACCTCGCCCGGTGTCCTCGAGCGGCAACTCACCGCGATCGCCGACGCCGCCGCACAGTCCTCCGCGGAGGTCTGGGTGATGGCGCCCATGATCGCCACCGCGGAGGAGGCCGCGGCCTTCGCGGCGATGTGTGCCGCCGCCGGCCTGAAGACGCCGGGAGTGATGGTCGAGGTGCCCTCGGCGGCACTGACCGCAGCAGCGATCCTGTCGGAGGTCGAGTTCGCAAGCCTCGGCACCAACGACCTCACCCAGTACACAATGGCCGCCGACCGCCAGCTCGGGTCCCTCGCCGCGCTCAACAACTCATGGCAGCCGGCCCTGCTTCGCCTCGTTCAGCTGACCGTCGAAGGCTCAGCGGCCGAGGGTTCCAACAAGCCCGTCGGGGTGTGCGGAGAGGCTGCCGCCGACCCGGCCCTCGCCGTCGTGCTGGTGGGTCTCGGCGTCTCGACGCTGTCGATGACGTCACGCGCACTGGCGGGGGTAGGTGCCGTGCTGGGCAGCGTCAGCCTCGAGGACGCCCGGAAACTCGCGGCGATCGCGGTCGGCTCCCCGACCGCTGACGAGGCGCGGGCTCGGGTGAGGGCCGAACTTCCGGTGCTGGAGAGCCTGGGACTGTAACTGCCCTAGCTCAGCGGTGGGAGCAGGATGCTCGTGACCGGCAGGGAGGAATCGGTGGCGAAACCGATACCGCTCGGCGTGGCGCCGGCCAGAACGAGCTGCGCGCCGAGGGCGGCCACCATGGCGCCGTTGTCGGTGCACAAGGACGGCGGGGGCACGGTGAGCTCGATGCCCGCCGCCGCGCAGCGCTCGGCGGCGAGCCCGCGCAGGCGTGCGTTCGCCGCGACTCCCCCACCCAGCAACAGGTGGCTGATGCCGTTCTCGGTACAGGCGAGGACGGCCTTGGCGGTGATGACGTCCGCCACGGCCTCCTGGAAGGACGCCGCGATGTCGGCTACCGGGACCGGTTGCCCGGTGGCTTCGAAGTGTTCGACGCTGCGCGCCACCGCGGTCTTCAGTCCGCTGAAGGACCAGTCGTAACGGTGCGGCCCGGGCTGTTCCGGGGAGCCCATGTACTTGGGCTGGGTGAGCCCGCGGGGGTAACGGATGGCGGTGGGGTTCCCCTCTGCGGCCAGCCGGTCGATCGCGGGACCGCCGGGGTAGCCGAGGCCCAGGATCCGGGCCGTCTTGTCGTAGGCCTCGCCCGCGGCGTCGTCGATGGTCGACCCGAGCAGCTCCACGTCGGTGGCGATGCTGCCCACCCGCAGGATCTCGGTGTGTCCGCCGGAAACCAGGAGCGCGCCGAGTCGAAGGGGAAGCCCCTGCGGGAAAGTGCCGCCCAGCATTCCGACGCCCACGTGCGCCACCAGGTGGTTGATCGCGAAGAGCGGCTTGCCGGTGGCCACGGCGAGCGCCTTCGCCGCCGAGACTCCCACCATGAGGGCGCCGGAGAGCCCAGGCCCGGCGGTCACGGCAATGGCGTCGACGTCCTCGAGGGTGACGCCGGCGTCGCCGAGGGCCTGCCGGAGCGTCGGGACGAAGGCATCAAGGTGTGCACGTGATGCGATCTCGGGGATGACACCACCGAAGCGCACGTGCTCCTCCATGGACGAGGACACCGTGTTGGCGAGTAGCCGGGTGCCTGCCACCAGCCCCACGCCTGTTTCGTCGCACGAGGATTCGATGCCGAGTACGAGGGGTTCGGTGCGGTTCATCGGCCGTCCTCCGGGATGGTTCCGGACGGATTCCGGGGGCGTGCATTCGGGAAAGGAAGTGCCAGCCGCATGATCCAGGCGTCGACGCCGTCGCGGTAGTACCTCCGACGGGTGTGGATGCGCTCGAAGCCGAAGCGGGTGTAGAGCTGCTGGGCGCGCGGGTTATCGGCGCGCACCTCCAGCATCACATTGTCAGCACCCCGCCGGGCCGACTCGGCGAGGAGTTCGGTGAGCAGTGCCCGTCCGATACCCCTGCCTTCGAACGCGGGCAGCACACCGATGGTCTGGATGTCCGCGGTGGTGTCCACGCACATCAGACCCGCGTAGGCGACCATCGCGCCGTCGACCTCGGCCACGACGTACCGCCGGGTGTCGGGCTGGAAGAACTCGTCGTAGAACATCTGGAGCGGCCAGGCATCGACCGGGAAGAGCTCGTTCTCAAGCCGCCCGACAGTAGCGATGTCCTCGAAGGTCAGGTCCCGCAGGGTGAAACTCACGGGATTGCCCTCTTTCGCGGCCCGGGGACTTTCGCGTCGGATTCCCGCAGGTACAGCGGCGTCGTGTCGCGGAGGAGAAGTCCCTGCCGGAGGCTTCGCTCCGCAACGAGTCCCACGGAGGCGGCGTCGGGGTTTACGGCGGCGAACCCGGGCACGGCCGCCAGGACGCTCGAGTACAGGCCTGCTCCGCGCCCGTACGCCGGCAGGTCCGGCAGGGTCGCAGCGGCTCCCACGTGCGGGCCGTCCAGCAGGGAGGGAAGCCCTTCCCCTCCCCAGGCGTACCGGGCCCAGTACACCTCCGTGCGGCGCGCGTCGGTGGCGACCAGGAATTCGGAGCCCTCGGGGCCGTCCGCGCGCGCATCATAAGCAATCGCGTCGAGGCTCATCACGCCGTGCAGCGGCACCTCCCACACGAAAGCCAGGGTGCGCGCCGTCACCAGGCCGGCACGGAGACCGGTGAACGGTCCCGGCCCCACCCCGGCGACGACGGCGTCGAGGTCCCGGCCAGCAACCCCTTCCGCATCAAGGAGGTCCTGCAGGGCGGGGGCCAGCACCTCGGCGTGGGCGCGGGTGTCGGTGCCGAAGAACCGCTGTGCCACTCCGCCGTCCCTCAGGAGCGCGGCACTGGCCGCGGCGGAGGTGTCGAGGGCAAGGATGAGCACCAGTACAGCCTAATCGAGCAGCAGCGACGCCGGTTGCCCGGCTGACCAGCGGGGCCCGTAGGCGGTGATGCTGATGTGCCGGAGTTCGTCGGCGTCGTCGTCGAACGTCACCGGAGTTTCCGGATCGGGTCCGGGGCCCGGGACGAGCCCGCCGCCCACCGGCCGGGTGATGGCGATATCGAGCCGGCTCGCCGTGAGGTGCTCAACGCGGCCCGCACCCCACTCGATGACTGTGACGCTGGTGTCCAGCGTCGCTTCGAGGTCGAGGTCGTCGATTTCGGCGGCGGATTCCAGCCGGTAGGCGTCCACGTGGACCAGGCCCGGCCCGTCGCCGAGGTTCGGGTGCTGGCGGACGAGGACGAAAGTGGGAGAGATGATTCCCTCCCGGACGCCGAGCCCGCGTCCGAGGCCCTGCGTGAAGGTGGTCTTGCCGGCGCCGAGTTCACCGGACAGGACGAGCAGATCGCCGGCCAGGAGGTCGACCGCAAGCTGCCGGGCGAGCTCCTTGAGTTCCTCCGCCGACCGCACCTGACGCTCAACGGTCCATGCCGGCCTATTCATCGGTTGGCGTTTCGTTGAGGTAGATCCGGGGTACCCGGCTGCTGATCCTCGTGACCACCTCGTAGTTGATCGAGTGCGACGCCGCCGCCCAGGCCTGGACTGACGGTGCGTCGTTCCCTCCGAAGAGAACGGCCCGGTGGCCCAGCGGGCTCTCGTCAGAGTCGGCAAGGCCGTCCGCGCCGAAATCGATCACCAACTGGTCCATCGCAATCCTGCCGACCACGGGGTAGCAGCGTCCATCCACCATCACCGGCGCACCGGTGGCGATCCGCGGAACGCCGTCGCCGTAACCCACCGGGATCAGGCCGAGGGTGGTCCGTTCCGCTGTCCGGTACGTGAATCCGTAGGACACTCCCTGCCCCGCAGGAACCTCCTTGCAGTTGGCAACCGACGTCGCGAGGGTCATCGCGGGGCGCAGGCCGAGATTCTCCGGAGTCTGGTCGGCGAACGGGGACAGCCCGTAGATCCCCAGGCCGACCCTCACCAGGTCGAAGTGGCAATCCGGGCGGGAGAGCGTTGCCGGGGTATTGGCAAGGTGGCGCACCTCCACGTCCACCCCGCAGTTTTCCGCGACCGCCACCGCTTCGCGGAAACGCCGCAACTGGTCGTCGGTCTCCGGCCGCTCGGGTTCGTCGGCAACCGCGAGATGCGAGAAGATGCCCACCACCCTCAGGAGGCCCTCCTCCTGGTACTCGAGGGCTTTGCCGAGCAGGGCGTCCCACTGCTCCGGCGGACAGCCGTTCCGGCCGAGTCCGGTGTCGATCTTCAGATGGACCCGCGCAGGGCGTTCGAGGGACCGTGCGGCGGCCACCACGTGCTCGAGCTCCCAGCCGGAGACGCCGAGGTCCACGGAGGTCTCGATACCGGCGGCGAAGTCGGAGCCGGGAGTATGGAGCCAGGCGAGCAGCGGCGCTTCGATTCCTGCTTCCCGGAGCGCGACGGCCTCCGCGATGTGCGCCACCCCCAGCCACGCTGCACCTGCTTCGATCGCCGCCCTGGCCACGGGCACCGCACCGTGGCCGTAGGCATCGGCCTTCACTACTGCCATGACCCTCGCGGGACCCACCAACCGAGCGATATGGCGGACATTCGACCGGACGGCGTCGAGGTCTATTTCTGCGCGGCGGTCAGCCTGGACCGGACTTGGAAAACTCACTGGCCCATTCTGTCACTGCGCCTGCTTCCTTGACACTCTCGGCTACGCGTCCGAATGCCGCGCGATGGTGGCCGACGCGCGGCGGACGGCCTCGAGGGGCACATCCGACACCAGGTCCTCCAGAAAGGCATAGCGACGCAGCCACTGCTTGCGGACGCCGTCGCGCTCGGCGCTCATGCGGTGCCACCAGTCGGCGATGTCCCCCCAGCCCGGCGCGGCCAGCGATCCCCCCACATGCTGGATGGAGAGCGAGGCACACAGGTTGGCGAAGCTCAACCGGTCAGCGAGCGGCAGCCCCAGGAGATCGGTCACCACGAAGCCTGCACTGAAGCAGTCACCGGCGCCGGTGGGATCGTACGCAGCGACGGGAAGCGCCGGCACCCACTCCTCTTCGCCCGTCAATGAGTCGATGGCCATGGCGCCGTGCTGCCCCACCGTCACCACCGCCACGGGGACGCGGTCCGCGAGCGCGTACAGCGCGGCCCAGGGGTCGTCCGTCTGCGTGTAGGCCATCGCCTCGGCTCCATTGGGCATGAAGGCGTGGAAATACTCGAGTGAGCACAGGGTTTCCGGAGCCCACTTTCCGGCAGGATCCCACCCCACATCGCCGAAAAGCTTGGTTCCGTTGGCGCTCGCCGCACGCGCCCAGCGTTCGACCTCCAGCTCGACCCCGACGACGGCGGCGCGGCAGCGCGGCGGGTCGCCGATCAGCGTGGAGGCGGAGAGGGGCGACGGGTGGCCGTGGGTCACCATGGAGCGGTCGCGGTGCACCGACAACGAGACGGTGACGGGCGAGTGCCAGTTCTCGAAGACCCGGGACCGCGACAGGTCGACGTATTCCTGATCCTGGAGGATGTTCCAGTTGGACTGCCCGTACCCGTCGTCCCCGAAGGCGGCCGCCAGCGTGGTCCGAAGCCCCAGTCTGCTCGCAGCGATGGCCTGGTTCGCGATCCCTCCCGGGCTCGAACCCATGCCGTCGGTCCACACTTCGGTGCCGGGTGACGGCAGTTGCTCGAGTCCGGTGAAAATGATGTCGAAGAACACCTGGCCCGCGAGCAGCAGGTCGAATTCGGGTTCCTCACTGGTCCGCCGGCCGGCCAGGGGGTCGAAGCGGTGCTGATGAACCATGTACGGCACAATACTCGTAGGCTGCACCGCCGGCCTGCGACGTGCTGAAAGGGAGCTGAACGCCGATGAAACTGGTGATTGTAGGCGGCGGCGGGTTCCGTGTCCCTTTGGTCTACCGCGCGCTGTCCCAGGGTCGCTTTGCCGGCCTGATCGACTCACTGGTCCTCGTGGATGCCGATGCCGGCCGCGCGGAGGCCATCCGGCGGGTGCTCGACGACATGCCGCTTTCCGGGGATGCGGGGCCGGCGGCGAGGCCGCCTCCGGGTGCCGGTTCAGAGTCCGCCGGCGGCTCCGCGCCCGATGCCGGACACCGACCTGAGGTGGAGGTCCGATCGGACCTCCGTACTGCGCTGGTGGGGGCCGACGTCGTCTTCGCGGCCGTCCGCAGCGGCGGGCTGGAGGGCCGCATCCTTGACGAACGTGTCGCGCTCGGTGCGGGCCTGCTGGGTCAGGAAACCGTCGGCGCGGGTGGAATCTCCTACGCTCTCAGATCCATTCCCGACATGATGCACGTGGCGCGCCTGCTGCAGGAGCATGCGCCCGACGCGTGGCTCATCAACTTCACCAATCCCGCGGGAATGGTGACCGAGGCACTTCAGACTGTCCTCGGCGGACGGGTGATCGGCATCTGCGATTCGGCGTCGGGCCTCGTCACGCGTGCCTGCGCTGCCGCAGGCGTCCCGCTGGCCCCCGGGTCCCTCACCGGCGTCGACTATGTAGGCCTGAACCACCTCGGGTGGCTGCGGGGGTTGATGCACGACGGCGAGGACCGGCTTCCGGCCCTGCTGCGGGATCCTGCACGGTTACTGTCCTTCGAGGAGGGCAGGGTGTTCGGCCCTGACCTGCTTCGGCTTCTCGGTGCCCTGCCCAACGAGTACCTGTTCTACTACTACTTCCATCGTGAGGCACTGCGTGCGGTGTCATCCGCCGGGCAGACTCGCGGCGAGATCCTCGCGAGCCAGCAGCACGGGCTGTACCCGCAACTGCTCGAGGCGACGCAGCCGTTCGCGGTATGGGAGGAAGCGCGGTTGGCCCGGGAGTCCGGCTACCTCGTGGAGGCGCGCCGCCCTGACGAGCAACGGGAGCTGAGCGACCTCGCCGGAGGCGGTTACGAAAGGATGGCACTGCAGGTGATGCACGCGCTGCTGACGGACACTCCCGCCGAACTGATCCTGAACGTCCGCAACGGCACAACCTTCGGTGGGCTGCCGGAGGACGCCGTCGTCGAGGTCCCCGCACGGGTGTCCGGCAGCGGGGCTGTTCCGCTCCCCGTCGCGCCCCTGACCGTTTCCCAACTCGGTCTGATGGCCTCGGTCAAGGCGGCTGAGCAGCAAACCGTGCAGGCGGCTTTGCGTGCGGACCGGGACGCGGCACTGAAGGCCTTCACTCTCCACCCGCTCATCGATTCGGCGCACGCTGCAGTCCGCGTGCTGCAGGGGTATGAGAAGGTTTTTCCCGGCCTACGGAGCTCCTGGCGGGAGTGAGAGCTCGACCGGCTCGAATGTCGAGGGCTCGAGGACGCAGTCCCGGTCGAGATGACGGCGTCCGAGCAGCCACTCTTCGCCTGCCTCCTCGGAGTCGAAGTAGCAGGTGGGGTACGGCGGGCGATGCACTCCAATGAAGAATCCCGCCAGGAGCCGGTCCACGGCCGAGTGCCCGACGAGCGCCATCGCTGAGATATCCAGGTTACCGGCGAAGGCGCTGAGGGATCCTCGGCTGAGGGACACCATACCGTTGAGGTTGACAAGCATCGGCCCGCACACGAGCGGGGAGAGCTCAGCAAGCCGGGCGATCAGCTGCCGGGCGTCGTCGTCGGAGATGGTGATGCCCCTATCCCAGTCGACGCGGATGAGATCGTTGTCCTCCCGGGCCGCGACAAACCTGACCGTGCGATTTCGCGGATTGCTCATGGGTTCTTTCCCCCGGGGCTCATCTTCCCAAGCCAGCTGACCGCATCGGCCTCCGAGGTGAAGAATCCCGTTGGATGGCCGGCGTTCCCCGAAGGTGCAGCCAGGACCCGGTCCATGGGACCCCGTCCCACCATTGCCGCGGCGAGGACATCGCTGCACGCATTGAAGACGTCCCGGGCCTCGGTACTGATGGAGATGAGCATCGTCAGGTCGACCAGGAGAACGTACGGTTTTCCGCCGGCCAGGAAGGTACTCGTTTCCAGGACCGACCGGACGTCGTCGGCTTCCACCTGGGAGGAAGGCTCCCATTCGAGGCGGAGTCCGTTTCCTCCAGTGGTGCTGATCCACGCTTTACCCCTGGCGGCTGATACGCGGCCCATTCGAATCTCCCCCGGTAACTGAGCTTCGTAGCGATGCACTGTAGCGAAGCGTAGTCCGAAGTTCTCGACCGAACCTCGTGACACGGCGGAGGGCTTGCGGGTGCGTTTGAGAAGCCTTGTTACGGCGGGCAGCAGGCCGCCGAAGGGAGAATCCAAGCTTTTCCCAAGAACGGCCCGTGATGATTGCGTCAAGGCAGCAGTTCAAGGGAAGCCGGCGGCAGAACTGCCGGTGATTGGGCAGCTGCCCTCGAATGGGACCGGGGGCCGCAAGCCCTCTTGAGACCGGGGCTTCACCCCCAGCAACGCCCCCGGTCCCTTTCTCGACCTTGCTGCGAGTTGCTCCGAGTTGCCCCGGTTGCCCTAGGGATCTCCACGGGAAGTCGTCCCGAATCGTTTCCACGAGAAACGCCGGACCCAACCGTTGGTCGGGTCCGGCGCCCTGCGGTGCTCTCGAACAGGCGTCCTATGACTCCACTGACTGCTGCTTGTTGCGTGAATTCGTGCCCTCTTCGACGACGTCGGATTCGTGGTTGGTGGTCACTGCGATCTTGCGGGACTTCGCCTTCTCGACCACAGGGATGGTGACGCTCAGGACACCGTTCTCGTAGTGTGCGGAGATGTTCTCGGTGTCGATTCCCTGTCCCAGGTTGAGCTGGCGCAGGAACGAGCCGCTGTCACGCTCACGGGTCAGCCACTGGACACCGTCAGCACCCTGCAGTGTCCGCTCCGCACGAATGGTCAGCAATTGCCCGTCAACATCGATGTCGACCGATCCTGGATCCAATCCTGGAAGATCCGCGTTCAGTACGTAATGATCTCCCTGGCGGTACAGGTCCATCGGCATCCCGCGCAGGCCCGGCCCACTGTTCAGAAGCGCACCGGCAACACGGTCGATCTCGCGGAACGGGTCAAACCTCATAGCCATTGTTGTCAACTCCTTCAGGTATGCCGCTTCCCTCGGAAGCAACGATCGATTTATTGTTCGGATAGTTGAGCGCCCTCCGCTCAACTACGGAAATGGATTAGCACTCCTGTAGGGAGAGTGCCAGATCTGCCGGGAGAATTTTCCTTTCCGCATTCGACCTCGCCACCGGTGTCCTTCGAGCCGTCAACGGCCGGTGCCGACCGCTCAGGATGGCCGGAAGGACCGGACACAAGGCAGGTCCTTCCGGGGTCCTCCCGCGATAGCCCCTGCACGGGCTTACGATCGCCCCCGGCGCGAAGGACCTCCTCGCCCGTCTGGGGAGGCATCGGACCGGCACCGCGTGCCTGTACATCCCGTCGCTGGCAGAGGTCGACCCCGAAGTGCTTCGGGAGTTGATCCGGCTGGGTCACGCACAGATGACGACGGCGGACTTCACCTTCGGCTAGCACTCGCGCGGGAGCGCGTCCCTAGAGTGCCCGATACATGATGTGGAGGCCGGTCAGTCCCCGTACAGGATGCCGGAAGGCGTTCGGAACAGTGCCGATCACCTCGAATCCCAGGGACTGCCACAACGCCACCGCCCGCTCATTCGTCTGCACCACGGCGTTGAACTGCATGGATTCATAGCCCTGACCCCGGGCCTCCTCCATCACCCGCGCGGCGAGCAACCGCGCGAACCCTTTCCCGCCGGCGTCAGCCGCCACCAGGAAAGAGGCGTTGGCAACGTGGCTGCCGTTGCCCCCACGGTTGGCGTGCAATTGAGCAGTGCCCACCACGACGTCGTCGTCGACCACCACATAGACGCACAACGTTGCATCGAGGAGCACCTCGGGGAACCACTCCCGCCGCGCCGCATCCTCCTCCATGGCGGGATCCCAGCAGTAGGTGTCCCCGGCCCTGACCACCGGCTCCATAATGCGCCAGATGGCGGCCCAGTCACTGCGAACCGCCGTCCGGACGGCGCGCATCAGGCCTTCAGCGCTCCCGCCCACAGGTTGATGTCCGATTCGACGGCGAACTCATCGATCGCGTGCAGCTCCTCAGCGGTGAAGTCGAGGTTGTTGACGGCCGCGAGGCTGTTCTCGAGCTGCTTCACGCTGGACGCCCCGATGAGCGCCGAGGTGATCGGGGTCCCCTTGGCCTGCGGCCGCAGGATCCAGGCGATCGCCATCTGAGCCAGCGTCTGGCCACGCCCGCCTGCGATCTCGTTGAGGCCCCGCACGCGTAACAGGTTGTCCTCGGACAGGTGGCCTTCCGAGAGTGACTTGTCCGCGGCGGCCCGGGAATTCGCAGGAACGCCGTCGAGGTACCGGTCGGTGAGGAGGCCCTGGGCCAGCGGTGAGAACGCTATGGACCCGGCACCCACCTTCTCGAGCGCCTGGGGCAGGTTCGGCTCGCCATTCTCGACCCACCGGTTGAGCATCGAGTAGGACGGCTGGTGAATGAGCAGCGGAGTGCCCATCTCGCGGAGGATGGCTGCGGCTTCGATGGTCTTCCCGGGCGAGTAGGACGAGATGCCGGCGTAGAGTGCGCGCCCGGACCGGACGGCGGTGTCGAGTGCGCCCATGGTCTCCTCGAGGGGAGTTTCGGGGTCGGGCCGGTGGCTGTAGAAGATGTCCACATAGTCGAGGCCCATGCGGTTCAGCGACTGGTCGAGGCTGGCCAGGAGGTACTTGCGGGAGCCGAAGTTGCCGTAGGGGCCGGGCCACATGTCGTAGCCGGCCTTGCTCGAAATAACGAGCTCGTCGCGGAAGGGCCGGAAGTCGTCGGCGAAGTGGCGCCCGAAGTTCGTCTCGGCGCTGCCGTAAGGCGGTCCGTAGTTGTTCGCCAGGTCGAAGTGCGTGACGCCGAGGTCGAAGGCACGGCGCAGGATGGCGCGCTGGGTATCGAAGGATTTGTCGTCGCCGAAGTTGTGCCAGAGGCCGAGGGACACAGCGGGCAGCTGCAGCCCACTCTTGCCGACACGGCGGTACTTCATCTTTTCGTAACGGTCTTCTGCGGGGCGGTAGGTCATCCACCCATCCTATTCGGGACATTGCCGCGCCGACTCTCCGGAACCGTTCAGCTGTTCTGTCCCCGCGCGGCAATTTCCCACTCATCCTCGACCGATCCATCCCGCACCACGCTCACCCGATCGACGAGGTTCATCGTGAGGCACACATGGTTGGGGACAACCCGGAGCCGCTGCCCGTGCGCCGGCAGCGCGGTGCCGTCGGGCCATTCGATGGTGGCGTGATGCTCGGACAGGGCGACGATGCGCGCGGCGGGCTCGTCGAGAAGCCTCCCGTAGCCGGTAGCCCAGGCGGGACGGTCGCTCCCCAGGATCTTGCTTCCGGAGTCGACGACGACGCGGCGGCCCCTGCCGCTTGCCGGAGCAGATCGGCTCACGACCGTTGCGGCGACCGTCAGCGCAATGTCCTCCAGTGCGCAGCGCTGCAGCTCGTACTGCTGCGCGTCCCCGAGAACGTAGACACCCGGACGCAGCTCGGTGGCCGCGCCTCCTCCGCCGAGAAGGGCTGTGGGTGTGGAACCGCCGCTCAGCTCAGCGACGTCGAATCCTGCTGCTCGAAGGCGCGAGGACGCTTCCGTGAGCGCGGCATCCTCGTCCTGCAGGGCGCGCTGGGGCATTCCGGGTGCATAGCTGTGGCCGGGGAAGGTGAAGGCTCCGTCGACGACGAGTCCTGCATCCGCGGCCGCGCGGGCGACGTCCACGACGTCGGCGGGCACGGCACCGCTGCGGTGGTGCCCGCTGTCCACCTCCACCAGCACTTTGATGTTTCGGGCTCCCGCGCCGAGATTCCGGCCCATCTCCGCGGCGCTCTCCACCGAGTCGACGCCGACCCGGATGGCCGCCGCTTCGCTGAGGACCCGCAGTCGCCGTGCGCGACGTGCGTCGACCCACAGCGGGTAGGCGATGAAGAGATCCGCCGCCCCGCCCGCCGCGAAGGTCTCGGCCTCCCCCATCGTGGCCACGGTCAGTCCCACAGCGCCCGCTGCGAGCTGCCTGGCGCCGATTTCGAGGACCTTGTGCGTCTTCGCGTGGGGCCGCAGTCTCACTCCCCGCGTGCGCATCGCCGACGCCATCCGGGCGATGTTCGCATCGAGCACACCGACGTCGATCATCACCGACGGCGTGTCGATCTGGTCAGGAATCATCGGCCGACAGACCGGCGCGGGCGGCGGCGCTTCCCTGGTGGAGGACGCCGGTGTCGGTGGCCACCGCGATCCACGCGAAGCCCTGTTCCTGAAGCGCCCTCGTGCGGTCCGGCGAGCCTGCGTAGGCGCCCGCCGGTATCCCTGCTGTGCGGCAGGCCCGCACGATCGTGGGAAGCGGCGCGTGCTCCGAGCGGTCGGACAGAAGGTCATCGACGTCGAGCCCGAGCGCGAGGGACAGATCGAAGGGGCCCACGAACAGCATGTCGAGGCCGGGCGTCGCGGCGATCGCGTCGAGGTTCTCCACGGCGAGCGCAGTCTCCACCATCACTGCACAGAAGGGCACGGGTACCACCGTCCCACTGCCCGCGGGAGTGCCTGGCAGCGGACCCCAGCTGCGCCTGCCCCGGGGCGGATAGTGGGCAGCTGCGACAGCCGACTCGGCGTGCTCCGCGGTGTCGACCAGGGGCACGATGACGCCGTCGGCTCCGGCGTCGAGCGCTCGTCCGATGAGGGTGGGATCATTCGCTGCCACCCTCACCAGCACGGTGGCCTCCCGATCACGGCGCAGGGCGAAGGAATCCCGAAGGGCGCGGTCGTCGAAGTGGCCATGCTGCGCGTCGAGGCCCAGCCAGTCGAAGCCGGCGTGCTCGAGCTCTGCGGCCGTGCGGGGCTCCCCGAGGGTCACCCACACTCCGGGTTTCGTCGTCATGCAGCCATTCTCGCCGAAACGGCACAGGAAGTCGTGCACTCGTGGTGGGGAGCGGCCTGGACACCCGCCATGGATGGGCGTTCCGGCGTCAGGGCACGACGGGGAGCGCGCGGTGCAGCTCCGACACCGCGGTAGCGGCGGGAGCTCCCGCCGCTACGAAGCCGTCCGGCCGCACGAGGTAGAAGAAGCCCTCCTGCAGGCCCTTGTCGGGTACCGCAGGAAACCGGTGGACGGGAAGGCCGAGGGAGCGCCCGACGGCGTCGGCCACGGCGTCGTCCATCGCGCCGTACGCATGGACCTGCCACACCGCCTCCCGCAGCACGTCGAAATTGACGCCGGTCCATGGCAGCCGCCGCCCCACCACCCGCCCGCGGCGGCCGTTGGCCGCGGCCTTCGCACCGGGGCTCATCCAGTAGTGGATGCGGATCTGGCCCAGGTAGCCGGCAAGCCGACCGGCGAGAGGTAGTCGCGGCACCACCCTCACGACGACGGGCAACACCAGTCGCGGCACCAACCTGCGGGCGATCCGGGCGGGAACGGCGTTCGAGGTGAGAAACCCGAAAACCCGATCGGTGGAGCGGACCAGGCGCCGGGCGACGGGGCGGCGTTCGGCGTCGTACCGGTCGAGATAGTCGGGCGACACCGAATGCCGAAGGACATCGGCGAGCTTGAACGCCAGATTGTGGGCATCCTGCAGGCCGGTGTTCATGCCCTGGGCGCCGACGGGCGAGTGGAGGTGTCCGGCGTCCCCGGCGAGGAACACGGCGCCGTCGCGGAACCGGGCCGCAAGCCGGTGATGCACCCGGTAGGTCGAGAACCATCGCGACGTGCCGTAGGAGACGCCGAAAATGGATGAAAGCCGGTCCCGTGCAACCTCTTCCGAAACGTCGGCATCCCCGGCTGTGGGGACGACTCCGATCAGCCGGAAGGCGTTGTCGCTGCCGGACGGGGACTTCATCGGGAACGCGAGGAGGAAGTCGGAGGCGCCCTGACGGATGTTGACCGACGCGTCGGCGAGCCCGCCCACAGCGAGCGCGTCCAGCACGTAGAACGTGTGCTGGTTCGTCACTCCTTCAAAGGGAATCCCTCTGAGGCGGCGGACCTCCGAGGATCCACCGTCGCACGCCACGCAGTACCGCGCCTCGATGACGGAGGGGCCGTCCGTCCCCTCCACCGATGCCGAGACGGTACCCGAATCCTTCAGTCCTACCAACCGCGTACCCCACAGCACCTCACCACCTGAAGCGACGAGATTCGAGGCAAGGAGCTGCTCGTTGCGGCTCTGCTCCAGGAAGTACAGCCCGGGGAACGGCGTGAGGCCACGCCCCAGCTCGCCGAGCGGAACCGGCGCATAGGAACGTTTCCCGTAACCCTGCCGTACCAGGCCTGCGTGCTGTGCCTCCTCGAGCACGCGGTCGGCGATGCCGAGCTGGTCGAAGATCTCGAGGGTGCGGGACTGCACCCCGATGGCCCGCGATTCCCGCGTGGGCCCGGCCTTCGCATCGATGAGGACGGCGTCGACGCCGAGCTTTCGAAGCCAATTCGCCAGCATCAGCCCGGTGGGTCCCGCACCGACCACCAGGACGTCGGTGGTGCGGTGCGGGGTGTCCACGGGGGTGCTCCTACAGGGCCAGGATCAGTGACGCATGCGGCGGCAGCTGGACGGTGTCCTCCAGCAGGCCGACGCCGTCGACGGTCGAGAGCAGCACCTCTGCATCGACCGCCCGCAGCGGCACGGTGCGGAGCTGGTCGCTGAGGTTGAGGACGACGGCGGTCCGTCCCCGGTGAAGGACGAGCCACCGTTCGTCGTCGCTGTACTCCACGGAGATGCCGGCGAAGTCCGGTTCCCGCAGTTCCGGGCGGTCCCGGCGCAGCCGGATCAGCGTCCGGTATGTTTCCAGCAGCCGGCCCTGCTCCTGGTTGCCGAGCTCGGACCAGTCGAGTTTCGCCGACTCGAACGTCGAAGGTTCCTGCGGATTCGGCACGTCCTCGGGCTTCCACCCCATGCGTTCGAACTCCCGCAGCCTGCCCTCGGCGGTGGCCTTGCCCAGTTCGGGCTCGGGGTGTGAAGTGAAGAACGGCCACGGCGTCCGGGCTCCGTACTCCTCACCCATGAAGAGCATGGGGGTGAACGGCCCTGCGAGGTTCAGCACCGCGGCCTGGGCCAGCTGCGCGGTGTTCAGCGTGGCGCTGATGCGGTCGCCGGCGGCGCGGTTGCCGATCTGGTCGTGGTTCTGCGTGCACACCACCAGTTGCAGCGGCGTCACCCGCTCGACATCGATCTCGCGGCCATGGTGGCGCTCGCGGAATGACGAGTAGGTGCCGTTGTGGAAGAACCCCTTCTCGAGGACCTTGGCCAGTGCGCCCACCGAATCGAAGTCGGCGTAGTACCCCTCGGTTTCCCCCGTGAGGTTGACGTGCACGGCGTGGTGGAAGTCGTCGCTCCACTGCCCGGCCAGTCCGTAGCCATTGACACCGCGCGCCTGGATCAGCCGCGGGTTGTTGAGGTCGGATTCGGCGATCAGGAACAGCGGCTTTCCGAGTTCGGCTGCCAGGGCATCCGTTTCGGCGGCGAACTCCTCGAGGATGTGCACGGCACGCTCGTCGTGGAGGGCATGGACGGCATCGAGCCGCAGGCCGTCCACATGGTAGTCACGCAGCCACATCAGCACATTCTCGATCACGTAGCGCCGCACCTCGTCGGAGAGCGGTCCGTCGAGGTTCAGCGAGTCACCCCAGGTGTTCGACTTGCCCTCGGTGAGGTACGGCCCGAACTGGCCGAGGTAGTTGCCGCTCGGCCCCAGGTGGTTGTAGACCACGTCCTGGATGACGCCGAGGCCTTTCTGGTGCGCGGCGTCGACGAAGCGCTGGTAGGCGGCAGGGCCCCCGTAGTTCTCCTGCACCGCGTACCACAGCACGCCGTCGTAACCCCAGTTGTGCGTTCCGTTGAACGCGTTCACGGGGAGGAGCTCCACGTACTGGATCCCCAGCTCCACCAGGTAGTCAAGGCGTCCGATGGCGGCGTCGAGAGTGCCCTCGGGAGTGAAGGTGCCGAGGTGCATCTCGTAGATCACGCCCCCGTTCGGGCCGGGCGAGACCCAGCCCTGATCCTGCCATTTGTGCGCGGCCGGATCGAAGGTGCGTGAAAGACCGTGGACTCCTCCCGGCTGCCGGCGGGACCGCGGGTCCGGTACCGGCGAGTCCGATCCGTTGACCAGGTAGCCGTAGTCGACGTCGTCGGTGGCAGTGGTGGCGGAGACGCCGTCGGGGGCGGTCCACCAGCCGCCGTCGCCCTGGGTCATCTTCTGGGCGGTTCCGTCGACGAGGAGGGAAAGGGTCTCGGCGCGTGGCGCCCAGACATCGAACCTGCTGCTCATGATGCGTCCTCCTGGACGAGTAGTGCTGCGGGGAAAGTCGGGAAGAGGTCGGCTGCCCGCACGATGCCGCCGGTCACCGCTGTGCCCGTGATCGCGCAGGTGTAGGAACCGTCAGGAAGGTGCACCGTGGTGTCGCCCCAGCCGCCACGGTTCTCGAGGCCGTAGGGCAGGCGGGTCACCAGCACGACGACGCCGCCCCGGTTGAACGCGAAGATGTGGTTCGCGGCGGAACCGGCGGCCTGCACGGCCTGGTAGCCGGAGAAGAGTTCCGGCCGGTCGCGGCGCAGCTTGAGTGCCCGCGACACGACGAGCAGTTTCGCTGCGGCGTCCTCTCCCACGGCGGGAACAGCCCCGAAGTTGAGATCGGTCAGGGCCTGCCGGCGCGCGGCGTAGTCCACCTCGCGGCGGTTGTCCGGATCCACGAGGGAGAAGTCCCAGAACTCGGTTCCCTGGTACACGTCGGGGACCCCCGGCATGGTGAGCTGGAGCAGTTTGGCCGCAATCGAATTGGACCAGCCGTGCCCTTCGAGCCGCCGGGCCATTCCGCTGACGAGGTCGTTCACTCGGGCGTCGTCGAACGCGGCATCGACGGCGCTGTGCATGGCCGCCTCGAACTCCTTGTCGGGCGCGGTCCAGTGGGTGCTCAGGTCGGCTTCGCGCGAGGCCTTCTCCACGTACGCATGAGCACGTTCGCGGCTCAGCGGCCACGCACCGAGAAGCGACTGCCACATCAGCGGCGCGAAGGAGGGGTCCGAGATCGGCGCGAGGGTTTCGAGTTCGGTGAGGAGCCGCGCCCACACGTCGGGCATCTCGGACAGCACTGCGATCCGCGCGCGGGTGTCCTCGCTGCGCTTGGTGTCGTGGGTGCTCAGCGTGGTCATCGACAGCGGGTTGTTGGTCTCCCGCTCCAGGAGGCGGCGGTGCATCTCCAGCGGATCGATCGCGAAGATCGCGGGATCCGCTCCAACCTCGTTGAGCGAGACCAGCCGGTTGAACCGGTAGAACGCGGTGTCCTCGACGCCCTTGGCCATCACCATGCCGGAGGTCTGCTGGAAGCGCCGCGCGAGGGCGTTCAGCTCGGCGTCGGGCTCCCCCTCGAGGAACGGGTTGAGCAGCGGGTGGACGACCTCGAGAGTAGCGCCGAGGTCCGGACGGCGCACCTGGGCGTCGCGAACGGCGTCGGCGAGGTATCCGGCACCCTCGGGCAGGTAGCTTCGGTAGACGGGGAAACAGGTCAGGAGTTCGGCGAGTGCATCGGCCGCCTCAGCCGGGTCGAGGCCCGCGCTCTCGGGCACCAGCCGGGTCAGGCGGAGCACTTCCGAGCGGAGGATGCCATCCGCGATGCCCCGCTTGGTGCCGTGGATCATCTCGTGGAACGGCTCCACGGGAACGAGAGCCGTGAGTTCGTGCTCGCCCGCGGGGTCGGTGAGGAGTCGGTCGACGTCGGCGAGCGCGTCATAACCCGTCGTCCCCTCGCACTCCCAGTTGCCCGGCAGTTCCTCGCCGGGCTCCAAAATCTTCTCCACCAGGACGTAGGCGCCGCCGGTCAGCTCGCGGAGATCCTCGAGGTAACCCACCGGGTCGGCGAGGCCGTCGGGGTGGTCGATGCGCAGGCCGTCGACGACTTCGTCGTCGAACCAGCTCCGCACCTCGCTGTGGCTCTCCTCGAACACCCACGGCACCTCGACGCGCAGGCCCGCCAGGGTGTTGACCCCGAAGAATCGCCGGTAGTTCAGCTCGCTGTCGGCGCGGCGCCAGTTCACGAGCTCGTAGTGCTGCTTCGCGTGCACGTCGGCAGCGGTGTCCCCCGGCTGGAAGGTGCCCTCCGCGATGGGGTAGCGGTTGTCGTAGTAGCGGAGTTCGCCGTCCACCACCTCGAGTGCTTCTTCCTCGGAGTCCCCGTCCCCCAGCACCGGAATGCGGATCCGCCCATCGGCTGCGTCCCAGTCGACGTCGAAGGCTTCGGCCATCCGGGAACCGCGGCCCTCCTTCAGGAGCTGCCACCACCAGGCGTTGCGGGCGGGCGTCTCGATGCCCATGTGGTTGGGCACGATGTCCACCAGGACCCCCAGTCCCGCCCCGCGGGCGGCGGTGCTCAGCTCGAGAAGGGCTTCGCGGCCGCCGCGCGCGGGGTCGACGGTGGAGGGGTCGGTCACGTCGTAGCCGTGGCCGGACCCCTCCTCCGCGGTCAGGATGGGCGACAGGTACACCCAGTCCACCCCGAGGTCATGCAGGTACGGCACCAGGGCCGCGGCTTCCCGCAGGTCGAATTCACTTCGAATCTGCAGCCGGTAGGTCGATTTCGGTGTCTTCACGCATGTCCTCCTGGGAACTGGGATGCAGGGGTGGTTAGGCGGTGCCGGTCTTGGCCGTGACCTCGTTGGCGAGGATCGCCAGCGACGCCGCTACCGAGTGGTCGAGATCCTCGGCTTCGGAGTGGGCGCGCAGCACCACCATCGATTTACCTTCGATGGAGATCGTCTTCCCGGCGGGGATCGCGGCGGTATCGGCGAATTTACCGGCGGTGTCGATGACCTCGTCCCAGGACGGGCCGTACTCGTCCGAGGGGATGGTGAAATCGACTGCTTCATCATGTGCGTTGAAGTACAGGAGGAAGTTTGCGTCGGTGATGCGCTGGCCGCGGGCGTCGCGCCCGCGGATCCCCTGGCCGTTGAGAAACACTCCGATCGAGCGGCCGAAACCGCTGTCCCAGTCCTCGGGCGCCATGAGCTCGCCCTTGGTGTCGAGCCATACGATATCGGGCAGGGCCTCTCCCTCGCCGCGGCGCACCGGGCGTCCGTCGAAGAAGCGACGACGCCGGAACGTCGGGTGCTCCGAGCGGAGCCGGTTCACCGCAGCAGTGAATTCGAGCAGCGGCTGGTCCACCTTGTCCCAGTGCACCCAGCTGAGCTCGGAGTCCTGGCAGTAGGTGTTGTTGTTTCCTTCCTGGGTGCGGCCCAGCTCGTCGCCGTGCAGCAGCATCGGCACACCCTGCGAGAGCAGGAGCGTGGCGATGTAGTTGCGCTGCTGGCGGACGCGCACGGCGTTGACCTCGGGATCGTCAGTGGGACCCTCCACTCCGCAGTTCCAGGAGCGGTTGTGGGATTCGCCGTCGTTGTTGCCCTCGCCGTTGGCCTCGTTGTGCTTCTCGTTGTAGGACACGAGGTCCCGGATGGTGAAGCCGTCATGGGCGGTGACGAAGTTGATGGACGCCACCGGCCGCCGCGCGGAGTGCTCGTAGAGGTCGGCGGAGCCGGTCAGGCGAGCGGCGAATTCACCGATGCTGGAGGGCTCTCCGCGCCAGAAGTCCCGCACGGTGTCGCGGTACTTGCCGTTCCACTCGGTCCACTGCGGCGGGAAGTTGCCCACCTGGTAGCCGCCGGGTCCCACGTCCCAGGGCTCGGCGATGAGCTTCACCTGCGAAACCACGGGATCCTGCTGCACGAGTTCGAAGAAGGCCGAAAGCCGGTCCACCTCGTAGAACTCCCGCGCCAGCGCGGAGGCGAGGTCGAAACGGAAACCGTCGACATGCATCTCGGTGACCCAGTAGCGCAATGAGTCCATGAGGAGCTGCAGGGCGTGCGGGTTGCCGACATTGAGCGAGTTGCCCGTGCCGGTGGTGTCCATGTAGTACTGCTTGTCGTCCTCCATCAGCCGGTAGTAGGCCGAGTTGTCGATGCCGCGCATCGACAGCGTGGGGCCCATGTGGTTGCCCTCGGCGGTGTGGTTGTAGACGACGTCGAGGATCACTTCGATGCCTGCCAGGTGCAGTTCGCGCACCATGGCCTTGAACTCCTGGACCTGCTCGCCCTGGTCTCCGGTGGAGCCGAACTTGTTGTGCGGAGCGAAGAAGCCGATGGTGTTGTAGCCCCAGTAGTTCGAGAGGCCCTTCTCCTGCAGCGTGCTGTCATTGACGAACTGGTGCACCGGCATGAGTTCGATCGCGGTGACGCCGAGCTTCTGGAGGTGCGCGATCACGGCCGGGTGGGCGATACCGGCGTACGTTCCCCGCTGCTCCTCGGGAATCTCCGGGTGCAGCTGGGTGAGGCCCTTGACGTGCGCCTCGTAGATCACGGACTGGTGGTACGGCGTGCGCGGCATGCGGTCACCGTCCCAGTTGAAGAAGGGATTGACCACGACGCCGAGCATCATGTGCGCTGCGGAGTCCTCGTTGTTGACCGAGTGCTCGTCGCCGAAGTTGTAGCTGAACAGCGCCTGGTCCCAGTCGAGATCACCGGAGATGGCCTTGGCGTAGGGATCGAGGAGCAGCTTGTTCGGATTGCAGCGGTTGCCCTCCGAGGGGTTGTTCGGACCGTGGACGCGGTAGCCGTATTTCTGTCCGGGGTTTACATGCGGCAGGTAGCCGTGCCAGATGTAGGCGTCCACTTCCTTGAGCGGAATGCAGGTTTCCACTCCTTGGTCGTCGAACAGGCACAGGACTACCGACTCCGCGATCTCACTGTAGAGCGCGAAGTTCGTTCCCGTGCCGTCATAGGTCGCGCCCAGGGGGTACGCATCGCCGGGCCATAATTCCATGTGTGCTCCTTGTGGGGTGTTTCAGCTGTTTCGAGGGAAAGTTTAGCGGGGTCCGGCTTGCCTCATGCGAGGATGTCGGCGAGGACCGAACCGATGTGGGGTGGCAGGCCGGCCACGACGACGGGCCCGGACTCCGCAGCCCGCATCCCCGCCAGCCCGTGGATGAGTGCAGCCGCCGCGGCGACCGCCGCCCAGGTGGCGCCGGCGGGAAGGCCGAGGCGCGCGGCGACGCCGTCGTCCTCCGCCAGGGTGGCGACGAGTGCCCCGAGGATCCCGGACAGGGTGTCCCCGGAGCCCGCGGTGGCCAGCCAGGGTGGAGCCTCGGCCTGGCTGAAGACTTCCCCGGTGGGCGCGGCGGTGATGGTGGTGAAGCCCTTCAGGAGCACCGTTGCGCCGGTCAGCTGAGCCGCCTCGGAGGCGAACCGAGCGGGCGCGGCTTCGATGTCGGCGCGGGCGACGTCGATGCCACGCGTGGCCAGAAGCGTCCGCAGTTCGCCTGCATGGGGGGTGAGGATCACTGAGGACTCCACGCGCTCGGGAACCTCGGAGAGGGCGCCGGCGTCGACCACCACGGGAAGTCCGCTCGCGATGGCTCCGCGGGCGCGGCGGGCCTGGTCGTCGTCCTCCACGGCACCGGGCCCCACGAGCCATGCCTGCGAGCGCGAATCCTCAACATCCCCGGTGGAGCAGACCACTTCCGGGTGGACGGCGTTGATGATCGTGGCCACCGCGGGCGGTCCGAGGTAGCGCACCATGCCCAGCCCGGTGGCCAGTGCGGCGCCCGTGGCCAGGACGGCAGCCCCCGGGTACTGGGCTGAACCCGCGGCGACGCCGAGCACGCCGCGCGTGTACTTGTGGTCACCCACCTGCGGACGGCGGTACAGGGCTGCGACGTCGTGCGCCTCGAGCCGGCGCATCGCCGGTTCCACGGCGGTGTCGGCGCCCGGGGTGGTCATCCCCAGACCGATGTCGACGACGTTCAACTCGCCCGCCGCCAGCGCTCCGCCCGAAACGAGCAGTCCGGTCTTCGCCGCGCCGAAGGTCACCGTCGCATCGGCGAAAAGGACCGGCTCCGAAAGCTCTCCTGAGTCGACATCCACTCCGCTGGGCAGGTCGCACGCGACCACCAGCAGCGAGCGGACGCTCCGCTCACCCGCTCCGGTGTTGATCGCGGAGATCAGTTCGGCAGCGATTCCGCGCAGCCCTCCCCTGGCACCGGTGCCGAGGATCCCGTCGATGATCAGCGTGGACCGAATCGCCCGCGCTGCGAGATCGGGGAGGTTGTCCTGGTCGAGGTGCAGAACCCGGCCGCCCCGGCGGCTGAACACCTCGGAGGCTTCGGAGTGGACCTCGTCGGCGACGGCGATGGCGGTGACCGAAACGCCCCGCCGCAGGAGCCGCTCGCCCGCGTACAGGGCGTCCGCGCCGTTGTTTCCGGAACCGACGAGCACGACGGCGCTGCTGCGGTTTGCGCTGTGGCCGGCCGACCGGAGCATCTCGAATGCCACCAGAAACAGCCCGTGGGCAGCCTTCTGCATCAGGGTGTTCCCGTGTCCGGCATCGAGGAAAGGCACCTCGGCCGCGCGGACCTGGGCGCCGGTAAAGGCGTTGAGCATATGTACGAGCTTAGCGGCACCCGGCCTGATAGTCAGCCGGGTTACTATTTTTGGATGTGCTCTCCGCCACAGGGGCGAGCTTCGCACCAGGGGTGCCCTCGGCGACCACCATGGCCGTCGCCAGGCCGCCATCGTGGCTGAGCGACAGGTGCCACTCCAAGATGCCGCGCCGGTCAGCAGCCTCCGCCACGGTCCCGCACACCTCGACGGAGGGCACGCCCGCAGCGTCCACAGCGATGCAGCAGTCCTGCCAGTTCATGCCCGCCGGCGCACCCAGGGCCTTGGCTACGGCCTCTTTCGCCGCGAAACGGGCGGCGAGGGACCGCGTGGTCAGGTGCCGTTCGGCGGGCACGAAGAGCCGCGTCACCAGGCCGGGCGTCCGCTCGAGCTGGCGCCGGAAGCGCTCGATGTCGACGACGTCCATCCCGATACCGATGATCACGAGGACATCCTCCGACCGGATCGACGGCTGGAGCGCCGCGGCGCTCTACTCAACCGTGACCGATTTGGCAAGGTTTCGCGGCTGGTCGACGTCGTAGCCCTTGGCGCTGGCCAGTGCGAGCGCGAAGATCTGAAGCGGGACCGTGGTGAGCAGCGGCGCGAGGAGTGTCGGCGTCGCCGGAACGTAGAACACGTGCTCCGAGTACGCCTCCACGGAGGTGTCGCCCTCCTCCGCGATCACGATGGTGACGGCGCCACGGGCCCGGATCTCCTGGACGTTCGAGACGACCTTCGCGTGCAGCGAGTCCCGGGCCGACGACGACGGCATGACCACCACCACGGGCTGGCCTTCCTCGATCAGCGCGATCGGGCCGTGCTTGAGCTCACCCGCGGCGAAGCCTTCGGCATGGATGTAGGCGAGCTCCTTGAGCTTGAGCGCACCCTCCATGGCTACGGGGAACCCCACGTGGCGGCCGAGGAACAGCACCGACTTGGCGTCCGCCATCTCCGTGCCGAGCTGCTTGATCTTGTCCGCGTTGTCGAGGACGGTCTGGATCTTCGCGGGAATCTCCGCGAGGTCCGCCATCACGGCGTTGATCTCGTCGCGGTACTTGTTGCCGCGCAGTTGGGCGAGGTAGAGACCGAGCAGGTACGCGGCAGTGATCTGGGCGAGGAACGCCTTCGTCGAGGCGACGGCGATCTCGGGGCCGGCGTGGGTGTACAGGACGGCGTCCGACTCACGCGGGATGGTGGAGCCGTTGGTGTTGCAGATCGCCACCACCTTCGCACCCTGCTCGCGGGCGTAGCGCACCGCCATGAGGGTGTCCATGGTTTCACCCGACTGCGAGATGGCGACCACGAGGGTCTTCTCGTTGACAATGGGGTCGCGGTACCGGAACTCGTGCGAGAGCTCCACTTCGGTGGGGATGCGGCACCAGTGCTCGATGGCGTACTTGGCCACCTGGCCGGCGTAGGCCGAGGTTCCGCAGGCGAGCACCACGATCTTGTCCACCGAGCGGAGGATCGATTCGTCGATGCGCAGCTCGTCGAGGACGAGGTTGCCCTTGACGTCGGAGCGTCCCAGCAGGGTCTGGCCTACGGCGTCGGGCTGGTCGTTGATCTCCTTCTCCATGAAGGAGTTGTACCCGCCCTTTTCAGCAGCAGCGGCATCCCAGTTCACGTAGAACTCGGTGCCCTCGGCGGGGGTTCCGAAGAAGTCGGTGATGACGACGTCTTCCGGCGTGATGGTGACGATCTGGTCCTGGCCGAGCTCCACCGCGCGGCGCGTGAAGTCGATGAAGCCGGAGACGTCGGAGCCGAGGAAGTTTTCGCCGTCGCCGAGGCCGACGACGAGGGGCGAGTTGCGGCGTCCTGCGGTGACCGTTCCCGGCTGGTCCTCGTGGATCGCGAGCAGCGTGAAGGCGCCCTCGAGGCGCTGGCAGGCCTTTTGCATGGCGAGGGTCAGTACGTCGCCCTCGGATCCGCTGTCCCTGAGGCCGCGGTAGATGGAACCAAGGAGCCCGGCGGCCACTTCGGTGTCGGTGTCGGAGATGAACTCAAGGCCCTCGGCCAGCAGTTCCGCCTTGAGCTCCGCATAGTTTTCGATGATGCCGTTGTGGATGACCGCCAACCGGCCCTGGTCGGCAAGGTGCGGGTGCGCGTTCTGGTCGGTCGGGCCGCCGTGGGTGGCCCAGCGGGTGTGGCCGATGCCCGTCATGGACCGCGGTAATGGCTCGGCGGCGAGTTCCTGCACCAGGTTGGTCAGTTTGCCCGCCTTCTTGCGGGATTCGACGCCCGACGGCGTGAGCACTGCCACGCCCGCGGAGTCATACCCGCGGTATTCGAGCCGTCGGAGGCCCTCCATGACGACGTCCAGGGCGCCGTGCCTGACCTCCCCATTTGCCGACTCGACCGCCGGCGGCACAGCTTCCAGCGTTGAAAGGACCTGTCCGCGTTCACGGCCTACATAACCTACGATTCCACACATGAGGTCAAGCCTACCGGCAGTAGTGGTTTGTTAATGTCAAGGCCAGCAGGCAGAATGCTCAGAGTGACCGATCGAAGCCCGGGTAATCAACAGGCCAGCGGTCCCGAAACTTTCACACCTTTCGTGGAACTCGACCGGCAGATGTGGTCACGGCTCTCCAATGAAATCACGTCCCCCCTCAACTCGGAGGACATCCAGCGGCTCCGCGGCCTCGGCGAAGCGCTCAACCTCGACGAGGTACGTGAGGTGTACCTCCCCCTCTCAAGGCTCCTCAACCTCTACATCGCCGCCGCCGGTGAACTGCATTCCGCCACCAACACCTTTCTCGGTGAAACGACCCGGCGCACCCCTTTCGTGATCGGCGTGGCGGGTTCGGTTGCCGTGGGGAAGTCGACGACGGCGCGTGTGCTGCGGGACCTGCTGCGCCGGTGGCCGGAATCGCCGAGTGTCGAGCTCGTCACCACCGACGGATTCCTCTACCCGAACGCCGAGCTGGAGCGCCGCGGGCTCATGGAGCGCAAGGGGTTTCCCGAGTCCTACGACCGGCGGCGTCTCCTCCGCTTCGTGAGCGAGGTGAAGAGCGGCGCAGAGGAGGTGCGTGCGCCCTGGTATTCGCACTTGACCTATGACATCGTGCCGGGCCGGGAAGTGGTGGTGCGGCGGCCCGACGTCCTGATCGTGGAGGGCCTCAACGTCCTCGCGCCGGCGCGGGCACGGCCGGACGGCGTCACCGGTCTTGCCCTCAGCGATTTCTTCGATTTCTCCATCTACGTGGATGCGAAGACGTCCTACATCGAACAGTGGTACATCCAGCGGTTCCAGTCGCTGCGATCCGGTGCGTTCGCCGACCCCCATTCCTATTTCCACCGCTATGCCCGGCTCTCGGACGACGAGGCACGGGAAACGGCGCAGGGAATCTGGCGGCGCATCAACGAGCCGAACCTGATGATGAACGTGCTCCCGACGCGGGGGCGGGCGCAGCTGGTCCTGACCAAGGAGTCCGACCATTCCATCCGGAGGATGCTGCTACGGAAAACCTGACGGTTCCGCGCCCCCGGTCCTCCGCCCTTCCGCTCAGCGTCCTGCTGCTGGGGGCCCTGCTCCTGAGCGGGTGCAGTCCGTCGGAGGATCCAGCCGTTCCTGCGGGAACGACGGCGGCTTCCGCGAGCACGTCGCCTTCCGTCGCACCCTCCCCCGCTCCTTCCACCACACCTTCTCCTGACGGCCGGCCGTCAGCGGACGGGCAGACGATGCCCGACGCTCCGGCACCTGAAGAGCCGGCGCCTTTCGAGAGCCCGGTGCCCGCGGCACCGACCCCCGGACCGCCGTCCCGCGGAGGGGAAGTCCCTGCGCCGGGTCCTGCCGCCGGAGCACCCGGTGCGCACTCGGATCCGTCCGCGATCGACGTCGTCGTGAACAAGCGGCGGCCGCTGGATCCCCCGGACTTCGCGCCGGCCCAGCTCGTGACACCTGCTGTCGCGCTGGGTCCCTCGGGAGGTAGCGCGCTGCTTCGGCCGGACACGGCCGCCGCCGTCGAGCGGATGTTCTCGGCTGCCCAGGACGACGGCGTGAATCTGACGGTGGTCAGCGCGTACCGCTCGTATGCGGACCAGGAATCGACCTACGCCTACTGGGTCAGCCAGTACGGCGACGCCGCGCTGGCGGACACGGTCTCGGCACGGGCCGGGTACTCAGAGCACCAGACGGGTCTGGCCGTCGACGTGGGGCAGGACGACGGCGCGTGCACCCTGGTCACCTGCTTCAGCAACACCGCGGCGGGCCGGTGGACCGGGGCCAACGCGGCGGCGTTCGGGTTCATCGTGCGCTACCCCCAGGGCAAAGACGCGACGACCGGCTTTACCTGGGAGCCGTGGCACCTCCGCTACGTGGGAACCGGGATCGCCGGCGCCATGGGCGCCGCGGGAACGGCCACCCTCGAGGAGTACTTCGGGCTTCCGGCGGCGCCCGGGTATTAGCCTAGGCTGGATCCGACACACGGACTGGACAGGAGCTGGGATGGCCGAGACGACGGTGGCAGAGGTGATGACCGAGCTGGCCGCGCTCGAGGACCCCAGAGCACGCGAGGTGAACGAGAGACACGGGGACGATCACGGTGTGAACCTCGCCAAACTGCGCGCGCTTGCAAAGCGGTTGAAGATCCAGCAGGAACTCGCGCGCGAGCTCTGGGGAACGAAGGACACTGCGGCGAGACTGCTGGCGATCCTGATCTGCCGGCCGAAGGCGTTCGAGCGGAACGAGTTGGATGGTATGTTGCGCGAGGCGCGTATCCCCAAGGTGCACGACTGGCTCGTGAACTACGTGGTGAAGAAGAACCCGCACGCCGATGAGTTGCGTTCGGCCTGGTTCGGCGACCCGGATCCTGTGGTCGCGAGTGCCGGCTGGGCGCTGACCAGCGAGCGCGTGGTGAAGGAGCCCGAGGGCCTCGACCTTTCGGGACTGCTCGACATCATCGAGGCGGACATGAGAAACGCTCCGGACCGCCTGCAGTGGGCGATGAACACCTGCCTGGCTCAGATCGGGATCGAGCACGCCGCGCACCGCGCCCGCGCAATCGACCTCGGTGAGCGCCTGGAAGTTCTCAAGGACTACCCGACTCCCCCGAACTGCACGTCTCCGTTCGCGCCCATCTGGATCACCGAGATGGTGCGTCGCCGGAACGTCTCCTAGCTGGGATTCGAGCTCACCCCCGCGCCTCTGCTCCACGGGAAGGACGGCGTAACGCTGACGAGGCCCGAGCCCAGGGTTCAGGCCGCTGGCTCCAGCGCGAGGCGTCCCTGCACCGTTGCCGCGAGCTCATCGGCGATGCGCTGGGCGGTCTCCATATCGGCTGCCTCCACCATCACACGCACCACAGGCTCGGTGCCGGAGGGCCGCAGCAGGACACGGCCGGTCTCTCCCAGTACCTCCTGGGCTTTCCGCACGGCGTCCTGCACGCCCTCGTCCGAGTTCACTGCGGTGCGGTCTACTCCCCGGACATTGATGAGCACCTGCGGAAGCTTCGTCATGACGCCGGCAAGGTCCTTCAGGCTCCGCCCGGTCTTCGCGACCTGCGCGGCCAGCTGAAGTCCGGTCAGTACGCCGTCGCCCGTGGTGGCGTATTCGGCGAAGATCACGTGGCCCGACTGTTCGCCGCCAAGGCTGAATCCGCCGTCGCGCATTCCCTCGAGAACGTAGCGGTCGCCCACTGCGGTTTCCCGAATGAGAACGCCGGCGTCGCGCAGGGCGATCTTCAGGCCGAGGTTGCTCATCACCGTAGCTACGAGGGTATTGTCCACGAGCTTGCCGGCGTCCTTCATCGCCACAGCCATTACGGCCATGATCTGGTCACCGTCCACCACCGTTCCCTCGTGGTCCACGGCGAGGCAGCGGTCGGCGTCGCCGTCGTGCGCTATGCCGAGGTGGGCGCCGTGTTCGAGCACCGCGGCCTGCAGCTTCTCGAGGTGCGTGGAGCCGTAGCCGTCGTTGATGTTGTTGCCGTCGGGGTCCGCGCCGATGACGACGATCTCCGCACCCGCGTTGGCGAACACCTGGGGCGAGCATCCGCTGGCAGCGCCGTGTGCGCAGTCGAGCACCACCTTGATTCCGTCGAGGCGGTGCGGCAGTGTCTGGAGCAGGTGGACGATGTAGCGGTCTTCCGCGTCGGCGAACCGCTGGATGCGTCCCACGTCGGCGCCGACGGGTCGCGGGCAGGGCTCGTCGAGTTCGGCCTCGATGGCCTCCTCGAGGGCGTCGTCGAGCTTCTTGCCGCCGCGTGCCAGGAACTTGATGCCGTTGTCGGGCGCCGGGTTGTGCGACGCGGAAATCATCACGCCGAAGTCGGCATCGAGATCGGCTACGAGGAAGGCGGCGGCGGGCGTGGGCAGCACACCGGCGTCGTAGACGTCGACGCCGCAACTCGCCAGCCCCGCCTCGACGGCGGCGGCGATGAACTCACCGCTGATGCGGGGGTCCCTCGCGATCACGGCTGTGGGCCGGCGGTCGCCCTCGACCGCCCGGTGGCCGAGCACCACTGCTGCGGCCTGGGCCAGCTGAAGGGAAAGTTCGGCGGTGATCAAGCCATTCGCCAGCCCGCGGACACCATCGGTTCCAAATAACTTACTCATGGTTCTTCATCCTAAGTCGATCTCACTGCCATAGCGCGCACCACGCCATGTTCGTTAAAGCACGATGCCCGTCCAGCAAGCCGGACGGGCATCGCACAAGCGGATTTAGCGCTTGGAGTACTGAGGCGCCTTGCGGGCCTTCTTGAGACCAGCCTTCTTGCGCTCGATCACGCGGGCGTCCCGGGTGAGGAAGCCGGCCTTCTTCAGCGCGGGGCGGTTGTTCTCACGGTCAATCTCGTTGAGCGTGCGGGCAACACCGAGGCGAAGTGCACCGGCCTGGCCGGAGGGTCCACCGCCGTGGATGCGGGCGATGACGTCGTAGGCGCCGTCGAGCTCGAGGAGCTTGAAGGGGTCATTGACTTCCTGCTGGTGAAGCTTGTTCGGGAAGTAGTCGCTGAGCTCGCGCCCATTGACGATCCACTTGCCGGTGCCGGGCACGAGGCGTACGCGGGCCACGGCTTCCTTGCGGCGTCCAACGGCTCCGCCGCCGACAGTCAGCGCAGGGCGCTCCTTGACGGGGGTTTCGCTGCCTTCGGTGGATTCTGAGGTGTAGCTCGTAAGCTCCTCAGCAGATTCATTCAGCTCTTCAGGGTTCTGAGCCACGGTTCTCCTTGAATTAATTTCTTAGTGTGTGGTGGCCAGGACTACTGGGCGACCTGGGTGATTTCGTACGACGTCGGCTGCTGTGCACCGTGGGGGTGCTCGGCGCCGCGGTAGACCTTGAGCTTGCCGATCTGCTGGGCAGCCAGCGAGTTCTTGGGGAGCATGCCCTTGATGGCCTTCTCCACTGCGCGCTCGGGGTTCTTCTCGAGGAGCTCGGCATAGGTGGTGGACTTCAGGCCGCCCGGGAAACCCGAGTGGCGGTAGGCACGCTTCTGCTCGAGCTTGGCGCCGGTGAGGGCTACCTTGTCAGCGTTGATGATGATGACGAAATCGCCCATGTCCATATGGGGTGCAAAGGTCGGCTTGTGCTTTCCGCGCAGCAGGATTGCGGTCTGGCTGGCAAGACGGCCTAGGACAACGTCGGTTGCGTCAATGACGTGCCACTGGCGGGTGATGTCGCCTGGCTTCGGGGTGTACGTACGCACGGTTATGGCCTTCGTTTCTTATTCGGTGTCGCCCGCATCACGGAGAATTCCGCGGACACGGGCTCAGCTTATTCATGCGTTACCGGAACTCCAGGTGAGGGCTGAAATAAGACCAGTTATCCCGTACATCTCGGCTGCTCCTCCGGGCCAGGTGGTTCTGCAACTGAACCGCTCCGGAGGCGCAGACGTACCGAGAAGGGATACGCACAACGACTTTCAAGGTTAGCGCGAAGCGGTGCCTCAGGTCAAAACGCTCAATAGGCGCGCCGGGATGCGCCGGCACCCTCCAGCACTCCGCCGGGAAACTGCGGCCTGTTCGACAGCCAAGGGGCTACCTTCCCGGCCGGCATCGGCTCGGCCCAGAGGTAGCCCTGCGCTGAACGAACCTCCAGCCTCTCCAGTTCGCGGAGCTGGTTCAGGGTTTCAACGCCTTCCGCCACCACGTCCATTCCGAGTGCGATGGCCATCATGGTGATCGCGGCGACGATCGGCTGGGCATGCACGTCCCTGCCGTCCAGACCTTCCACGAAGGAGCTGTCGATCTTGAGCGTCGTCACGGGGAATCGCCGCAGGTAGCTCAGTGAGGAGTAGCCGGTCCCGAAGTCGTCGACCGAGAGCCCCACGCCGAGGCTGCGGAGCCGCGTCAGTGTCGCCATCGAGCTTTCCACATCGTTCATGAGCGCCGATTCGGTGATTTCGAGCTCGACGGCTGAGGGATCGATCCCTGCGCGGGCAATCGCGCCTGCCACGGTGTCGAACAGCCCCGGGTCCTGCAGCTGGCGGGCGGACAGGTTGACGGCGATCCGGAGAGCAGACGCCCCGGGCACCTGCGACCGCCAATGCTGCGCCTGTGTGAGTGCGTTCACCAGTACCCAGCCGCCGATGGGGACGATCAGTCCCGTCTCCTCGGCCACCGGAATGAAATCGCACGGCGACACGAGCCCGTGCTTGGGATGCTTCCACCGCAGAAGAGCCTCGAAGGCCACCGGAGCCTGGCTTCCGACGTCGAGAATCGGCTGGTAGTACACCTCGAGCTCGCCCCGCTCGATGGCGCGCGGCAGCTGGGACCCGATGTCGAGGCGGGCCTCGGCACGGCGAAGCATCGATTCGTCGAAGACGACGCCGTCAACCTTGCCGGCGTCCTTGGCGAAGTACATGGCGGCGTCCGCCTGGTGGAGGAGGGATTCTGCGGTATCGCCGCACGATGAAAGGGCGATGCCGATGCTGACGCTGACGAACAGCTCCTGGCCCAGGAGGTCGAACGGAACCTGCACCTCAGCGGCGATGCGTCCCGCCAGGTCATGGGCCTCGTCGGAGCCGAGTCCACTGCAGACGATCACAAATTCGTCGCCGGCGAACCGCGCCAGCGTGTCAAGGGGACGCACGGCGCTTCGAAGGCGCGCGGCGAGCTGGACGAGCAGACTGTCCCCCGCAGCATGCCCCAGCCCGTCATTGACCACCTTGAAACGGTTGACGTCGAGGAAGAGCACTCCCACCTGGGTGCCGGCGCCGGCAGCTTCCTTGAGGGCGAGTTCGATGCAGTTCGTCAGGAGCGTCCGGTTGGCAAGCCCGGTCAGCGGATCCTGGAAGGCCAGGCGTTCGAGCGCTTCCTCGGCCTGCTTCCGCTCGGTGATGTCAACGGCTGTTTCGAGAAGCCGGACCAGCACGCCGTCGTTGTGTTCGGCGGCAGCGCGGGTATGAACCCAGCGGACCTCCCCGCTGGGGCGAAGGATCCGGTGGATCAGCTTGAGGGGCGGACCACCGGACTCGAGTTCCTGCCAGACCTGCTGCACCCGCTCACGATCCTCCGGGTGCAGCACCGAGTGCCACAGCTCCTCGGTGGGACTTGGAGTGACGGGCAGGCCGTGAATTCGGAAGTACTCGTCGGACCACCACCGGTGCCCGGTGATCAGGTTCACCTCGACGGAGCCCACGTGCGCGATTTCCTGGGCGAAGGTCAGCCGGTCCCGCTCATGCTCGGCTGAGGCGCGCCGTTGCTGGGTTTCAGTGATGTTCCGGGCAATACCGGAGGACCCGATGACCCTGCCATGGGCGTCGAAGACCGGCGACAGGGTCAGGCACACCTCGATGAGCGAACCGTCCCGGTGCCGGGCGACAGTCTGCTGTCCCGTGACTCCCTTGCCCTCGGCAAGTCCGGCCCGCAGCGCTTTCGCCTCACCACCGGCGTTCAACGGAGTCAGCATTTCGATGCTGCGGCCGATCGCCTCCTCGGCGCTGTAGCCGTAGAGCTCCTCCGCGCCCGCGTTCCAGCTGGTGATGATGCCGTTCAGGTCGGCGCCGTTGATGGCATCCTTCGAGGACTCGACCAGCGCCGCAAGCCGACGCAGGTGCTCGAGTTCGGAATGCTCCGGGATTTCGCTGCGGGATACGACGACGGCGTCGGCCTTTCGTCGCTTTGCCGAGGATGTCGGTGCGGTCCGCGCAGCATTAGCCGCGGCGGAGGGAGAGGTCATTCCGTCAGTGTAGGTCGAATGCATTCCGTTTCAAGGCTGGACGCGATTCTTGGCGGAACCGGGCCTTTCCCTTGCCTTTGGGACGGGTATTTCCTTTCAGCCACACTTCAACCGCAGAAATTGCACAGGAAAAGCGCAGGTGGGTCAGGCTTCGCGCAGGATCCAAAGAATGTGGCATATGAGGCTTGTGGGAGAGCTACCTTTTGAGCAGGGCCGGCGCTGGGCCGGCCCTACCCCACTTCAGGAGTCTCAATTGTTCGCTCACCTCGCAGCTAGCCTGCACACCCTTGGTTTCACCGTCCAGTCACGCCTCCGCCGCGAGGAGACCGGCGCGACGGCCGTTGAATACGGCATCATGGTCGCCCTCATCGCAGTTGTCCTCATCACCGCCGTCACTTTGCTCGGCGGAAACTTGGGTGCAATGTTCACCCGAATCGCCGCTCGGTTCACGACCATCGGCTAACTAGTTCGACCGCGTAAATCGCCTGATTGAGTGGTGGAGACACTCCTCCACCACTCAATTTTTGGTTCGATCAAATTGGGAAAGCAGATCATGGGCGGTTCGAAGGAGCGAGGGGCAGTCGCGGTTGAGTTCGCCGTCCTCCTCCCTGTTCTCATTTTGGTTCTTCTCGGCATCATGGAATTCGGACGTGCTTTCAATGTGCAGACGTCCCTGACGAGTGCAGCACGAGAAGGAGCACGCGTCATGGCAATCACAAAAGACGCCACAGACGCGCGGCAAAAGGCCATCAATGCTGCAGTATCTCTCGATCCGCTTCCCACGAACGTAAGTGTTGCCCCGTGCGGTTCCTCGTCTATTGGGCAACAAACCACAGTGACCATCACCTATGAGTTGAACTCCCTTACAGGAATTGCTGGGCCCTTCACAATGACAGGTAGAGGAGTCATGTTGTGCGGGGGATAATCAGTGCCCATAGGAGTGAGGACGGAGCGGTCAGCGTCCTCGTCGCATTGCTCATGGTCGTCTTTCTAGGTTTCGCTGCTCTGGCAGTCGATGTCGGCATGCTGTATTCCGAAAAAGCGCAACTGCAAAACGGGGCGGACGCAGCAGCGCTGGGGATCGCCCAGACTTGTGCCAAAACGCCCGCCAGCATTCACTGTTCCAGTTCCTCTGCTGTAGCGACGGAACTCGCCAATCTAAATTCCCTGGATGGTCTCGGTACCGTCGAGTCGGTCGCCCTGTCTGCCAACACGGTCACTGTGACCACGAGCGCCAAGGAGGCAGGCCGGTCGGACAACCGGGTATCCCTTTTCTTCGCCCAAGCCCTCGGAATTTCCTCTGCTGAAGTGGGTGCCCATTCAGGTGCGGAATGGGGCAGCCCGCTTGCGGGGACCGCGCCCTTTCCCCTCGCATTTTCCATCTGTCAGGTGCAAGGGCAAATAGGAGGATCCATGCAGCTATTGCAGTCCCACGGCAACGATGCCAATTTGGACTGCAACTACGGACCGTCCGGGGCAGTAGTCCCGGGTGGCTTCGGGTGGTTGAACCGATCACCTGGGCAGTGTGGCGCTTTTGTCAGCGTGGCTGAGTTGAGTGGCAGCGACACCGGCAACGATGCGCCGAACATCTGTGGTCCCACTATGACCTCGTGGATGAATCAACTTCAGGAGGGGCAGCAGGTGACGCTGCTGCTTCCAGTCTTCAACAACGTTGAGGGCACCGGAACGAGTGCGCAATACAGCATCGTTTCCTTCGCTGCCTACGACTTGCTTGGTTGGCGCCTCAGCGGGGGCAACTCGACGCCGGATGTCTTCCGCAGCACCGCGACTGAGAACGGTTCTACCTTTTCGTGCAACGGCAATTGCAGGGGCATCATCGGCAGATTCGTCAAGTACGTCTCGCTCGCCGACGGCTACACACTCGGTCCGGTAGACAGCTCGGGCCTCACCATAGTTCGCCTTACCCTCGGAGATCCCTCGCCATGAAGTCCCGTCTACTTGCGGGCATAGCAGCCTTTGTCCTCGCCCTCGTCGGTGCAGTTTTGGTTTTCGCCTATGCCCAGGCTGCGGAAGCGCGTGCCGTCAGCGGACTGGAGCCGAAAGAGGTGCTCGTGGTACAGGAATCGGTCCCCGAGGGCACCCCGGTCGACCAGCTTGCCTCGATGGTTCGCAGTGAATTGCTGCCGACCACCGCAGTGGCGGCGAGTGCATTGAAGAACCTCGACGCGTCCGGTGGAATGGTCACCTCAGTAGACCTACTCCCCGGTGAACATTTGCTGGCTGAGCGGCTGGTCACACCTGAGACCCTGTCGTCAGCAGAGAACATCGCTATTCCAGAAAACTTTCACGAGGTCTCCTTCCAGCTCGAACCGCAGCGTGTCGTAGGAGCGACTATCGCAGCAGGCGACACGGTAGGCCTATTTGTCTCCAAGGATCCCGAAGACGAAGGTTCTCCGCAGTCAACGCAACTCATTATCCACAAAGTACTGGTGACGGGGGTCCAGGGCGCGCCTCTATCACCGAAGGCCGAAGTGGATGGTGAGGAAGTGCCGTCCGAGGCACCCCCCGCCCCCACCGGTTCGTTGCTGGTTACCGTTGCAGTGAGCGAGGAACAGGCCACCCGTATTGTCTTTGCTGCCGAGTTCGCGAGGATCTGGTTGAGCAAAGAAGCTACGACCACCGAGGAGAACTCAGCACCCGTCACGATGTTCGAGAATGAGTTGTACCGATGAGCAGATTCGTCCTGATCACCCCGAGCTCCGAATTCGAGCAGAAAGTCCGCCTCGCCGTCGCCGGCGGACTGCACGGTGAGGTGAAAGGCCTGCCGGCGAGCGTCCTCACCAGCGAAGCGCACGAAATCCTCGAGCAGCTCTCCCCCGAGCGTCCCGAGGTCCTCATTTTCGGTCCGGGCCTGCCCGTCGAGGACGCGCTGCGTCTCGCCACCGTGTTCGACGTCCAATTCCCCGAAGTCAGCCTGATCCTCGTTCACGACAGCCAGCCCGACGTCGTCCTGCAGGCCATGCGCGCCGGCGTCCGGGACGTGCTCAGCCCCCTCGCCGACGTCGCGAGCATCCGCACCCAGCTCGAGCACGCCTGCCAGGCCTTCGCAAGCCGGCGCCGCAACGACTTCGGGCAGCACCAGGGCCAGCAGGAAAACGGTCTGGTGATCGGGGTGCTCTCCCCCAAGGGCGGCGTCGGCAAGACGACGATCGCCACCAACGTGGCCGTGGGACTCGGCAAGCTGGCTCCCATGAGCGTGGTCATCGTGGACCTCGACCTTCAGTTCGGCGATGTAGCCACAGGCCTGTACCTCAACCCCGAGTACTCGGTGCTCGATGCCGTCTCCGGGTCCGCGACGCAGGACTCCATGGTCCTCAAGGCGTTCCTCACGGTCCACCGTGCCGGAATCTACGCCCTCTGTGCTCCCCGGAATCCAGCGGATGCCGACCGCATCAGCACCGAGCAGATCACACAACTCCTGAAACAACTCGCCGCCGAGTTCCGCTACGTGGTGGTGGACACTGGGCCGGGCTTGAACGAACACAGCGTGGCAGCTCTCGAGCAGTGCACCGACGCCATCTGGGTCACCGGCATGGACGTGCCCAGCGTCCGAGGCCTGCGCACGGGCCTCGATCTCCTCGGCAGGCTCAACCTGCTTCCGGAATCGCGCCACGTGGTGCTCAATTTCGCCGACTCCAAAACCGGTTTGTCGGTCCAGGACGTCGAAGCGACTCTCGGAGCGCCCGTCGACATCTCCGTTCCACGCTCGCGCGGCATCTCGCTGGCAACGAACCGCGGGATTCCCCTCCTTCAGGAAAACGTCCGGGACCCGGCCACCAAGAACCTCCGCGGCCTCGTCCAGCGCTTCGATCATCAGTGGCGCGCGAAGTCCCAGCGCAAGATGCACCGCAGGGTGGTCGTCTGATGAAACTGTCCGATCGCATCCAGGCCGCGGGCCTCCCCCGGACCGTCTCCGCGTCGGAGAAGCATTCGGCCGGCACAAAAGCCGGCGAGAAGAAAGCAGCCCCCGCAGTTCCGGCCCCGAGCTCTGCAAGAGCGGAAACGGCGGAACCACAGGCCAGCGCGCGGGTCGACGTCTTCGCGGGACTGAAACTACGGGCGGCATCGGCTCTCTTCGAGCGCATGGGGTCCAGGGCCAGCGACACCTCGGTCACCGAGGAGGACCTGAAGATCGCGGCGCGCGAAGAGCTGAGCGAGATCATTGACGCCGAGCAGGTGCCGCTCACCCCCGACGAGCGCCGTCGGCTGATCCAGGACGTGGCCGACGACGTCCTCGGTTTCGGCCCGCTGCAGCGCCTCCTGGATGACCCCACAGTCACCGAGATCATGGTCAACCGCATGGACCAGATCTATGTGGAGAAGGGCGGGAAACTGACCCTCAGCGGCTCACGGTTCAGCTCGGAACAGCACCTGCGACGGGTCATCGAGCGGATCGTCTCGAAGGTGGGACGCCGCATCGACGAATCCTCGCCCTTCGTCGATGCGCGGCTCGAGGACGGCTCGCGCGTCAACGCGGTCATCCCTCCGCTTGCCGTCAACGGCTCCTCACTCACCATCCGAAAATTCAGCAAGGTCCCGCTGACCGTTCAAAATCTCATCGACTTCGGCACCCTGACGCCGGAGATGGCGGAACTCCTCGACGCCTGCGTCCGAGCCAAGCTGAACATCATCGTGTCCGGCGGAACCGGTACGGGAAAGACCACCCTGCTAAATGTCCTGTCCTCGTTCCTCCCCGACAACGAACGCATCGTCACCATCGAGGACGCCGTCGAGCTCCAGATCCAGAAACAGCATGTGGTGCGCCTCGAGAGCAGGCCGCCGAACACCGAGGGCAAAGGCGCCGTCACCATCCGCGACCTCGTGCGGAACTCGCTGCGTATGCGACCCGACCGCATCGTCATCGGTGAGGTCCGCGGCGGTGAATCCCTCGACATGCTGCAGGCCATGAACACCGGCCACGACGGCTCGCTGTCCACGGTGCACGCCAACTCACCGCGCGACGCCGTCGCCCGCCTCGAAACGCTCGTGTTGATGGCGGGGATGGATCTGCCGCTCCGGGCCATCCGGGAGCAGCTCGCGTCGGCGGTCAACCTCGTGGTGCAGATCTCGAGGCTCCGTGACGGCTCCCGTCGCATCACGCACGTCACCGAGGTGCAGGGCATGGAGGGCGACGTCGTCACGCTCCAGGACGCTTTCGTCTTCGACTACTCCGCCGGAGTGGACGCCTCGGGCCGCTTTCTCGGGAAACCCGTGCCCACCGGCATCAGGCCCCGGTTCATGGAGCGCTTCGAGGACATGGGCATCACGGTGTCCCCGGCAGTCTTCGGCGCAGTCCCGGCCCGGACCTGGTGACGGCATGACCGGTATGTTCGTGACCGGTGCTGCATTGTGTTTCGTCGCTATGGGGCTTGTGATGGTGGCGTTCCGGCCGCTGCAGTCACCCGTTCCCCTGGACCGGCGTCGTCCCGTCCAACTGGAATCGGACTCGCAGCTGTCCCGTTTCGCGGGGTCCGCCGGTCGCTGGATGGAAACCTACCTCCGGCAGCACCCGAAGCGCTTGTTCCGACGGGAAGTACTCGAGACGGCGGGCGTAAGGCTCAGCCAGGCCGACATGCTCCTCCTCGTGATCACCGGCGGGGCCACCGGACTGGTGGTCGGCTGGGTATTGATAGCGCCCGTCGTCGGGCTCCTGCTTCTGGTTCTCGCCCCAGCCATCGCGCACCTGTTCCTCTCCTTCCTCACCGGCAGGCGCAGGAAGCGATTCGACTCGCAGCTTGGCGATACGCTGCAGCTCCTCACGGGCGGCCTGCGGGCCGGGCACAGCATCCTCCGGGCGATCGACGCAGCAGCCACGGAGGCGGACAGCCCCACCGCGGAGGAAATGCGGCGGATCGTGGCGGAAACCAGCCTCGGCAAGGACCTCCTGATCTCACTCCTGGATACGTCGAAACGCATGGAGAACGAGGACTTCGCCTGGATTGCACAGGCCATCCAGATCAACCGCGAAGTGGGAGGGGACCTTGCCGACGTGCTGGACCAGGTGGGCCACACCATCCGCGAGCGCAGCGAGATCAAGGGACAGATCCGCGCACTCGCCGCGGAAGGCAAAATTTCTGCCTACATCCTGGGAGCGCTGCCCTTCGGCATCGCGATCATGCTCACCGTCGTCAGTCCCGGCTACGTGAACCCACTCTTTGATGAACCGCTTGGCTGGGCGATGCTCGGTGGAGCAGCCGTCATGATGACCATCGGTTGCCTTTGGCTCCGCAAGATCATCGACCTGAAGTTCTGAGCCCCGCGATGAATCCGATGCTCTCGATATCCCTGCTCCTGGTCTCAGCCCCACTCGGCTACCTGACGTGGTCCCTGCTCACCTCCGACACCAAGGCACGCAGGACGGTGCAGAAGAACCTGAATCGGGGAGCCGGAGCGGTAGGTACGGACGCAGCGACCCGACCGAACCCGCTCCTGCAGCTCGGACACCGCCTGACTCCTGAGGGGTACGTCCAGAAGCTGGACCATCTCCTCGCCCTGGCGGGCCGTCCGGCAACACTACCGCTCGCCAAAGTCCTCACTGCAAAGCCTGCACTGGCCCTTGTCGCCGGGGTGCTGGCGCTCCTGCTGATCAGCTCCAATCCGACGAAGCAGTTCATCCTCCTTGGAATCTTCGTCCTTGTCCTCGCCTACTTCATTCCCGACCTCCTGCTCTACAGCCGGGGTCAGGAACGCCAGAAGGCAATGCAGCTGGAGCTCGCGAACACCCTCGACCAGATGCTGATCTCGGTGGAGGCGGGGCTCGGCTTCGAGAGCGCCATGCAGCGGGCCGGCGAGAACGGCAAGGGGCCGCTCGCAGAGGAATTGGTGCGGACGCTGCAGGACATGCAGGTGGGGCGTAGCCGCAGGGAAGCCTATCTGGCGCTGGCCGAGCGAAGCAGCGTTCCCGAACTCCGGAGCTTCGTCAAAGCCATCGTGCAAGCCGATGCGTATGGCATCGCGCTGTCGGGGGTGTTGAGGACTCAGGCGAAGGTGATGCGCGTCAAACGGCGCCAGCGGGCGGAGGAGAAGGCGATGAAACTCCCCGTGACAGTGCTTTTCCCACTGCTGTTCTTCATCTTCCCAGTGCTGTTCATCGTGGTCCTGGGACCGGCGGTCATCAATGTCATGGCCACCTTCGCGGGCCAGTGAGACAAAAAGTGACGGGCTTAGTCCTTCCGCGGCGTGAGCCGGTAACCCACTCCCCGCACGGTCTGCAGCCACCGCGGCGACTTCGGGTCCTCCAGCAGTTTCCGCCGGAGATTGCCGATATGGACCTCGATTGCCCGCTCGTCCGACTCGCTGATGTACGCGCTCTCCCCATACAGGTCGCCGCGCACCACCCGGACCAGGTCTGCCTTGGTGCGCACCGCGCCGTTGCTCTTCAGCATTTCGTGGAGGAGGTCGAACTCGCTGCGGGTCAGCGTCAGGTCAGCGCCGTCAAGGGACGCCGTCCGTGCGTCCTGATCGAGCACCAGCCCGTTGTGCTGCAGGAGCGGGGCTCGAGCACCGGACTCCGGCTGAGGCGGGTCAGGCGGCGTTGCCACTTCGGCCACGTGCGCCGCCAGGACCTGCGGGTCGGGCTTTCCCCTCGGCCGGCGCAGCATCGCCGCGATCCTTGCACGCAGTTCACGCGGCCGGAAGGGTTTCGTCAGGTAGTCGTCGGCTCCGGACTGCAGGGCGGTGAGGGTGTCCAGCTCATCCCCCCGCGAGGTGAGCATCACCACGTAGCAGTCGGTGAAACCGCGGATTCGGCGCAGCACCTCGTACCCGTCGATATCGGGCAGCCCGACGTCGACCGTCACTACCGTGGCGTCATGCGCCCGCACCAAATCCACGCCGTCGCGCCCTGTGGACGCCATGAACACGTCGAATCCTGACTGCTGGAGCACCGCCCCCACCAGGTTCCTGACGTCGGCGTCGTCCTCGATCACCACTGCTACTCCGGGATCGTTCGCCACAGCCATCACCTCCCCCTGCCCTGTTGTGCATTGCATTGCCGGGATGCCTAGGCCATACCGTCCATTGTGCCGTGTTCCGCGGTCCGGCGTCGCCATCTCACGCGAGCCTCTGCCCAACAGGGGTTGCTTATGGCAATAATGGGGATTGTTACCAATAGCTGCGGGAAGTTGTTCTTTTCATGTGGTCTCTCACCCAGGTCCGGACCGAGCATGCGCGGGCGCGTGCCTGAGCGCCTGCCGCCGTCTCGTGCAGACGGCACGTTCCAGCGCTTCAACCTGCGCCATCCCGTGGTGCTGTGCCAGCTTCCCCTGACGCTGATCGTGCTCGTCATTGCCGTCGCGGCCCCGGTCCTTCGTCCCGGGCTTCTGCAGAACGCGACGTTCGAGGGCGCGGTGTTCCTCCACCTCCTTCTGCTCGCCCTCTGTGTCCTGATCCCCTGGCCGAAACTTCCGCGGGGAGCAATCCTCCTTATACCGGTGCTGGATTTTCCCGCGATCGCCCTCTACCGCTACGGTGCGCTGGAAAGCCAGCCGAGCCTCGGCGTCCTCACGTTCTTTCCCGTCCTGTGGCTCGCGGCGTCCAGGCTCACGCCGTGGATCTCCGTGCCCGTCGGCTTTGCCGGCTCCTCCCTCGTGGTGCTGCTTCCCCTGGCCGTGGACGGCACATCCTCCACGGTGGTCGACTTCACGACGGCGCTCCTCCTGCCCGTCGTGATGGTGACCCTCGCACTCACCGTCCACCTGGCGAAGATGCAGCTGAGGCTCAATGACCACGAGCTTCGGCAGAAGGAACAGGAGCTGAAGGAGCTCCTCAAAGCGAGCAATAAACGTGAAAACCTGCTGAGCACCATCCTCGACACCGTGGACCTGGGCCTGATCGCCGTCAACGCCGACGGAAAACACACCCTGACCAACCACCAGCAGGACCTTTTCCACCGGCTCGCGTGCATTTCCGGCGGCTCCGTCACGGAGGAGGAGGGCCAACTCCTTTTCGCCCCCGACCGCACCACTCCGCTGGCCCAGGAGCAACGCCCCATCCGGCGCGCGCTCGCCGGTGAGACCTTCGCGGACCAGCTCGTGTGGATCGGCACGGGAGATGACCAGAGGGCGGTGTCCACTGCGGCACGGCCTATCCGGAACGACGACGGCGGGCTCGCCGGTGCGGTGATCGTCTGCAGCGACGTGACGCGGCTCGTGGACGCGGTGGCGGCCAAGGACGCGTTCATCTCGAATGTCTCGCACGATTTCCACGCACCGCTCACCTCGGTGCTGGGCTACCTCGAACTCGTGCTCGAGGACGAGCATCCGCTCCCGGACTACCTGCAGGCCTATCTCGAGGTGGCCACCCGGAACGCCGAACGCGTGCTGGACCTCGTGGCGGACCTGCTGGCCACCGCCGGGGACAACGTACGCGTGCATCCGAAACCGGTGGACCTCGCGGGGCTCGTGGAGATGGGTATCCGCTCCCATCGGCTCCGGGCGCAGGAGAACAACATCGTTTTCGAGGCCGATGTGCCCGCACCCCTCTGGTCCCTGCTGGACCCGCTGCGGATTTCCCAGGTGCTCGACAACCTGTTCTCCAACGCCATCAAATACTCGCCCGACGGCGGTGTCGTCACTATCAGCGCATGCGAGACCGCAGCGTCCCTCGAGCTGCAGGTGCGGGACACCGGCATCGGCATGCCACCGCAGGAAACCTCGAAAATCTTCTCCCGGTTCTACCGCACCCCCGCTGCGCGGAACGGCGACATCAACGGCCTGGGGCTCGGCCTGGCAATCACCAAAGCCATCGTGGAAGCCCACGGCGGGACCATCTCCTGCGCCAGTTCGCTCGGGGTCGGAACCGTCTTCACCGTGACGCTGCCCTCCAGCGGGGGCGCCGGCGTACCAATGGAACGAGCCCATCCCGCGTTGCACGTCAGGCACCCTACGGAGGAACCGGATCCGACAGCGCCTGAGCGAGCTCAGCAGCCCTCGGAAAAATATGAGCAGCGGGCGCAGCAGCCTGCGGAGGAACATGCCTAGCATGGAGGCGCTGGTAGCTGTGCTGGGAATTGCCGTTGCCGCGTTGGCCGGAGCGGCAGGAGGTTACTCGATTTTCCCCCTGGCCCAGCGGGATCCGAGGACACCGCTGCCTGCGTCCTGGCGCTTCCCGATGACTGCCCTGACCGCGCTGCTGGCGGGCCTGGGAGCTGCGACGGCGGATTTCCCCGGCGAGGTGCCGTTGTTCATGGTGCTGCCGGTCTTCGGGGTACTCCTCGCAGCAATCGACCTTCGGTCGAAACTGCTCCCGAACGCCCTGCTGCTGCCCTTCGCCGGCGCAACGGCCGCGGTGCTTGGTCTCGCTGCGGTCACCGGAGCCGGCTGGCAGCCGCTCTCCGGCGCTGCACTGGGTGCAGCCTTGATGTTCGGTTTCTACCTGCTACTGGCCCTGATGTCACCGGCGGGCATGGGGATGGGAGACGTCAAGCTTGCGGCAGTCCTCGGCCTTTACGGCGGCTACGCCGGACTGCTGCCCTGGCTCATCACCCTGCTGGGCGGTTTCCTCTTCGGCGGTCTCGCAGGTTTGGCGGTGCTGCTTTCCCGGCGGGGCGACCGCCACGCCGTCTTCCCCTTCGGGCCCGGGATGCTCCTGGCCGCCTTCCTCGGGACGCTAACGCTGTAGGTGTGCGGGACCTCGCCGCGCTCGCGTCAACGCTGCTCTGCGGCCGAGCTCAGCGGCTTCCGGATACGCCACTTCCTCAAGCACCAGAGGATGTGCCGGCGCCAGAATGGACTGCGCGTCCTTGATCCGGGCGTCCAGCCGTTCCTTCAGCCATCCGGCCGGCATTTCGCCACTGCCCACCCGCAGGGTGGAGCCGATCAGCGCGCGCACCATATTGTGGCAGAAGGCGTCGGCCTGAATGGTGGCGGTGATTGCGCCGTCGGCTCCGCGTTGGAACCCGTAGCGCTGCAGTTCGCGGATGGTGGTGGCCCCTGCCCGCGGTTTGCAGAAGGCCCGGAAGTCCTGCATCCCCCGCAGGTGAGCGGCACCGCGGTTGAGCTGTCCGACGTCGAGCTCGCCCTGGTACCAGAGCGTGGTGTGACGTGCGAGCGGATCCTGCCCCGCCTGCGCATCGGCGATGCGATAGCTGTAGCGCCGCCACAGTGCCGAGAACCGTGCGTCGAACCCATCGGGAGCAAGGCTGACTTTCCGCACGACGACGGCGGGCACGGCGTTCCTCGTCGTCCTACCGCTGCCGGACGGCTGACGGGTGAGCACGAGGTTCACTGTTCCGGTCAACCTGCGGCGCATCGCGTCTTCGGGCGAGACGTCCTTGCCCCGCGTCATGGCTTGCCACTCCCCCGGCGGCAGGTCCACATGCATCACCTGGCCGCGCGCGTGCACTCCGGTATCGGTCCTGCCTGCGACCGTCACCCGGGCAGAGCGACGCAGCAGGATGAACAGCCCTTCCTCCACCACGCCCTGGACAGTGGCGAGTCCCGGCTGCAGTGCCCAGCCGGCGAAGGGGCCGCCGTCGTAGGCCAGGTCGATCCGGACACGCAAAAGCCCGCCGTCCCCCGAAGGGAAGGCGGGCATTTGCGTCGTCATTCAGCGAAACCAGGGTACGAGGGAAGGATTACTTCTTCTCGTCGGTCCCGGTGGAGCCTTCTTCGACGACAACAACCTCTTCGGTGCCGGCTTCGGCATCGATGGTGGTGTCTTCTGCTGCAACCTCGTCAGACGAAGGCGCGGAGGGCGCCGACTCGGCTGAATCCGCAGATTCCACCGAATCTGCGGATTCAGGTGACTCAGCAGATTCAGCGACAGGTCCGGCAACCCCAGCGGCCGCTGGTGTGGCCGTCTTGGCCTGCTCGGCCTCGGCGACGACCGACTGCTTCGCCGACATCGGGTCCAGCACCAGTTCGATGACGGCCATGGGGGCGTTGTCGCCCTTGCGGTTGCCGATCTTGGTGATGCGGGTGTAGCCGCCTTCGCGGTTGGCGACGGCAGGGGCGATGTCCGTGAACAGCTCATGGACGATGCTCTTGCTGCTGATGACACCGAGGACGCGACGGCGTGAGGCGAGATCGCCCTTCTTGGCGAAGGTGATCAGGCGCTCGGCGTAGGGGCGGAGCCTCTTGGCCTTGGTGACCGTCGTGGTGATGCGCTTGTGCTCGAACAGTGAGGCGGCCAGGTTGGCGAGCATCAGGCGCTCGTGCGCCGGACCGCCTCCGAGACGTGGGCCCTTTGTGGGTGTGGGCATGATTGTTTCTCCTCTTAGTGGTCCTGCCCACCGCTTCTAGGGCGACGGACAGGCGGATCTAGCTGTGTTAGAGCTCTTCGTCGCCGTAGGCGGCGTCGTCCTCTTCGATGGCAGCGGCGCGTGCGGCGAGGTCGAACCCTGGAGGGGAATCCTTCAGGGACAGACCCAGCTCGACGAGCTTCGCCTTGACCTCGTCGATGGACTTCGCACCGAAGTTGCGGATGTCCATCAGGTCGGCTTCCGAGCGCCCGACGAGTTCACCCACGGTGTGGATGCCCTCGCGCTTGAGGCAGTTGTACGAGCGGACCGTCAGTTCGAGGTCCTCGATGGGCAACGCCATGTCGGCGGCCAGGGCTGCGTCAGTGGGCGAAGGACCGATCTCGATACCTTCAGCTGCCGTGTTGAGCTCGCGGGCCAAGCCGAACAGTTCCACCAGGGTGGTGCCTGCTGAGGCGACGGCGTCGCGGGGCTCGATGGCGTCCTTGGTCTCGACGTCGACGATCAGGCGGTCGAAGTCGGTGCGCTGCTCAACACGGGTGGCTTCCACGCGGAAGGTCACCTTCAGGACCGGCGAGTAGATCGAGTCGACCGGAATACGGCCGATCTCGGAGTCGCCGGACTTGTTCTGCGAAGCGGACACATAGCCGCGCCCGCGCTCGATGGTCAGTTCGAGCTCGAACTTGCCCTTCGAGTTCAGGGTGGCGATGTGCAGGTCGGGGTTGTGGAACTCGACGCCGGCGGGAGGCGCGATGTCCGCAGCGGTGACGACGCCGGGTCCCTGCTTGCGCAGGTAGGCAACGACAGGCTCGTCGTGCTCGGACGAGACGGCAAGGTTCTTGATGTTGAGGATGATCTCGGTGACATCCTCCTTCACACCAGGAACGGTGGTGAATTCGTGCAGCACTCCATCGATGCGGATGCTTGTGACAGCAGCACCCGGGATCGAGGACAGGAGTGTGCGGCGAAGGGAGTTTCCAAGGGTGTAACCGAAGCCGGGCTCGAGGGGTTCGATTACGAACCGTGAACGGTTGTCGGCGACTACTTCTTCAGTCAGGGTGGGGCGCTGTGCAATAAGCACTTACATTTCCTTTCAGGGAGCATCCGCTATATGACGCTTCACAAATGGGCGGGACGGCTGGTGAGCCGGCTCAAAAGCTTTTTGATAACGGCGCCGAACCGCCCTGCGGAAGCAAACTGCTTCCGCAGGGCGGTCGGTCACCGGATAAAGCTGATTAGACGCGGCGGCGCTTCGGGGGACGGCAGCCATTGTGGGCGCTGGGGGTGACATCCGAGATGGAGCCAACCTCAAGGCCGGTGGCCTGCAGTGACCGGATTGCGGTTTCGCGTCCTGATCCCGGGCCCTTGACGAAGACGTCGACCTTCTTGACGCCGTGTTCCTGGGCACGCTTCGCGGCGGCTTCGGCAGCCATCTGCGCAGCGAACGGGGTGGACTTACGTGAGCCCTTGAATCCAACTTCACCGGCGGAGGCCCAGGAGATGACTGCTCCGCTGGGGTCCGTGATGGACACGATGGTGTTGTTGAAGGTGCTCTTGATGTGCGCCTGTCCGAGCGCGATGTTCTTTTTATCCTTGCGACGCGGCTTGCGCACCGCTCCACGAGTCTTGGGGGGCATTACTTCTCCTACGAAGGTATTGGATTAAGCATTGGGGTCCGCTGTCCTGGACCACCTGCTGGTTGAAACTCTCAACGAGCGGATGGGCCCCTGACCGCTGGGTTCCTTGGGTCTGCGAGCTTCGCGAGCAGACTTAGGGAGCGGTTAGGGTCTAGCGAACCTTCTTCTTGCCGGCGACGGTACGCTTCGGGCCCTTGCGGGTACGAGCGTTGGTCTTCGTACGCTGTCCGCGTACGGGAAGGCCGCGGCGGTGCCGAATGCCTTCGTAGCTGCCGATTTCCACCTTGCGGCGGATGTCGGCTGCAACCTCGCGGCGGAGGTCACCCTCAACCTTGAAGTTGCCTTCAATGTAGTCACGGAGCTGAAGCAGCTCCGGGTCACTGAGGTCCTTGACGCGCGTGTTCGGGGAAATTCCCGTGTCCACGATCGTCTTCTCTGCACGGGTCTTGCCCACGCCGTAGATATAGGTAAGCGCAATGACAACCCGCTTTTCGCGGGGGATGTCTACGCCAGCGAGACGTGCCATATCGGCGGTTCTCCTTTGGGAATACCGGAGGTCTGAGACAAAGCGTGCCCGGAGAATATCTCCGGTCCCCGGCCTCCGAGCCGGGGGTGTGCGCTCCTTATCAGGGAACGCTGCTTTGCCTATAAATGAACTACTACGCGTGGGGCAGGACCTCGGGGAGAGGTATTTAGCCCTGACGCTGCTTGTGACGTGGGTTTTCGCAGATTACGAGAACGTTGCCCTTGCGGCGAACCACCTGGCACTTCTCGCAGATCCGCTTCACGCTCGGCTGGACCTTCATGGTTTTCCTTTGCGTCGGTTCTTATTTGTAGCGGTAGACAATACGGCCCCGGGTGAGGTCGTACGGGCTCAGTTCCACTACTACCCGGTCCTCAGGAAGGATTCGAATGTAGTGCTGACGCATCTTCCCTGAGATGTGGGCGAGAACAATGTGTCCGTTGGCGAGCTCAACGCGGAACATCGCGTTGGGCAGCGCCTCGTTCACAGTGCCTTCAATCTCAATGACACCGTCTTTCTTGGCCATATCCTCCGCTAACGTCTGTGCCCACCACTTGCACGGTGAGCGGGTTTGGGTTTTGATTGTCTGACCTCACCCGAGCACTCGCGGCGGTAGGCCGCGCGGCCCAAAATGGGCACAAAAGCAGAGACAACCAACAGCCAACCCTACGCCACGGGCGCGTAGAAGTTAAATCGGCGAAAGGTGTCAGGTGAACCTCGGGTGAACCGTTCGCGAACCTCGCCAGAAAAGCATGCGGGAATCGCCCCGTAAGCCTGATTTCTGTGGTGAAGTGTTGATATTTCTTCCAACGCTTCGAGGTCACTTGCATGAGCCGGGTCCACACTGAGCCCCTTCCGCCCTCGGCGGACCCTCCTGGTCCGCCGTCCGGAGGGCGGGCGGAGTCGGCGCGCCGGACGGCTTCCGCCACGCCGAAGCGCAGGTTCACGCCTCGCGCCCGGCGCGAGGGCCTCATCTTCCTCGCCCTCGCGCTGCCGAATCTGGCGCTCATCGGTGTGTTCACCTACCTGCCGCTGCTCAACAACCTCTACTACTCCACGCTGAACTGGACGCTCGGTTCGACCAACGCGACGGTGATCGGGTTGGGGAACTACGTCACCTTCTTCACCTCGGGCGACGCCCCCCGCGTGCTGGGGACCACAGCAGTGTTCACCCTTGTGACAGTGGGCGGTTCGATGGTGCTCGGCCTGCTGGTGGCGCTGGCACTCAACCAGAGAATCCGCGGGACCACCTTCGCCCGGTCCGCAGTCTTTGCCCCCTACGTCCTCTCCGGCGTGGGGGTAGGGCTGGTGTGGCTGTTCATCTTCGATCCGGTATACGGGGTGCTGGCGTGGATCCTGCGGAGTTTCGGCGCCGCAAGCCCCCAATGGGTCAATGATCCGGATCTCGCGTTGACCATGGTCATCATCGTGTACGTATGGAAGAACCTCGGCTACTGCGCGGTCGTCTACCTCGCCGGGCTGCAGTCGCTGCCGAAGGACATCCTCGAGGCGTCACAGCTCGACGGCGCCGGACCCATTCGCACCTTCTGGAGCGTCAAGCTTCCGTTGATCTCGCCCACCACCTTCTTCCTCCTCATCACGTGCCTGCTGAGCTCGCTCCAGGCGTTCGACCTCATCCGAATCATGACGCCGCTCGGGTCGGGGACGTCGACGCTCGTCTACGAGGCCTACCTCCAGGCATTCGGGGCCTTCAACCGGGCCGGGTATTCCGCCGCGATCTCCATCGTTCTCTTCGTCATCCTGCTCACTGCCACCGTGCTGCAATTGCGGTTCGTCGAGCGGAAGGTCCACTACTCATGACCACTACACTTCCCCGCCCCGATCGGGCCCTGTCGCACCGCAACCTCGCCGCCACCATTGTCGGTGGGTACGTGCCCCTGATCCTGGCAACCGCCGTCGTCTTCCTTCCACTGCTCTGGATGATCCTTTCCAGCATGAAGCTGCCGAACGAGATCGTCACGACCGACCTCGCGGTCCTTCCTGCCCAATTCACCCTCGAGAACTACTCAGCAGCAGCGGAGAAGGTGCCGTTCGGCCGGTTCTTCCTCAACAGCGCCATCGTCACCGTCACCGGCGCAGCCATCAAGGTTGTGCTCGCCCTGCTGACGGCCTATGCCCTGGTCTTCGTGAGGTTCCCCCTCAAGCGGCTGATCTTCGTCCTGATCCTTGTGGCCCTGATGGTTCCGCCCCAGGTGTCGATCCTTCCCAACTACATCCTGATCAGCGGCCTGGGCGGCAGGAACACCCTGTGGGGCATCATCCTCCCCGGACTCGGCACCGCTTTCGGGACTTTCCTGCTACGCCAGCATTTCCTCACGCTCCCGGCCTCGCTGCTTGAAGCCGCCGAGATCGACGGCGCAGGGCACTGGCGGCGGCTGTGGCAAATCGTTGCCCCCGTGTCGGTGCCCAGCATCGCCACGGTTGCCCTCGTGACGATCGTGAGTGAGTGGAACGAGTACATCTGGCCGTTGATCATCGTGGATGATCCCCGCTACATGACCCTGCCCGTGGGGCTGACGCTGCTCCGGAACTCCGAGGGGGACGCGTCCTGGGGCATCCTCATGGCCGGTGCAGTCATGGTCATTGTTCCCGTCCTCATTATCTTCGCCGCGTTGCAGCGCTACATTGTTGCGGGGCTGACTCAAGGTTCAGTCACCGGCTGATGACCCACCAACCCTCCTCCACTCCTCCACTCCTGTGAAAGGCTCCTCGAATGAAATCCATCCCCCTGCCGCCGCTGAACCGGCGTCATTTCCTTTCCTTCGCCGCTCTCGGGTCGGGCACCGTTGCCCTTGCCGCGTGTGGTGGACCATCGACCGCGCCGCCGGCCGCTGAGGCCGAGGAAACCGTCCTCGACTTCGAGGGAATCACTCCCGCGGCTAAGATCGAGTTCTGGTCCACCCACCCGGGGCAGTCCCAGGACGTCGAGAACTCACTGATCGAGAAGTTCAACTCCTCCCAGTCGGAAGTCAAGGTCAAGCTCGTCACGGCCGGCGCGGACTACGAGGAGATCGCCCAGAAATTCCAGACCGCGCAGCAGGGCGGCAAGCTGCCCGCCGTCGTGCTGCTCTCCGACGTGTGGTGGTTCCGCTACTACATCAACGGCTCGATCATCCCGCTCGACGGACTCCTCGACCAGCTCGAAGTCGACAAAGCCGACTACCGCGAATCGCTGATGGCCGACTACCAGTACGAGGACAAGCAGTGGGCGGTACCGTACGCCCGGTCCACCCCGCTCTTCTATTACAACCGCGACCACTTCAAGGCCGCGGGTCTTCCTGACCGCTCCCCGACCACCTGGGAGGAGTTCGGCGAGTGGGCACCGAAACTGATGAACGCCGGAATCCCCGGACTGCAGACCGCCTACCAGTTCCCTGCCCTTGCCGGATACGCGGGGTGGTCCCTGCAGAACCATCTGTGGGGCTACGGCGGCGGCTGGTCCGATGAATGGACCATCACCGCGGACTCCCCCGAATCCGTCGCGGCCATCCAGTGGTGCCAGGACGCCGTGTTCAAGCACAAGTGGGCGGGAGTGTCGTCGAAGGACGCCTCGGCTGACCTTTCGGCCGGTGCCGTCTCGGCGACGGTCAGCTCCACCGGGTCACTGGTGGGCGTGCTGAAGGCGGCACAGTTCGATGTCGGTGTCGGCTTCCTGCCCGGCGGTCCGGAGTCGACGGACAGGGTGTGCCCGACGGGCGGCGCGGGGCTCGGAATCCCAAGCGGGGTCACCAAGGAGGAGCAGCTCGCGGCGGCGATGTTCCTGAAGTTCATGGGCGAGCCGGAGAGCACCGCCGAGTTCTCGGCCGCGACCGGCTACATGCCCGTGCGCACTTCGGCCGACATGACAGCTGTGCTCGCCGCAAGCCCGTTGATCAAGACGGCCATCGACCAGCTCGACGTCACCCGCCCGCAGGATTACGCCCGGGTCTTCATCCCTGGCGCGGACCTGGAGATCGCCAAAACAGCCGCGGCGGTCCTGACGCAGCCCGGTGATGTCCAGACCGAGATGACCAAGTTGAAGGGCACCTTGGAGTCGATGTACCAGCGTGACGTAGAGCCGAACCTGGCCTGACGTCGTCCGGGATTCGCTGGGCGGCTACGAAGTTTCGGCGGCCGTTGCAACGCCAGCAGTATGGAGGGGGTTGCAACGGCCGCGGTTCTTGGGGGCGCCAGCGATCCTTAAGGGCGCTAGCCCCAGGGGTACGTGCATTCCGTGCCAGACTCCCACCACTCGGCCGACCCCGGGGCTTCCTGCCCACCTTTTGAGGACTGAACCGCGTGTCGATCGACAACACGCCGAGAATCAGGAAGACCCCAACACAGCAGCCGGACACTGTCCCACGCCGCGCGGAAAGAAGCTCAGGCCTCCAGCGGCACCGGCGTGACGCCGAGGGGCCCAAGGGCGGAAACGCCACCATCCGCCGCGCTCAGAACCCAGATACCGCCGTCGTGCACTGCCACCGTGTGCTCCCACTGGCACGACCGCTTGCCGTCGAGGGTGACCACGGTCCAATCGTCCTCGAGCACTCTCGTCTCAAGCCCGCCGAGCACGAGCATCGGCTCGATGGCCAGGCAGAGACCGGGACGGACCTTCGGTCCGCGGTGCTTGCTGCGGTAGTTCAGGACGTCCGGGGCCTGATGCATCTGGGTGCCTATACCGTGGCCCACGTAGTCCTGCAGGATTCCGAGCCGCTTGCCGTGCAGCCCCGAGACATAGTCATCGATCGCCGCGCCGATATCCCCGACGAACCTCGCGGACGCCAGAGCTGCGATGCCGTGCCACATGGCCGACTCGGTGGCGTCGGACAATCGGACGTCCTCCGCCCGTGCCGAGCCGACAATGACGGTGCGCGCCGAATCGGAGTGCCACTTGTCCACGACGGCGCCGCCATCGATCGAAAGGATGTCGCCGTCCTGGAGGGTGTACCCGCCGGGAATCCCGTGAACCACCTCGGCGTTCACCGAGGTGCAGATGCTCTTCGGGAACCCGTGGTAGCCGAGGAAATTGGAGGTTGCACCGGCGTCCTTCAGAACGCCCTCGAACACGGTGTTCAGATCATCGGTGGTCACTCCCACCTTCGCGGCGGCTACGGCCGCGTCCAACGCTGCCGACAGGACGAGGCCCGCCCTGCGCATGGTCAGGATCTGGGAATTGCTCTTGTACTCGATCTTCGGCTCGCGGAACACGCGGGGAACCTAGCTCGCTACCTTGAGGGCAGCCATCACGCGCTCGGTTACTTCGTCGATCGGACCGAGTCCGTCCACCTGGGTCACGATGCCCCGCTCCTTGTACTGGGACACCACACCCTCGGTCTGGGAGTGGTAGAGGCTCAGGCGGTGCCTGATCACTTCCTGGTTGTCATCGGAGCGTCCATCGAGCTTCGCCCGCCCGAGGAGCCGGCGGACCAGCTCTTCGTCGTCGGCTGTGAGCTGGAGCACGACGTCGAGGGCGAGTTCGTTCTCCCGGAGGATGTCGTCCAACTCGGCGACCTGGGGTGCGGTCCGCGGGTACCCGTCGAGCAGGAAGCCCTCCTGGACGTCGTCGGCAGCAAGGCGGTCCCTCACCATCAGATTGGTGACGCTGTCCGGAACGAAGTCCCCGGCGTCCATGTACTTCTTCGCCTCGACGCCGAGCGGAGTCTCACGCTTGACGTTGTCCCGGAAGATGTCGCCGGTAGAAATCGCGACGACGCCGAGCCGCTCGGAGATGCGGGCGGCCTGCGTGCCCTTCCCCGACCCGGGAGGTCCGATAATGAGCATCCGTGTCATCGCAACAACCCTTCATAGTGACGCTGCTGTAGCTGGGCATCGATCTGCTTCACTGTCTCCAGGCCGACGCCCACCATGATCAGGATCGAGGTGCCGCCGAAGGGGAAGTTTTGGTTCGCGCCGATTGCCACGAGTGCGATCAGCGGGATCAGCGCTACGAGGCCCAGGTAGATGGCACCCGGCAGTGTGATCCGGGAAAGGACGTACTGGAGGTACTCCGCCGTCGGGCGCCCTGCCCGGATGCCGGGGATGAAGCCGCCATACTTCTTCATGTTCTCGGACACTTCATCCGGGTTGAAGGTGATGGAGACGTAGAAGTAGGTGAAGAACACGATCATGGCGAAGTACAGCGCCATGTACAGCGGGTGGTCGCCCGTTGCCAGATAGGTCGTGATCCAGTTGACCCACTCGGGCGGCGGAGTCTGCCCGTCGTTGGGCGTGTTGAACTGGGCGACGAGCGAGGGCAGGTACAGCATCGAGGACGCGAAGATCACGGGGATGACGCCGGCCATGTTCACCTTGATGGGAATGTACGTGCTGCTGCCGCCGAGGGTGCGTCGGCCGATCATCCGCTTGGCGTACTGCACGGGGATCCGGCGCTGCGACTGCTCGACGAAGATGACCAGGGCGACGACGACGACACCCATGAGCAGGACGAAGGTGAACACTGTTGCGCCCTGGGTACGGAGGATCTCGCCGAGGGAGGTGGGGAAGCCGGCTGCGATGGCGGTGAAGATGAGCAGGGACATGCCGTTGCCCACGCCCTTTTCCGTGATGAGCTCGCCCATCCACATGATGAGGCCGGTGCCCGCGGTGAGGGTGAGGATCAGGAGGATGATCGTGATCAGGGAGTCGTCCGGGATGAGCGGTACGGGGCAGTCGCCCAGCAGAGCTCCGGAACGCGCCAGCGAAACCAGCGTGGTGGCGTTGAGCAGCCCGAGGGCGATCGTCAGGTAGCGCGTGTACTGCGTGAGCCTCGACTGGCCCTGCGCGCCTTCCTCATGAAGCTCCTGGAAGCGGGGAATGACCACGCGCAGCAGCTGGGTGATGATGCTTGCCGTGATGTAGGGCATGATCCCGAGGGCGAAGATCGACACCTGGAGGAGTGCGCCACCGCTGAACAGGTTGACGAACTGGTAGAGGCCGCCCTCGGTGTTGCCGAGCTGCAGGCACTGCTGTACGTTCCCGTAGTCGACGCCGGGTGCGGGGATGAAGGCACCGAGGCGGAAGATGGTGATGATTCCCAGCGTGAACAACAGCTTGCGCCGCAGGTCTGGCGTCCGGAATGCCCGGCCAATAGCGCTTAGCAAGCGTCCTCCTGAAGGTCTTGATCGTCCGAAGCGGACAGTCCACAACAACCGAGTCTAACGGTTGGCGATCAGTGCATTGGCACCAAGGGATGGATGTCGGCCCTTAAGCCGGAAAACTCCTGGTGGGCCGGTAGAGTGCCGGCCCACCAAGAGTCTAGTTCCTAAGTGCTGCGTATCACAGCAAGCCCCTCCCCCGCGCCCGACAGGCGTGGGACCGGGACCGGAACGGGTCAGACCTTGGTGGTCGAGCCGCCTGCTGCTGCAATCTTCTCAGCAGCGCTGGCGGAGAAGCGGTTGGCCGTTACGTTCACGGCCACCGTGATGTCTCCGGTACCCAGCACCTTGACGGGCTGGTTCTTGCGAACCGCACCGTTGGCTACGAGGTTTTCCACCGTGACGTCGCCGCCGTCGGGGTACAGCTCCGAGATCTTGTCCAGGTTGACCACCTGGAACTCGACACGGAACGGGTTCTTGAAGCCGCGCAGCTTGGGCAGACGCATGTGGAGCGGCAACTGCCCGCCCGCGAATCCTGCCTTGACCTGGTAGCGCGCTGCGGTTCCCTTGGTACCTCGACCAGCGGTCTTGCCCTTGGAGCCTTCGCCACGGCCCACGCGGGTCTTGGCGGTCTTGGCTCCGGGGGCGGGGCGCAGGTGGTGGACCTTGAGCGCATGGACGCGCTGCGTTTTCTCTTCGGTGGCAGGTGCCACCGTTTCGTTCTCTGCCATTAGTTGGCCTCCTCAACCTTCAAGAGGTGCGGAACCGTATTGACCATGCCCACGGTGACGGCGTCGGCTTCACGAACCACTGTGTGGCCGATCCGCTTGAGCCCCAGGGAGCGCACGGTGTCGCGCTGGTTCTGCTTTTCGCCGATGATCGACTTGATTTGCGTGATTCGAAGCTGCGCCGAGCTCACGACAACGCGCTTGGGGGTGATAGCTGTCATTTCGCACCTACCTTCTGAGCTGCGATTGCACGCAGCATCTGGTGTGACGCGACCTCGTCCAGGGGCAGTCCACGACGGGCTGCTACTGCCTGAGGCTCCTCAAGGCGCTTGAGCGCATCGACGGTCGCGTGAACGATGTTGATGGCGTTCGAGGATCCGAGCGACTTGGAGAGGACGTCGTGGATGCCGACGCATTCGAGGACCGCACGCACCGGACCGCCGGCGATAACGCCGGTACCCGGTGACGCAGGGCGGAGGAGAACAACTCCAGCTGCCGCTTCGCCCTGAACCAGGTGCGGAACGGTGCCACCGATGCGGGGCACGCGGAACATGGTCTTCTTGGCTTCCTCGACGGCTTTCTGGATTGCCGAGGGAACTTCCTTCGCCTTGCCGTAACCTACTCCGACCATGCCGTTGCCGTCGCCGACCACCACGAGCGCGGTGAAGCTGAACCGGCGGCCACCCTTGACGACCTTGGCCACACGATTGATGGTGACGACGCGTTCGATGAACTTGTCCTTGTCGTCCCGTCCACCGTCGCGCCCGCCGTCGCGGCCACCACGGCCACCACGGTCGCTCTTGCCGCCGCGCTGATCCCCGCCGCGTCCGCTTGCGCGTCCGCCCCGGTTGGCGTCGGTAGCTGCGGCGTCAGTTGCGCCTGCAGCCGGGGCTTCGGTTGCTGGCTGCTCTGTACCCGTACTCAATGGGGCTTCCTTTGCCTTGTTTTCCTCGGTCACAGTGCCAGACCACCCGTCCGGGCGCCGTCTGCAATTGCTGCAACACGACCGTGATACTTGTTGCCGCCGCGGTCGAAGACAACTGCTTCGACGCCGGCAGCCAGGGCGCGCTGTGCGACGAGTTCGCCGACTCGCGTGGCCTTGGCGGTCTTGTCACCGTCGAAAGCGCGAAGATCGGCTTCGAGGGTGGAGGCGGATGCAACCGTCATGCCCTTGGTGTCATCGACGACCTGCACGAATACGTGGCGGGCCGAACGGTTGACGACCAGACGCGGACGTGCTGCCGTCCCCGAGACGCGCTTGCGTACCCGGAGGTGACGGCGTCCACGGGCTGCGGACTTACTCTTGGACGATCGCTTCTTATTGATGCTGATTGCCATGGTTACTTACCAGCCTTTCCGACCTTGCGGCGGATGATCTCGCCTGCGTAGCGGATTCCCTTGCCCTTGTAGGGGTCGGGTTTGCGCCGCTTGCGGATGTTTGCAGCAACCTCGCCGACCTGCTGCTTGTTGATGCCTGACACCGAGAGCTTGGTCGGGGTATCGACGGTCAGGACAATGCCTTCGGGAGCCTTCACGGCCACCGAGTGGCTGTAGCCCAGCGCAAACTCCAGGTCGGTTCCCTTGGCCTGGACACGGTAACCCGTGCCCACGATCTCAAGGTTCTTCTTGTATCCCTCGGTGACTCCGACGATCATGTTGGAGACCAGGGTGCGGGTGAGGCCGTGCAGCGAACGCGATTCGCGCTCGTCGTTGGGCCGGGTGACGGTCAGTGTGGAGCCGTCGAGGGCGACCTCGATGGGGCTGGGCACAGAATGGCTCAGTTCACCCTTCGAACCCTTGACGGAAACCAGGTTGCCGTCGACCTTGACCTCGACACCTGCAGGAACGGTGATGGGGAGACGTCCAATACGTGACATTTTTCTTTCCCTTTCCCGCTACCAGACGTAGGCGAGGACTTCCCCACCTACACCCTTCTTGGATGCCTGGCGGTCTGTGAGCAGACCGGAGGACGTGGACAGGATGGCGATACCGAGTCCGCCGAGTACATGCGGCAGATTGGTGGACTTCGCGTACACGCGCAGTCCCGGCTTGGAGATGCGGCGGATACCGGCGATCGAGCGCTGGCGGTCCGGGCCGAACTTGAGGTCGAGGGTGAGCTTCTTGCCGACCTCTGCTTCCTCTTCCTTCCAGCCGGCGATGTAGCCTTCGGTCTTCAGGATGTCGGCAACGCGTGCCTTCAACTTGCTGTACGGCATGGACACGGAGTCGTGGTAAGCCGAGTTTGCATTGCGCAGACGCGTGAGCATGTCTGCGACAGGATCTGTCATTGTCATGTGGGCTTCAGCCCTTCCTCGTAACGGTTTCCGGGTTCCGACTGCACCTGGGTGCGATCAGGGCGGACCTGCAACGTAGTTAGATTAATCTTCGGATTTGAACGGAAAGCCGAGCGCCTTGAGGAACGCGCGGCCCTCGGCGTCGGTCTTGGCTGTGGTGACGACGGTGATGTCCATGCCACGCACGCGGTCAATCTTGTCCTGGTCGATCTCGTGGAACATGGACTGTTCCGTGAGGCCGAAGGTGTAGTTGCCGTTGCCGTCGAACTGCTTGCCGTTGAGGCCGCGGAAGTCGCGGATACGGGGCAGTGCGAGTGATACGAGGCGGTCCGTGAATTCCCACATACGGTCTCCACGCAGCGTCGCGTGGGCGCCGATGGGCATGCCCTCACGAAGCTTGAACTGTGCGATGGACTTGCGGGCCTTCGTGACCTGGGGCTTCTGGCCCGTGATCTGCGTCAGGTCCTTGACGGCACCGTCGATGAGCTTGGAGTCCTTGGCGGCATCTCCGACACCCATGTTGACGACGACCTTGACCAGGCGGGGAACCTGATTGACGTTCGAGTAGCCGAACTCTTCCTGCAGGGCAGTCTTGATTTCAGCGGCATAGCGGGCCTTCAGCCGGGGAAGGACCCTGGTCTCTGCGGTTTCAACAGTCATTACAGATCCTTCCCTGATGACTTGGCGAAGCGGATGCGGACCACACGCTCGCGGCCGTCACGCTCGACGGTCTCGGTGCGGTAGCCGACGCGCGTGGGCTTCTTGGTCTCGGGATCGACAACGGCCACGTTGCTAATGTGCACGGGGGCCTCGATGACCTCGATGCCGCCGGTCTTGGTGCCGCGCTGCGACTGCCCGACCTTGGTGTGCTTCGTGATCCGGTTGATGCCCTCGACGAGGACACGGCTGGACTCGGGGAACACCTTCAGAACCTTGCCCTGCTTGCCGCGGTCTCCGCCGCGCTCCTGCTTGGCTCCGGTGATCACCTGGACGAGGTCGCCCTTTTTGATCTTGAGCTTTACTGTCTTCTGTGCCATGGAATTAAAGCACCTCCGGCGCCAGCGAGATGATCTTCATGAAACGCTTGTCGCGCAGCTCGCGACCGACAGGGCCGAAGATACGGGTACCGCGGGGGTCGCCGTCGTTCTTCAGGATCACTGCTGCGTTCTCATCGAACTTGATGTAGGAACCGTCCGCACGGCGGCGTTCCTTCTTGGTACGGACGATGACCGCCTTGACGACGTCGCCCTTCTTGACGTTTCCGCCGGGAATTGCATCCTTGACGGTGGCGACGATGACGTCCCCGATGCCTGCGTAGCGGCGCCCTGACCCTCCGAGAACTCGGATGGTCAAGATTTCCTTGGCCCCCGTGTTGTCGGCGATCTTCAGCCGCGATTCTTGCTGAATCACTTATTACTCCTGTCGTCGCGCCGGTTCTCGATACGAGCCTTGCGGAACGGATATGGGTGGCCCCGTAATACTGGTACTCGCCACGAACCGCGCGCCAGGGCACGCGGCATCCTCAGTGGATGGTGTGATGAACAAGATTATCGGGCTTTTGCCTATTTGTCGGTGTGAGGGCATGCGCCAGCCCACCAGACAGACAAGGTTTCAATCCTATCGCAAAAATGCCCTGGACACGAAATCGCGTCCAGGGCATCCTCGGTAGAGCTGGGCCTACTTGGCCTTCTCGATGATCTCGACAAGGCGCCACCGCTTGGTGGCCGACAGCGGGCGGGTCTCGCTGATGAGAACGGAATCGCCGATGCCGGCGGCGTTCTCCTCGTCGTGGACCTTGACCTTCGAGCTGCGGCGGAGAACCTTGCCGTACAGCGCGTGCTTCACACGGTCCTCGACCTCGACCACGATGGTTTTGTTCATCTTGTCGGAGGTCACGTAGCCCCGGCGTACCTTGCGGTAGCCGCGGGAGTCGGCGTCGTGCACTGCCTTCTCTGTACCTCCAGCGTTTTCCTGGACAGGGGTTTCCTGTGCAGGAATTTCTTCGCTCTTCTGCTCACTCATTTGGCGTCCTCCTCAGAAGCCTCGGTGTCCACGGACGCGGCGTCCTTAGTGGAGGCCTTCTTGGATTTCTTGACCTTTTCCGTCTTCTCCGGCTTTGCTTCCTCGACGGGAGCAATCACCTCGGGACGAAGGCCCAGCTCGCGCTCACGCAGCACCGTGTAGATGCGGGCGATGTCGCGCTTCACTGAGCGAAGGCGGCCATGGCTCTCCAGCTGGCCGGTGGCCGACTGGAAACGGAGGTTGAACAGCTCCTCCTTGGCTTTCCGGAGCTCTTCCACCAGACGGTCCTTGTCAAAACCGTCAAGCTGGTCCGATGCTAGTTCTTTTGAACCCAGTGCCATGTCTATTCACCACCCTCACGTCGCACAATGCGTGCCTTCAACGGCAGCTTGTGAATTGCGAGGCGCAGCGCTTCGCGAGCTACCTCTTCGGTTACACCGGAGAGTTCGAAAAGAACCCGTCCCGGCTTGACGTTGGCCACCCACCATTCGGGCGAGCCCTTACCGGAACCCATGCGGGTTTCAGCCGGCTTCTTGGTCAACGGGCGGTCCGGATAGATGTTGATCCAGACCTTGCCGCCACGCTTGATGTGGCGGGTCATGGCAATACGCGCAGATTCGATCTGGCGGTTGGTGACGTATGCCGGGCTCAGAGCCTGGATACCCCATTCGCCAAAGCTCACTTCGGTACCACCGGTAGCAGCACCGGAACGACCCGGGTGGTGCTGCTTACGGAATTTGACTCGACGTGGGATAAGCATTTAAGCCTGTCCTCCTTCAGTCGCAGCGGGTGCTGCGGCGGTCTCGGCGGGAGCCGAAGCTCCCTGGGGAGCCGAGGCTCCCTGGCCCTCGGCGCGCTCAGGCGTACGACGACGACGCTCGCCACCGCGGTCCGCGCCGGCGGCGGGTCCACGGCTGGGACGGTCTCCGCCACGGCCGCGCGAAGGAGCCGCTGCAGCCTGGGCTGCGAGTTCCTTGGCGGTGATGTCGCCCTTGTAGATCCAGACCTTCACGCCGATGCGGCCGAAGGTGGTCTTGGCTTCGAAGAACCCGTAGTCGATGTTCGCGCGGAGGGTGTGCAGGGGCACACGTCCTTCACGGTAGAACTCCGAACGGCTCATCTCAGCGCCGCCCAGACGGCCGGAGCACTGGACACGGATGCCCTTTGCTCCCGCGCGCTGCGCCGACTGCATGGCCTTCTTCATGGCACGGCGGAAAGCCACGCGTGAGGAAAGCTGCTCGGCGATGCCCTGGGCAACGAGCTGAGCTTCCATCTCGGGGTTCTTGACCTCGAGGATGTTCAGCTGGACCTGCTTGCCGGTGAGCTTCTCGAGCTCTCCGCGAATGCGGTCCGCTTCGGCGCCGCGACGGCCGATGACGATCCCGGGACGCGCAGTGTGGATGTCCACACGGACGCGGTCACGGGTGCGCTCGATCTCGACCTTCGCGATACCGGCGCGGTCCATGCCCGTGGACATGAGCTGGCGGATCTTGATGTCCTCACGGACGAAGTCCCTGTAGCGCTGGCCCGGCTTGTTGCTGTCGGCAAACCAGTGCGACCTGTGGTCCGTGGTGATGCCGAGTCGGAACCCATGCGGGTTTACTTTCTGTCCCACTAGCGGACCTCCACTTTCTCAGGGGTAGCTACTACAACCGTGATGTGGCTTGTCCGCTTGTTGATGCGGAACGCGCGGCCCTGGGCACGCGGACGGAACCGCTTCATCGTGGGGCCTTCATCAACGAATGCTTCGCTAATGATGAGGTTGTCCTCGTCGAAGGCGAGGCCGTCACGGTCCGCGAGGACACGTGCGTTGGCCATTGCCGACTGAACTACCTTGAAAACCGGCTCTGAAGCAACCTGTGGGGCAAACTTCAGAATAGCCAGAGCCTCATTCGCCTGCTTACCACGAACAAGGTTGACGACGCGCCGGGCCTTCATAGGCGTTACGCGGATGTGACGCGCAATTGCCTTGGCTTCCATTGCTTTCCTTCTCTCGTCTTAGCCGTAAGAGCTAAGCGCCTAGCGGCGCTTGCCCTTGCGGTCGTCCTTAACATGGCCGCGGAAAGTCCGCGTAGGAGCGAATTCGCCGAGCTTGTGCCCGACCATCGACTCGGTGACAAACACCGGAATGTGCTTGCGCCCGTCGTGCACCGCGATCGTGTGCCCGAGCATGTCGGGGACGATCATGGAGCGGCGGGACCACGTCTTGATGACGTTCTTCGTACCCGATTCGTTCTCTCGAGCTACCTTTACGTAAAGGTGCTGATCGACGAAGGGGCCTTTCTTCAGGCTGCGTGGCATGTTCCCAGGCTCCTATCGCTTGTTCTTGCCGGAACGACGGCGACGCACAATGAGTGAATCGCTCTCCTTGTTTTGGCGACGCGTACGTCCCTCTGCCTTGCCGTTGGGGTTGACCGGGTGGCGTCCACCGGAGGTCTTACCTTCACCACCACCATGGGGGTGGTCGACAGGGTTCATGGCTACACCGCGGACGGTCGGGCGGATACCCTTCCAGCGGTTACGGCCGGCCTTGCCCCAGTTGATGTTCGACTGCTCGGCGTTGCCGACCTCGCCCACCGTTGCACGGCAGCGGACGTCGACATTGCGGATTTCGCCGGAAGGCAGTCGCAGCTGGGCGAAGCGGCCTTCCTTGGCGACGAGCTGGGTCGAAGCTCCGGCCGAGCGGGCCATCTTCGCACCGCCGCCTGGACGAAGCTCCACAGCGTGGATCACCGTACCGACGGGGATGTTGCGCAGCGGGAGGTTGTTGCCGGGCTTGATGTCAGCACCGGCACCTGCCTCGACGAAGTCGCCCTGCTTGAGCTTGTTCGGCGCGATGATGTAGCGCTTGGTGCCGTCGACATAGTGAAGGAGGGCGATGCGCGCGGTGCGGTTGGGATCGTATTCGATCTCGGCAACGCGGGCGTCGACGCCGTCCTTGTCGTGGCGGCGGAAGTCGATCAGACGGTACTGACGCTTGTGTCCACCACCCTTATGGCGGGTTGTGATCCTACCGGTGTTGTTACGGCCACCCTTTTTGGGGAGCGGACGTACCAAGGATTTTTCCGGCGTCGATCGTGTGATTTCTGCGAAGTCGGCAACGCTCGAGCCACGACGGCCCGGGGTTGTCGGCTTGTATTTACGGATTCCCATAACTCAATTCCTCGTTAAAGTGGTCTCCGCTCCCTAGGAGAGCGGACCGCCGAAGATGTCGATCGAGCCCTCTTTGAGGGACACGATGGCACGCTTGGTGCCCTTGCGCTGGCCCCAGCCGAACTTGGTGCGCTTGCGCTTGCCAACCCGGTTGATGGTGTTGATCGAGTCGACCTTCACGGAGAAGATCTTCTCGACTGCCAGTTTGATTTCTTCCTTGTTCGAGCGTGGGTCGACCAGGAAGGTGTATTTGCCTTCGTCGATCAGGCCGTAGCTCTTCTCCGAAACGACGGGTGCAATGACGACGTCGCGCGGATCCTTTGCGATGGTGCCGCTCACTTGGCATCCTCCTCGGAGATTACGTCAGCCGATCCGACGAACTGGTCGTAGGCAGCCTTGGTGAAGATGACGTCATCGGAAACCAGCACGTCATACGTGTTGAGCTGGTCTACATAAAGGACGTGGACCTGGGGTACGTTGCGCACGGACAGTGCTGCGACGTCGTTTGCGCGCTCGATGACGACGAGCAGGCGCGGACGCCCGGAAATGGCGCGCAGCGTGTCGATAGCGCCCTTCGTGGACGGCTTGCCGCCGGCCACGAGGGACTCGAGGACGTGGATACGGCCGTTGCGTGCCCGATCGGAGAGAGCGCCGCGGAGAGCCGCAGCCTTCATCTTCTTGGGGGTGCGCTGGCTGTAGTCGCGGGGGGTGGGCCCGTGGACCACGCCACCACCGGTCATGTGCGGTGCGCGGATCGAACCCTGGCGGGCACGGCCGGTTCCCTTTTGCTTGAACGGCTTGCGGCCTGCACCGCTCACCTCGGCGCGGGTCTTCGTCTTGTGGGTACCCTGACGGGCAGCCGCAAGCTGGGCCACAACAACCTGGTGAAGCAGTGGGACGTTGGTCTGTGCGTCGAAGATCTCAGCGGGGAGATCGACGCTCACTGTGTTGACGACTGAGTTCGTGACCATCTGGTCATGCTCCCTTCACGGCGGTGCGTACGAGGACGACCTGGCCGCGGGCGCCTGGCACGGCGCCCTTGATCAGCAGCAGCGACTTCTCGGCGTCGACCGCGTGAACGCGGAGGTTCAGCGTGGTCTGACGAACGGCACCCATACGGCCTGCCATTTTCATTCCCCGAAAAACGCGGCTGGGGGTTGAAGCGCCACCGATCGAACCGGGCTTGCGGTGGTTCTTGTGTGCGCCGTGCGAGGCTCCCACGCCGTGGAAGCCGTGACGCTTCATCACACCGGCGAAGCCCTTGCCCTTGGTGGTGCCGATGACGTCGACCTGCTGGCCGGCTTCGAAGAGCTCAACCGAGAGCTCCTGACCCAGCGAGTAGGAATCGGCATCGGAGGTACGCAGCTCGACCACGTGGCGGCGGGGGGTGACCCCGGCCTTCTCGAAGTGGCCGGCCAGCGGCTTGGTTACCTTGCGGGGGTCGATCTGGCCGAAGCCGATCTGCACGGCTGAGTAGCCGTCCTTGTCCGCGGACCGCAGCTGCGTAATAACATTCGAGTCAGCCTGGACCACAGTGACGGGGATGAGGATGTTGTTCTCGTCCCAGACCTGGGTCATGCCGAGCTTGACGCCCAGCAGGCCCTTGACCTGGCGCGTAAGTGAAGTAGACATGTGTATCCGCTCTCCCTTACAGCTTGATTTCGATGTTCACGTCCGCAGGCAAGTCGAGACGCATCAGCGAATCAACGGCCTTGGGCGTGGGATCAATGATGTCGATCAGACGCTTGTGTGTGCGCATTTCAAAGTGCTCACGGCTGTCCTTGTACTTGTGCGGCGACCGGATAACAACGAAAACGTTCTTCTCCGTGGGCAGTGGCACTGGGCCGACAACCGTTGCGCCTGCGCGCGTCACCGTCTCAACGATCTTCCGGGCTGAAACATCAATGACCTCGTGGTCATATGACTTCAGCCGGATGCGGATTTTTTGTCCCGCCATGGCGTCTCGACTCTCTCTCTACATGAAAACTGCTGGGCAGTTCCGGTACGTACATTGCCGCGTCCGTTGTACGACGCTCCCCGCGCAGACTGAATCCGGAAGAATCCGGGTTCCTCACCCTGCTGGAGCTCCGACCCCCGCGCTCGGGCGTGTCGCACAATTCGTGACACGCACAGTCCGCAGATTCGGCCGAGCCGAACGGGGTGGATTATATTTGGGCCACGCGAACCGGTGAACCCGAACCCTGCACCAGGCATTATCCTGACCGGGATGGAGTCTCGAACCGCACGCGCATGCACTTGAACAACTTATCCAGTCTGGCAGAGATACCTCAATTACGCCAATCGGCGAGGAAGTACGGCGTACCCTTCAGCGTGTCGGATCGGGTCGCGGAACACCTGGACACACAGAAAGGGCCCCGCTGCTGAAGCAGCGGGGCCCTCCCCGAAATCAGTTGATAGTCGAAAGACTACTTGTTGATCTTGGTGACGCGTCCTGAACCGACCGTGCGGCCGCCTTCGCGGATAGCGAAGCCGAGGCCCTCTTCCATGGCGATGGGCTGGATGAGCGCCACTGACATTTCAGTGTTGTCACCAGGCATAACCATTTCCGTGCCCTCGGGGAGGGTGATGACGCCGGTGACGTCAGTCGTGCGGAAGTAGAACTGCGGGCGGTAGTTCGAGTAGAACGGGTTGTGACGCCCGCCCTCGTCCTTGGCCAGGATATAGACGTTGGCCTCGAAGTCGGTGTGAGGGGTGATGGAACCCGGCTTCACGATGACCTGACCGCGCTCTACGTCTTCGCGCTTGATGCCGCGGAGCAGGAGGCCACAGTTCTCGCCGGCCCATGCTTCGTCGAGCTGCTTGTGGAACATCTCGATACCGGTGACCGTGGTCTTCTGGACCGGACGGATTCCGACGATCTCGATTTCCGAGTTGATCTTCAGGGTTCCACGCTCGGCGCGGCCCGTGACAACGGTTCCACGGCCGGTGATGGTGAAGACGTCCTCGACAGGCATGAGGAACGGCTTGTCCTTGTCGCGGATGGGGTCCGGAACGGACTCATCGACGGCAGCCATCAGGTCCTCGACGGACTTGACCCACTCGGGGTCGCCTTCCAGGGCCTTCAGGCCCGACACGCGAACCACGGGAGCTTCGTCGCCGTCGAAGCCCTGCGCGCTGAGCAGCTCGCGGACCTCCATCTCGACGAGGTCGAGGAGCTCTTCGTCGTCGACCATGTCGGACTTGTTCAGCGCGACCAGCAGGTAGGGAACGCCAACCTGGCGGGCGAGCAGGACGTGCTCGCGGGTCTGTGCCATTGGACCATCGGTAGCTGCGACAACGAGGATGGCGCCATCCATCTGTGCCGCACCGGTGATCATGTTCTTGATGTAGTCAGCGTGACCGGGAGCGTCTACGTGTGCGTAGTGGCGCTTCTCGGTCTGGTACTCAACATGCGAGATGTTGATGGTGATGCCGCGCTGCTTCTCCTCGGGAGCCGAGTCGATCGACGCGAAGTCACGCTGCTCGTTGAGAGTGGGGTACTTGTCGTACAGCACCTTGGAAATGGCAGCCGTCAACGTGGTCTTTCCATGGTCAACGTGACCAATGGTTCCGATGTTAACGTGCGGCTTAGTCCGCTCGAACTTTGCCTTCGCCACGGGTTCCTCCTAGAACGTTTGAGAAGATTTGCTTCCCAGCCGCGCTGTTCGCAGCTGAAACTCATGCAAGTCTACTGGGGGCTTTTGGTTTTGATGAAATTGCTCTGTGCGTCGGGCCCGGGATGGACCGTCGGCGGGAAGGCGGGACCGACCGGCTGGAGAGCAGGCCGGTCCCGCCCGGTGATTCCCCGCGTGGCGGGGAATCAGCCGAAGCTACTCGCCGCGGGTTTTCTGGATGATCTCGTCAGCTACTGCCTTCGGAACTTCCGAATAGCTGTCGAACTTCATCGAGTAGACAGCACGTCCCTGGGTCTTCGACCGCAGGTCGCCGATGTAGCCGAACATTCCCGAGAGGGGCACGTGCGCCGTGATGACCTTGACGCCACTTGCATCCTCCATGGACTGCATCTGGCCGCGACGTGAGTTGAGGTCACCGATGACTTCACCCATGTATTCCTCTGGGGTCCGTACCTCGACCTCCATCAGCGGCTCGAGCAGGACGGGCTTTGCCATCCGCGCAGCTTCCTTGAACGCCATCCGGCCGGCGATCTTGAACGCCATCTCGGAGGAGTCGACGTCGTGGTATGCGCCGTCGAGCAGCGTTGCTTTGATACCGACTACGGGATAGCCGGCCAGTACGCCGTCGTTGAGGGCATCCTGGATGCCTGCATCGACACTGGGGATGTACTCGCGGGGTACACGACCACCGGTGACCTTGTTCTCGAACGCGTACAGAACGCCCTCTTCGACCTCCATCGGCTCGATGGCGATCTGGATCTTGGCGAACTGGCCCGACCCACCCGTCTGCTTCTTGTGGGTGTAGTCGTGCTTGGCCACCTTGCTCTTGATCGTCTCGCGGTAGGCGACCTGGGGCTTGCCCACGTTGGCCTCGACGCGGAACTCCCGACGCATGCGGTCCACGAGGATGTCCAGGTGGAGCTCGCCCATGCCGGCGATGATCGTCTGACCGGTGTCCTCGTTGAGGGACACCTGGAAGGTGGGATCCTCTGCGGAGAGCTTCTGGATGGCCGTTGACAGCTTTTCCTGGTCGCCCTTGGTCTTCGGCTCGATGGCTACCGAGATCACGGGGGCCGGGAAGCTCATCGACTCGAGGACGATCTGGTTGGCTGAATCCGACAGGGTGTCACCAGTAGTGGTGTCCTTCAATCCGATCGCCGCGTAGATGTGACCGGCGAAGGCCTCGTCAACAGGGATTTCCTTGTTGGCGTGCATCTGGAACAGCTTCCCGATGCGCTCCTTCTTGTTCTTCGTCGAGTTCACCAGCTGCGTACCGGCAGTGACGTGCCCGGAATACACCCGGATGAAAGTCAGCTGTCCGAAGAACGGGTGGGTGGCAACCTTGAACGCCAGCGCCGAGAAAGGCTCCTCGGTGGTGGGCGCGCGGGTCAGCTCGACCTCTTCGTTCCGGGGATCGTGACCGATCATCGGGGGAACGTTGAGCGGCGACGGCAGGTAGTCGATCACGGCGTCGAGCATGGGCTGCACGCCACGGTTCTTGAAGGCGGATCCACACAGGATCGGGTACAGCTCGGAGTTGATCGTCATCTTGCGGATGCCGGCCTTGAGCTCGTCGATGCTGATCTCTTCGCCTTCGAGGTACTTCTCCATGAGTTCCTCGGAGGAGTCGGCGACGGTCTCGACGAGACGTGCGCGGTACTCTTCGGCCTTGGCCTGGAGATCGGCAGGGATTTCCTGGATCTCGTACTTGGCGCCCATGGTGACGTCACCCTTTGAGTCGCCGGGCCACACCAGTGCGCGCATGTAGAGGAGGTCGACGACGCCGATGAAGTCGTTCTCGGCTCCGATCGGCAGCTGGAGGACCAGCGGCTTGGCGCCGAGGCGGCTGATGATCGTATCCACGGTGTAGTAGAAGTCGGCGCCCAGCTTGTCCATCTTGTTGACGAAGCAGATACGCGGTACTTCGTACTTGTCGGCCTGACGCCAGACGGTCTCCGACTGCGGCTCGACGCCTTCTTTACCGTCGAACACTGCGACGGCGCCGTCGAGGACGCGCAGGGAGCGCTCCACCTCGACGGTGAAGTCGACGTGCCCGGGGGTGTCGATGATGTTGATCTGGTTGTTTTCCCAGAAGCAGGTCACGGCGGCAGACGTGATGGTGATGCCGCGTTCCTTCTCCTGCTCCATCCAGTCGGTCGTCGAGGCGCCGTCGTGCGTCTCGCCGATCTTGTGGTTTACACCCGTGTAGAACAGGATGCGCTCGGTAGTAGTGGTCTTGCCGGCATCGATGTGCGCCATGATGCCGATGTTGCGGACCTTGTTGAGGTCGGTAAGCACGTCCTGTGCCACGGTGTCTCCCTTTTTACGAAGATGGAGTTCTGCTGGACCGCAGGCAGGAGGATTCCCTGTGGGGAAGGCTCCCTGCCTGCAGCGCTATTACCAGCGGTAGTGTGCGAAGGCCTTGTTCGATTCGGCCATCTTGTGCGTGTCTTCACGGCGCTTTACAGCCGCGCCGAGGCCGTTCGAGGCATCGAGGATCTCGTTCTGCAGGCGTTCCGTCATGGTCTTCTCGCGACGGGCCTTGGAGTAACCCACGAGCCAGCGGAGGGCGAGGGCAGTTGAACGCCCGGGCTTGACCTCGACGGGAACCTGGTAGGTAGCACCGCCGACACGGCGTGAGCGAACCTCAAGGCTCGGCTTCACGTTGTCCATGGCCTTCTTGAGAGCTGCCACGGGATCGCCGCCGGACTTGGCGCGTGCGCCTTCGAGGGCGCCGTAGACAATGCGCTCGGCGGTGGACTTCTTGCCGTCGACGAGTACCTTGTTGATCAGCTGCGTGACCAGGGGGGAACCGTATACGGGATCTAGTACGAGCGGCCGCTTCGGGGCCGGGCCCTTACGTGGCATATTACTTCTTCTCCATCTTTGCGCCGTAGCGGCTGCGAGCCTGCTTGCGGTTCTTGACGCCCTGCGTGTCGAGTGCGCCGCGGACGATCTTGTAGCGGACGCCGGGAAGGTCCTTCACGCGTCCGCCGCGCACCAGCACGATGGAGTGTTCCTGAAGGTTGTGACCTACACCGGGAATGTACGCAGTGACTTCGATGCCGCCGTTGAGGCGCACGCGGGCAACCTTGCGGAGCGCCGAGTTCGGCTTCTTGGGTGTGGTGGTGTAAACGCGGGTGCAAACGCCGCGCTTCATCGGGCTGCCCTTCAGTGCGGGCGCCTTGGTCTTGGAGACCTTAGGTGACCGGCCCTTGCGGACCAGCTGGTTAATCGTAGGCACTTTCGTGTTCTCCGTAATGTCTCGAGAAGATTCTCTGTTTGCCCGATCCTGCGGCGGCCCACCCCCTGCGGGCTGCGAACCACCCGGAGGCGGGAGCTATCAGTCGTTTGGCGCTTCACCTACCGAAACAAGCTGCCGCAAAACGACCGTAGGCGTGCGAAAATGTGGCATTCGTTGTACAAGATCCCTACAACACGGAGATACGTTTCGCAACGCCAATCCACTGCCACACAAACAATTGATCTCAAGTCTATCAGAGATTGATTCGCCGCCTGATCGAGGGGCCTCCCCCGCCGCCGTCGCGCTGCCGCGGCCCTCCCCGGCCACTGCCTGCCCGGGCGCCGCCGACGGCGACGAGTGCATCGCTTTCCACGCCATTGGCCGCCGAGAGGGTGTGTCGGCTCGCGACACGCCGCTTGTCAGAGCGTTCCTCCGTTGAAGGCGGCAATTCCAATGCACCAGGAAGGCCTTGCTTCCGCGAAGGGAGGCTCCGCCGCGCTCAAATGGAGCCAGGACGCCGGTTTTCGCAGACCCCGGCGCCGGAGGACCCCGGCGTTCAGTGGCCACAGCTTGCGAGGGCCCCGACTCGCGACGACCCGAACTCGAGAGCACCCCCGGGATGCAGAAGAGCCCCGGACCGATAAGGTCCGGGGCTCTTCTGCTCAGCTGATCCGCACTAGGAGGTCCTAGCGGAAGTCGCCGCCCATGTCGTAGTCATCCAGGGGGATGGCGTGGAACTCGGGGGCCATACCGCCCTCGACACCGGCGTAGTCGAAGTCGCTGAACGCGCTCGGCCCGGTGAAGAGGTTCGCCTTGGCTTCCTCGGTAGGCTCGACGGTGACCTTCGTGTAACGGTCCAGACCGGTTCCGGCCGGGATCAGCTTACCGATGATCACGTTCTCCTTCAGACCCAGCAGCGGATCGCTCTTGCCTTCCATGGCGGCCTGCGTGAGGACACGTGTGGTCTCCTGGAACGAGGCTGCGGACAGCCAGGACTCCGTGGCGAGCGACGCCTTGGTGATGCCCATGAGCTCGGGACGGCCTGAAGCCGGCTTTTTGCCTTCGGACACCACGCGGCGGTTCTCGTCCTCGAAGCGCCGGCGCTCGGCCAGCTCTCCCGGAAGGAGTGTCGACTCGCCGGACTCGATCACCGTGACGCGGCGCAGCATCTGGCGCACGATGACCTCGACGTGCTTGTCGTGGATACCCACGCCCTGGCTGCGGTATACGCGCTGCACCTCGTCCACAAGGAACTTCTGGGCCTTGCGGGGGCCGAGGATACGCAGGATCTGCTTCGGGTCGACGGCACCGAAGACGAGCTGCTGCCCGACTTCGACGTGCTCGCCATCGGACACCAGCAGGCGTGCGCGGCGGAGTACCGGGTAGGCGATCTCCTCCGAGCCGTCGTCCGGGGTGACGACCAGGCGAAGCTGCTTCTCAGCGTCCTCGATGGTCACGCGCCCTGCAACCTCGGAGATCGGAGCGACACCCTTGGGGGTACGCGCTTCGAAGAGCTCCTGGATACGGGGCAGACCCTGGGTAATGTCCTCGGCCGATGCAACACCACCGGTGTGGAAGGTACGCATGGTCAGCTGGGTACCCGGCTCACCGATGGACTGTGCAGCGATGATGCCCACGGCCTCACCGATGTCCACGGTCTTACCGGTGGCCAGCGAACGGCCGTAGCAGAGCGCGCAGGTACCGACGCTCGACTCACAGGTGAGCACGGAGCGGACCTTGATCTCGGTGACACCGGCGGCGAACAGTTCGTCGATCAGCACATCCCCGACGTCGGAACCGGCAGGAGCCAGCACCTCACCCTTGGAATCGACGACGTCGGTCGCCAGCGTGCGTGCGTACGCCGCGTTCTCGACCTGCTCGTCCAGCACCAGCTCGCCGTTGGCGTCCGGTACGGCGATGGTGACCTTCAGTCCGCGCTCGGTGCCGCAGTCGTCCTCGCGGACGATGACGTCCTGGGACACGTCCACGAGGCGGCGGGTCAGGTAACCCGAGTTCGCCGTACGCAGAGCGGTGTCGGCCAGACCCTTTCGGGCACCGTGCGTTGCGATGAAGTACTCCAGGACCGACAGGCCTTCACGGTAGGAGGACTTGATCGGACGAGGAATGATCTCACCCTTGGGGTTCGCCACCAGACCACGGATACCGGCGATCTGGCGGACCTGCAGCCAGTTACCACGTGCTCCGGAGGACACCATGCGGTTGATGGTGTTGTCCTTCGGCATGGCGGCGCGCATCGAGGCGGCCACCTCGTTGGTTGCCTTGTTCCAGATGTCGATGAGCTCCTGGCGGCGCTCGTCGTCGGCGATCAGGCCCTTGTCGAACTGCGACTGAACCTTGGCGGCCTGCGTCTCGTAGCCCTCCATGATGCCGGCCTTGTTGATCGGGGCCGAGATGTCGGAGATGGCGACGGTGACGCCCGAGCGGGTTGCCCAGTAGAAACCGGAATCCTTCAGGTTGTCCAGGGTTGCGGCAGTGATGACCTTGGGGTAGCGCTCGGCAAGATCATTGACGATCGTGGAGAGCTGGCCCTTGTCGGCCACTTTTTCGACCCAGGGGTAGTCGTCGGGAAGCGTCTCGTTGAACAGCACCTGTCCGAGCGAGGTCTCGATGAGCGCAGGCGTACCCGGCTCCCAGCCCTCGGGGGCTGCTACGTCGCTGCTGGGGACGAAGTTGTCGACGCGCATCCGGACCACCGAGTTCAGGTGGAGCGAACCCATGTCGAACGCCATGATGGCCTCGGCGACGTTGGTGAAGACACGGCCCTCGCCGGCACTTCCCTCACGCTTGGTGGTGAGGTGGTGCAGGCCGATGATCATGTCCTGGGACGGAAGGGTCACGGGACGGCCGTCGGACGGCTTCAGGATGTTGTTCGAGGAGAGCATCAGGATGCGCGCCTCCGCCTGGGCCTCGGGGCTCAGCGGAAGGTGCACTGCCATCTGGTCACCGTCGAAGTCAGCGTTGAACGCACCACAGACCAGCGGGTGGAGCTGAAGGGCCTTGCCTTCGACCAGCTGCGGTTCGAACGCCTGGATGCCGAGACGGTGCAGGGTGGGTGCACGGTTCAGCAGAACGGGGTGCTCGGTGATGATCTCTTCGAGGACGTCCCAGACCTGGGGGCGGTAACGCTCGACCATGCGCTTGGCGCTCTTGATGTTCTGCGCGTGGTTGAGGTCGACCAGACGCTTCATCACGAAGGGCTTGAAGAGCTCCAGTGCCATCTGCTTGGGCAGACCGCACTGGTGGAGCTTCAGCTGCGGACCGACGACGATGACCGAACGGCCTGAGTAGTCGACGCGCTTACCCAGAAGGTTCTGGCGGAAGCGGCCCTGCTTGCCCTTCAGCATGTCCGAGAGCGACTTCAACGGACGGTTGCCGGGCCCGGTGACGGGACGGCCGCGACGGCCGTTGTCGAACAGGGAGTCGACGGCTTCCTGGAGCATGCGCTTCTCGTTGTTCACGATGATCTCGGGGGCACCGAGATCCAGCAGCCGCTTCAGGCGGTTGTTGCGGTTGATGACACGACGGTACAGGTCGTTGAGGTCCGACGTCGCGAAGCGGCCGCCGTCGAGCTGGACCATCGGGCGCAGTTCCGGTGGGATGACCGGTACGGCGTCGAGCACCATGCCCAGGGGGCTGTTGGTGGTGGTCAGGAACGCGTTGACGACCTTCAGGCGCTTCAGGGCACGCGTCTTGCGCTGGCCCTTGCCGTTCTGGATGATGTCGCGGAGCATCTCGGCCTCTGCCGGCATATCGAAGTTCTCGAGACGCTTCTTGATGGCTTCGGCGCCCATTGAGCCCTCGAAGTACAGGCCGTAGCGGTCGCGCAGTTCGCGGTACAGGCCTTCGTCGCCCTCGAGGTCTGCAACCTTGAGGGTCTTGAAGCGTTCCCATACCTGGACGAGACGCTCGATGTCGGCGTCGGCACGCTTGCGGACGTTCGCCATCTGGCGATCGGCGGAGTCGCGGGCCTTCTTCTTCTCGGCGGCCTTCGCGCCTTCACCCTCGAGGCGGGCAAGCTCGTCCTCGAGGTCCTTGGCGATCGTGGCGATGTCGGAGTCGCGCTGGTCGATCATCTGCTTCTTCTCGAGGTCGTGCTCGGCCTGGAGGTTCGGCAGTTCGGCGTGACGGTTCTCTTCGTCGACCGAGGTGATCATGTACGCGGCGAAGTAGATGACCTTCTCGAGGTCCTTCGGGGCCAGGTCAAGCAGGTAGCCGAGGCGTGACGGAACGCCCTTGAAGTACCAGATGTGCGTGACGGGAGCGGCGAGCTCGATGTGCCCCATACGTTCACGGCGCACCTTGGCACGGGTGACCTCGACGCCGCAGCGCTCACAGATGATGCCCTTGAAGCGTACGCGCTTGTACTTGCCGCAGTAGCACTCCCAGTCCCGTGAAGGGCCGAAGATCTTCTCGCAGAAGAGGCCGTCCTTCTCGGGCTTGAGCGTGCGGTAGTTGATGGTTTCCGGCTTCTTGACCTCGCCGTAAGACCAGCCGCGGATTTCATCCGCGGTGGCAAGGCCGATTCGCATGAGGCCGAAGGAGGATTCGCTGGACATATGGTCCCTGTTCTCTCTTTGTTCTCTAAATTCTTGAAGTCTTATGGGGTGCGGCGAAAAGCCAGGTGGACGCCGTCCCGGTGTTCGAGGAAGGGGCCTTCAATATTTCAAGGCCGCCCGCGGCCGCAGAAATTTCGTTGGCCCCGTTCGAACGCCGGTACGGCGTCGTGAGACCTAGACTTCCTCGACAGAACTCGGCTCGGCCCGTGAGAGGTCGATGCCCAGTTCTTCCGCGGCCCGGAAGACTTCTTCATCCGAGTCACGCATCTCGATCGTCGTGCCGTCGGTGGAAAGGACTTCCACGTTCAGGCAGAGCGACTGCATTTCCTTGATGAGCACCTTGAAGGACTCGGGAACACCCGGCTCGGGAATGTTCTCACCCTTGACGATGGCCTCGTAGACCTTCACGCGTCCATGGATGTCATCGGACTTGATGGTGAGCAGTTCCTGGAGCGTGTACGCCGCACCGTAGGCTTCGAGCGCCCATACTTCCATCTCACCGAAGCGCTGTCCGCCGAACTGTGCCTTACCACCCAGCGGCTGCTGCGTGATCATGGAGTACGGTCCGGTGGAGCGGGCGTGGATCTTGTCGTCCACCAGGTGGTGGAGCTTCAGGATGTACATGTAACCGACCGAGATGGGGTCCGGGAACGGCTCGCCGGAGCGGCCGTCGAACAGGCGCGCCTTGCCGGATTCGCCGATGAGGCGGTCGCCGTCGCGGGTCACGTTGGTCGAGTTCAGCAGACCGACGATCTCATCCTCGGTGGCGCCGTCGAACACGGGGGTTGAGACCGTGGTCGTCGTGACCTCGCGGGGCAGGTTCGGGAGGTTCTTCATCCACTCGGGATCCCCCTCGATCTTCCAGCCCTGCTTGGCGGCCCAGCCGAGGTGGATTTCGAGGACCTGACCGACGTTCATGCGTCCCGGGACACCCAGTGGGTTCAGGACGATGTCGACAGGGGTTCCGTCTTCCATGAAGGGCATGTCCTCGATCGGCAGGATCTTGGAGATGACACCCTTGTTGCCGTGGCGGCCGGCCAGCTTGTCGCCGTCCGTGATCTTGCGCTTCTGCGCAACATACACGCGGACCAGCTGGTTGACGCCGGGGGGAAGCTCGTCGTCGTTGTCGCGGTCGAAGATCCGGACGCCGATGACGGTACCCGATTCGCCGTGGGGAACCTTCAGTGAGGTGTCGCGGACCTCGCGGCTCTTCTCACCGAAGATGGCGCGGAGCAGGCGCTCCTCCGGCGTGAGCTCCGTTTCACCCTTGGGGGTGACACGGCCCACGAGGATATCCCCGGCCTCGACCTCGGCGCCGATGTGGATGATGCCGCGCTCGTCGAGCGCACCCAGCACCTCTTCGGAGACGTTCGGGATGTCGCGGGTGATTTCCTCGGCACCGAGCTTGGTGTCGCGGGCGTCGACCTCATGCTCCTCGATGTGGATCGAGGTCAGGACATCGTCGGAGACGATGCGCTGCGAGAGGATGATCGCGTCCTCGAAGTTGTGACCCTCCCAGGACATGAACGCCACGAGCATGTTCTTGCCCAGTGCCAGTTCACCCTGATCGGTGGACGGGCCGTCGGCGATGATCGTGTTGTACTCGACGCGATCGCCTTCGGCGACCAGCACGCGCTGGTTGTAGGCGTTGCCCTGGTTCGAACGGGCGAACTTCATGATCGGGTAGTTCGTCTCGGTGCCGTCGTCGTTGAGGATCGCCACCAGGTCGGCGGAGACCTCCTTGACCACTCCGGCCTTCGTCGCCGTGACTGCGTCTCCGGCGTCGACTGCCGCGTTCTTCTCCATGCCGGTACCCACGAGCGGACGCTCGGAGCGCAGCAGTGGAACAGCCTGACGCTGCATGTTCGCACCCATGAGGGCACGGTTGGCGTCGTCGTGCTCCAGGAACGGAATCAGGGCCGTCGCGACCGACACCATCTGGCGCGGCGAGACGTCCATGTACTCGACCTCGGTCGGCGTAACGAGCACGGGCTCGCCGGAACCACCACGGGTACGCACGAGGACCATGTCCTCGACGAACGTGTTGTCGGCTGCGAGCGGGGCGTTGGCCTGGGCGATCAGGCGCTCCACCTCGTCGTCGGCGGTCAGGTAGTCGATCTGCTCGGTGACGAGGCCGTCGACGACCTTGCGGTACGGGGTTTCGATGAACCCGAATGCGTTGATGCGGCCATAGGACGCCAGCGAACCGATGAGACCGATGTTCGGGCCTTCAGGGGTTTCGATGGGGCACATGCGGCCGTAGTGCGACGGGTGGACGTCTCGGACTTCCATACCTGCGCGGTCACGGGAGAGTCCACCCGGGCCCAGCGCGGACAGGCGGCGCTTGTGCGTCAGTCCGGCGAGCGGGTTGTTCTGGTCCATGAACTGCGACAGCTGGGAGGTACCGAAGAACTCCTTGATCGCGGCGACCACGGGGCGGATGTTGATCAGCGTCTGTGGGGTGATCGCCTCGACATCCTGCGTGGTCATGCGCTCGCGCACAACGCGCTCCATGCGGGACAGGCCCGTGCGGACCTGGTTCTCGATGAGCTCGCCGACGGCGCGGATACGGCGGTTGCCGAAGTGGTCGATGTCGTCGACCTCGACGCGCAGTTCGACGTCGCCGCCGTCGCGCTTGCCGCCGAGGGTCTTCTCACCGGCGTGCAGCGCGACGAGGAACTTGATCATCGCGACGATGTCGTCGATGTTCAAGACCGACGCATCGGAGTCCCCGAGGTTCTTGTCGATGCCCAGCTTGCGGTTGATCTTGTAGCGGCCGACCTTCGCGAGGTCGTAGCGCTTCGAGTTGAAGTACAGGTTGTCGAGCAGCGTCTGGGCTGCCTCGACCGTGGGCGGCTCTCCCGGACGGAGCTTGCGGTAGATGTCGAGCAGGGCGTCCTCACGGGTTTCCGTGGCGTCCTTCTCCATCGTGGCGCGGATCGAATCGTACTGGCCGAACTCTTCGAGGATCTGGCCTTCGGTCCAGCCGAGGGCCTTCAGGAGGACGGTGACCGACTGCTTGCGCTTGCGGTCGAGGCGGACGCCGACCTGGTCGCGCTTGTCGATCTCGAGCTCGAACCAGGCACCGCGGGAAGGGATGATCTTCGCGCTGAAGATGTCCTTGTCGCTGGTCTTGTCGGCGGTGCGCTCGAAGTAGGCTCCCGGCGAACGAACCAGCTGGGAGACGACGACACGCTCGGTGCCGTTGATGACGAAGGTTCCCTTGTCGGTCATCAGGGGGAAGTCGCCCATGAACACGGTCTGCTGCTTGATCTCGCCCGTGTTGTTGTTCATGAACTCGGCCTTGACGTATAGCGGAGCCGAGTAGGTCGCGTCGCGATCCTTGCACTCGGCCATGGTGTACTTCGGGTCGGCGAACTCCGGCTCGGAGAAGCTCAGGGACATGGTGCCCTGGAAGTCCTCGATGGGAGAGATTTCTTCGAAGATGTCAGCCAGACCGGAGCTGGTGGCTACACCCTGCAGTCCCTTTTCCAGCGCTTCCTCAACGCGGGCCTTCCAGCGCTCGTTGCCGACGAGCCAGTCGAAGCTGTCCGTCTGGAGGGCGAGAAGATTGGGAACATCAAGCGGTTCGTGAATCTTTGCGAATGAGAGCCGGGGTGCGGCGCCGTCGGCGTCGACCTGGCTGGTAGCGGTTGCATTATTAGAGGTGCTCGGGGCGACCAAGAGGGATCCTTCCACAGACCGTCAGGCTTGTCAGCGCTCCGCACTCAGCACCGCCACCGCAGGTACGTGCGGGGATCTTAGTGCTAACCTGTGTCCAGTCCCGCCATCAAGAACCGAATGGCCCGTTAAACGACGAGAGCAGAACAAAGCCCACCGCTATATGAAGGCTGAGGTTTAGAGGGAAGACGCAAATCCCTACATTACGGTACGTCTACCGTAATGTCCAATGCCGCGTCAACCCCACCAAGCTCAACTCGACCGGACCCGCGGCTCCTTCAACGGCCCGGTGCTGGTGTCGCCCCGGAGCCGCTTGATGATCAGCTCGGCGCTGATGAGGCACATGGGGATGCCGATGCCGGGGACCGTCGAACTTCCCGCGTAGTAGAGCCCCTCGACCCTCGCGCTCCGGTTCGACCCGCGGAAGAAGGCGCTCTGCTTCAGGATGTGCGCCGGTCCCAGCGAGGTTCCCCGCCAGGCGTTGAGGTCCTCCGCGAAGTCCTGTGGTCCGTAGCTGCGCCGCACGACGATGCGCTCGGCGAGGTCCGGGATGCCGGCCCAGCCGGCGATCTGCGCGATGACCTCGTCGGCCAGGTCCTCGACGCGCGCGTCTCCCCCGCCTTCGAAGCCGCCCTTGCCGATGGAGACGTCGGCCGGGATGGGGACGAGGACAAAGACGTTCTCGGAACCCTCCGGCGCCACCGACCCATCCGTTGCGCTCGGCCTGCAGACGTAGAGGGACGCCGGGGACGGAATGGAGGTGTCAGCGCCGAAGATGCGGCCGAAGTTGTCCCGCCAGTCGGTGGTGAAGAGGAGGGTGTGGTGTTCGAGCTGCGGCAGTCCGCCCTTCACTCCCAGGTAGAGCAGCAGCGCACTGGGGCCCGGCACCCTCTTCTGCCAGTACTTTTCGGGGTACGTCTGCTGCGCGGGCGGAAGCAGCGTCGTCTCGGTGTGGTGCAGGTCAGCCGCCGACACCACCACGTCGGCGTCGACAATGTGGACCGTCTCCCCCGTCCGGTAGGTCACGCTCCGCACCTGCGCCGAGCGGCGGGACGGCGTCCATCCGGTACGCCGCACCGGTGCGGCGTCGATCGATACGACGTCCGCGCCGGTGCGGATGTCGACCCCCGCTCCCTCGGCCACCGTTCTCATTGCCTCGATCAGGGTGGTGAAACCGCCCATCGGGTAGAGCACGCCGTCGTCGAGGTCGAGGTGGCTCATCAGGTGGTACATGCTGGGGGCCTCGAACGGGGAACTGCCGAGGAACACCGCCGGATAGCCGAGGATCTGCTGGAGCCGGGGATCCTTGAACCTCTTCGCCACGAACCCGTGCAGCGGCTGGAGCAGCAGCCGGACGATGCGGGGCAGCCGCGACAGGACGTCCGGCCGGAGGAACGGCAGGAAGGACTCGAAGGTGGAGTAGAGGAAACGTTTCTTCGCCATCGAGTAGGCGTCCTCGGCCGAATCGAGGTAGTCGGACAGGGCCTTCCCCGCACCGGCTTCCATCGATTCGAAAAGCTTGGTGACGGCCTCGCGGTCGGCGGGAACGTCAACGGTGTCGAGGCCCTGCTCGAAGATGACCCGGTAACCCGGATCCAGCTTGACGAGGTTCAGCTGCTCCTCGGCGCTGGTGCCCAGGAGCCGGAAGAAATGATCGATCACCTCGGGCATCAGGTACCAGGACGGCCCGGTGTCGAAGCGGAAGCCGTCCTGCTCCCACGATCCTGCACGGCCGCCCACCTGCTCCCGCCTCTCCAGCAATGTGACGGTGTGGCCTTCAGCCGCCAGCAGGGCGGCCGACGCCAGCCCGCCGATTCCACCGCCGACGACGACGACGCGCCTGCCTGCGACGCGAGGTCCGGTGCTGCCCTGCTGCGGAGTCATGATGCCTCTTCCTGCACGGCCGGGTCCGGGACCGCGCTTCCGGCGAGAGCCCGCGCCAGGATGCGCAGCTTGACGGGGTTGGGCACGCGGATCCGCGTGCCCAGCAGCTCCTCGGCCGGGGTCTTCCGCAGCCGAGCGGCAAGTTCGGTGAACAGGCCCTGCGCGAGGGCGACGGCGCGCCGGGGGGAAGCAGGCAGACCGGGTAGGGCCGCCGCGGAGATGCGAAGGTCCTCGTCGATGTCGTCGAGCAACCGGTGCTTGTCAGCCTCGTTGAAGTGTCCCGGCCGGATTCCCGGGAAGTAGCTGCGCCCCAGTGTGGAGAAGTCCTCGGCCAGATCCCGGAGGAAATTGATCTTCTGGAACGCGGCACCGAGGTGTCTCGCCCCCTCCACCAGCACTCGTTCCTCCCCGGGCGGGACCGTCCGGCCGACCAGGAAGACCTTCAGGCACATCAGACCCACGACTTCGGCCGATCCGTAGACGTACCGGTCGAAGGATTCCTGCGTGTGCTCGGTCTGCGTGATATCGGCGCGCATCGATGCGAAGAACGGTCGGGTGAGGGTGGCATCGATGCCATCCTTCCGGGCCGCGACTGCGAAGGCGTGGACCACGAGGTTGGCGCTGTAGCCGGTTCCCATCGCCGCCTCGGTCTCACGCTCCAGTGCATCGAGGAGCGCCTGGACCGCGGCGGGGTCGAGGCCGGCGCCGGCGGCCGCACCGTCGACGATCTCATCCGCCACCCGGACCAGCGCGTAGACGGCTTCGATGGAACCGCGTTTCCTGCGTTCGAGCAGCTTCGAGGCGAGGCCGAAGGACGTGGAGTAGCACCGGATGACCTCCCCCGAGGTCCTCAGGGCTGCGGCGTTGTAGCGTGCAAGCGAATCCTCGACGCCCATGTCAGCGGACCCGGTTGACGACGGCGCTGACCACTGGCTCGAGCGCTGAGCGGAGGCCTGGCGGTACGCCATCCGTTTCGAGGTGCCTGCGGGCACGCCCGGCGTAATCTTCGGCGAGCCCCACCGAGTAGTCCCTCGCCCCGGAGTCGACGAGCACCCTGCGGACGTATTCGGCGTCGGAGGCCGACATCCGCGGAGACCCGATCAATGAGGAAATGCTGTCCCACTCCGGACGGGCAGCGACGAAGGAAAGCAGTGCGGTGCGCTTGCCCTCGCGGAGGTCGCCCCAGTTCGTCTTGCCCGTTCGGGTTTCATTGCCGAATACCCCGAGGAGGTCATCAGCGATCTGGTAGGCGATGCCCGCGTCCCGGCCGAAATCCCCCAGCCTCGCGATGACGTCCTCCCTCGCTCCCGCGAGCACGGCACCAGCCTGCAACGGGCCCTCGAAGGAGTAGACGGAGGTTTTGAGCCGCGCCATCCTCACGATGTCCTCGAGCGGCGGAACTGTGGAACTGAGCGCCGTTTCGATATCGAGGAACTCACCTGCGGCGGAGGCGAAGACGGCTTCGTCGAGGATTTCATTGAGCCTCCGCCGGGTGGCGGTGTCGGCCTCGACCCAGTCCAGCAGCCGGTAGGCGTTGGACAGGGCAAGGTCTCCAGCGATGACGCCGGCGGAAAAGCCGATGTGCTCCGCCGTCGCAGCCGAAGCACCGGCAGCCTCCGCAACGCTGCGGTAGCGGCCGGAGACGTTCGGGATGCCGCGGCGGACGAAGTCGCGGTCGATGACGTCGTCGTGCACGATCAGTGCAGTGTGAAGCATTTCGAACGCCGCGCCCACTACGGCGGCGTTGCCGTCGTCGAGCCCGCCGAGCATCCGGTAGGCGGACATCACCATGCGCGGCCGGAACCGCTTGCCGCCGGCGGTGCATCCTTCGAGGGCCTCCCAGAGCCCGAGGTAACCGGGGCCGATCTTCGCGGCGCGCACTTTCGACTCATCGAAAAAGCGCTGAAGCACACCTTCAACCTGCTCGAGCCCTCCGGGCTCGACCAGCAGGCTGTCCATGTCCATAGGTAAAGTAAACACGGACAGAACGCCGCTGACGAAACAGGTCTCCTTCGGGAGTCCGAATGAGGCGCGGTCCGGGTTCGCGGATGCGGCAGGAAAAGTGGAAGAAGGCACCATGGCACGGCTTTCAGGCGGTAGCGCACCGGAGACGGAGTCGGTGGAGTTGGTGGTGTTGCTGGCCGAGGACGGCAGCCCCACGGGAACGCAGGAGAAGGCGACGGTCCATTCCGACTCCACGCCGCTCCACCTCGCTTTCTCGACCCACGTGTACAACGGCGAGGGGCAGATCCTCGTCACCCGTCGGGCAATGTCGAAGCGGGCCTGGCCCGGTGTCTGGACGAACTCCTTCTGCGGCCATCCCGGACCGGGCGAGAGTACGGAGCAGGCCATCGTCCGACGCGCGTCCCAGGAGCTGGGCATGAGCGTCGCCGGGATCGCGCCCGCCCTGCCCGATTTCCGCTACCGCGCCACCGACGCGTCGGGCATTGTGGAGAACGAGGTGTGCCCGGTCTTCACTGCAGTCATCGACGGCGACCTGGCGCCCTCACCGGACGAGGTCATGGACTGGAAGTGGGTGGAACCGGCCCAGCTGGTGTCCGCCGTCACCGCTGCGCCCTGGGCCTTCAGCCCGTGGCTGACGCTGCAGCTGCCGCTCCTCTATCCCTCGGGGCCCAAGCCTGCCGGACAAAATTTCGGTTAGCAGACATTAGCTGGAGCGTCGGCAACCGGCTAGCCTTGAAGAGGTCAGTTTTCGACGACGAAAGTGAGCACTGCAGCCCATGGCAACTCCAACACCCACTCCTCAGGACGTCGTCATTGTGGGCGGTGCCCGCACACCGACGGGCCGGCTCAATGGCCAGCTCGCCCCCTTCACCGCCGTTGAACTCGGCGCGTTCGCCATCACCGGCGCCCTGGCACATGCCGGCGTAGCCGCAGCCGACGTCGATGCCGTTATCCTGGGACACGTGGTGCAGGCTGGCTGCGGCCAGAATCCCGCGCGACAGACGTCGATCAAGGCCGGCATCGGCTGGGACGTACCGACGGTGACCATCAACAAGGTGTGCCTCTCCGGCCTCACTGCCGTGATCGACGCCGCACGGCTGATCCGCAGCGGCGAGGCGACCATGGTGGTCGCAGGCGGCCAGGAATCCATGTCGCGCGGCCCTCACCTTCTCCCGGGCTCACGCCAGGGCTGGAACTACGGCAACATCCAGGCGCTCGATGCCGTGGCGAACGATGGGCTGACAGATGCCTTCGACAACGAGTCGATGGGTGCTTCCACCGAACGCGGCAACACGGCCCTCGGAATCGAACGCACCGCACAGGACAACGTGGCTGCCATCTCCCACCAGCGCGCAGCCGCCGCAACGGAGGCAGGGGTGTTCGCCGACGAAATCGTTCCCGTTTCGGTACCCCAGCGCAAGGGCGACGATCTAGTCCTGACCACGGATGAGGGTATTCGGCCCACGACGACGACGGCGACGCTCGCCGGTCTGCGTCCGGCGTTCGACAGGGAAGGCACGATCACCGCAGGCAATTCCTCGCCCCTGTCCGACGGTGCCGCAGCGGTGATCGTGACCACGCGGCAGAAGGCCGAGGAAGCAGGGCTTTCGGTGATGGCGGTCGTCGGCGCGCCGGGTCAGGTCGCCGGTCCCGACAACAGCCTCCACTCCCAGCCGTCGAACGCTATTGCGCAGGCGCTGCAGCGGGCCCAGTGGTCGACGTCGGACGTCGACTTCATCGAGATCAATGAGGCGTTCGGGTCGGTTGCCTGCCAGTCCCTCAAGGATCTCGACTACCCGCTGGAGAAGTGCAACATCCACGGCGGGGCGATCGCCCTCGGGCATCCGATCGGGGCCTCAGGGGCGCGGCTTGCCCTGCATGCCGCTTTCGAGCTCAGTAGGCGCGGCAGCGGTAAGGCAGCCGTCTCGCTCTGCGGCGGTGGCGGCCAGGGCGAGGCGCTGCTGCTCTGGCTCGAGGAGTAGCTCCGACGCCACGTTCCCGACGGGGGCGACCGGCAGAACTGGCACTGGACGCAGAAACGGCCCTGACTCCGAAGAGTCAGGGCCGTTCCTGTGTCCAGGCAGCCAGGCTGCCCGAGCGGACTACTTGAGGGAGACGGTGGCGCCGGCAGCTTCGAGAGCTTCCTTTGCCTTTTCCGCGGCTTCCTTGGTTGCGCCTTCGAGGACGGCCTTGGGAGCGCTGTCGACAACGTCCTTGGCTTCCTTGAGACCCAGCGAGGTCAGGGCGCGAACTTCCTTGATCACTGCGATCTTCTTGTCGCCGGCAGCTTCGAGGACTACGTCGAAGGAATCCTTCTCCTCTTCGGCTTCGGCGCCTGCGCCGCCACCGGCGGGGCCGGCGACTGCAACTGCAGCAGCGGTGACATCAAAGGTCTCTTCGAACAACTTCACGAAGTCCGAGAGTTCGATGATGGACAGTTCCTTGAAAGCTTCGATGAGCTCTTCGTTGGTGAGCTTCGCCATGGCTAAGCATCCTTTCTTTGGTGGTGCACTGCACCGGAGTGTGATGGGTGAGGAGAACTACTTCTCTTCGGGTGCTGCGGCTTCCTCAGCGGGCGCCTCTGCGGGTGCAGCGGCCTCCTCAGTGGCAACGGGAGCACCGGCGTCTTCAGCTGGTGCAGCACTGCCCTCTTCGAGCTTGATGCGCAGGGCGTCAACCGTGCGGGCAAGGGCGGCCATTGGTGCCTTCAGCACACCGGCAACCCGAGAGAGCTGGAATTCACGCGACTCGAGGGCTGCCAGGGCAACAACCTCTGAAGCATCGAGGGGCTTGCCCTCGAAGATTCCGGTCTTGATGACGAGCTTGGGGTTGGCTTTCGCGAAATCCGTCAGGCTCTTCGCTGCAGCGATTGCGTCGCCCTTGATGAAAGCGATTGCGGTGGGTCCGGCGAGCTGGCCTTCGAACGCGTCGATGCCAGCTTCCTTGGCCGCAATGCCTGTCAGGGTGTTCTTGACGACGGCAAACTTGGTTTCCCCACCGAGTGAACGGCGGAGATCCTTGAGTTGTGCAACAGTGAGCCCACGGTATTCGGTCAGGACAGCAGCCGTGGATTCCTTGAAATCATTCGTCAGTTCCTCCACCGCAGTTACCTTTGTTGGCGTTGCCATAACCCTCCTTCCGGGGAATATAGGCCGGCTTTACAGCCCAATAAAAAACGCCCCGCGCAGATGCACGGGGCTACTCGACACCAAAGACGAGTTCGTCTTTAGCGGAGAAAAGCTTCGTTCACCTGCGCTGGCCGTCCCTTACGGGAACATTCGGATGTATCTCCTTACTCTTCCCATAAGAATGCTGAAAAGGAAAAGGTGGAGGACATCGACCGACGGTCTTTGGTTCTTCCAGCCTACGCGACGGGGCACGGACTTCCCAAATCAAGCCGCTCGCGCCCGCTTATTACAGCTTCTTCTGCCAGCCGGCAGTCGCGCCTACGGGCCGAAATCCGAGCTCGATGTTGACTGCAAGCATGAAGCTGTTCTCCGCGGCATTCCAGGTATACAGGCGCTTGACCTCGGGCCACTCGTCTCGGAGCCGCTCAAGATTCGCAGCCTTCATCCGGTATCCGAGCCGGTGTCCACGGTACCGGCGGAAAACCAGGGTGTTTTCCTGATAGGCAACATGCGGTGCGGCGGCGCTTGAATGAAGCACGGTGTGCCCGACGAGCGCCGCTTTCCTTCTCGACGGCGGCGCAGACGAGGCCGAGTCCACCGCCGGCAGCGTGGCGGGCCTCATCGGCGCGAATCCGTTCCTGATCCGACACCTCCTCCTCGAGGACAAAACCGCCCAGTGGTGTATCTGTACTTCTGAACCGTCGTAGTACGGCGTAGTGGTGACTGAGGTCATCAGGGACGCTGTTGCCCCAGAAAACCAGCGAAGAGCCGTCCTCCGCGACCGCCCCGCCGCGCCTCGGATCGGGATCACCCCGCTCGCAAAGACTCACCCGGTCCACCTGAGCCAGCCCGTAACCTTCCGCCAGGGCAAGCGCCGCTGACCCGCTATGCCTTGGATAGCCTCCTGCGCCGCTGTCCGGCACGACGAGTTCTCCGGCGTCAGGCGTGTCGGGAAGCCGCACTTCATTCCATCCCGTGATCACCGTACGACCGAGGCTACGTACTTGAGCGTCCGCCACCGAAGACAGTGCCCAGGCCACACCCTGCCGGCGTTCGCCGGGATGCACGAGGATGTCCAGATAGCACGCGGAAAGGTTGTCCGTCAGCGGGCGTCGAGCACAGCGCAGCCCACCAGTCGGCTATTGCTCTGCGTCAGGAACACATATCGCTCTTCATAACCGTTCGATCAGCAGCTCGGGCGTTGTCATTCCACCAGCGTAGGCTCACTGATTGGGAACTGCTAACTACTAGAGGTGGCTTGAGAAAAAGAAAACCCGCACCGGGAACCGGTGCGGGTTTTCTTCACGTGCTGGAACTAGACGACTGCCAGGACCTTGGTGACGTTCGGGTCGACGGGAATGCCCGGACCGAAGGTGGTCGATACCGTGGCCTTCTGGATGTACCGGCCCTTCGAAGCGGAAGGCTTCAGGCGCAGTACCTCTTCAAGCGCCGCGGCGTAGTTCTCCGCGAGCTTCTGGACGTCAAAGGACACCTTGCCGATGATGAAGTGGAGGTTGGAGTGCTTGTCCACGCGGAAGTCGATCTTTCCGCCCTTGATATCGGTCACTGCCTTGGCTACGTCTGCTGTGACAGTTCCGGTCTTCGGGTTCGGCATCAGGTTGCGAGGACCGAGGATCTTGCCCAGGCGTCCCACCTTGCCCATGAGGTCAGGGGTTGCGACGGCGGCGTCGAAGTCGACCCAGCCGCCGGCAACCTTCTCGATCATGTCGTCGGAACCGACGAAATCGGCTCCGGCAGCGATGGCTGCTTCGGCGCGGTCACCCGTGGCGAACACGAGGACGCGGGCGGTCTTACCCGTACCGTGGGGCAGGTTGACCGTGCCGCGGACCATCTGGTCGGCCTTGCGGGGGTCGACGCCGAGGCGGAATGCTACCTCGATCGTGGCGTCGAACTTCGACGGATTGGTTTCCTTCGCGAGAACTACTGCGTCGTACGGGGCGTAGTGGGTATCCGCCTCGATCTTCGCGGCAGCTCCCCGGTATGCTTTGCTGCGCTGTGCCATCTGCTTTTTCTCCTTATGCAGTCGTGGTCTGCGGACCGCGCTGGGCCCTGCCACACGCCGCCGTCCACCCGAGGTGGGACCGGCGCCGTTCTATGAATGAAATTGAGGATGAGGCAGCGGTGCCGCCCCGTCCGGGTAGGAAGGTGCTAGCCCTCGACCGTGATGCCCATGGAGCGGGCGGTGCCGGCGATGATCTTCGCTGCAGCCTTCACATCGTTGGCGTTGAGATCCTCCATTTTCATGGTGGCGATTTCCTCGACCTGGGCGTTGGTCAGGTTGGCGACCTTGACCGTGTGAGGGGTGCCGGAACCCTTGGGGACGCCGGCAGCCTTCTTGATGAGCTCGGCGGCCGGTGGGGTCTTGGTGATGAAGGTGAATGAACGGTCTTCGTACACCGTGATTTCCACGGGGATAACGTTTCCGCGCTGGGATTCAGTGGCAGCGTTGTACGCCTTGCAGAATTCCATGATGTTGACACCATGCTGGCCAAGCGCAGGACCGATGGGGGGTGCCGGGTTGGCGGCACCTGCATTGATCTGCAGCTTGATGAGGCCGGTGACCTTTTTTCTGGGGGCCATGAAAGGGTCCTTTTCTTGCATTACGTCCCCCGGGACAGGAGCGTCCCGTGGGTTTTCGGTCATCATGGCGTGATGACCAACCGCTCTCCCCGGCTAAAGCAGGCCGGGAAAAAGCGAAGCTGGAATTCGCAGGTCCTACTGGATCTTGGTGACCTGGCTGAATGAGAGCGTTACCGGAGTCTCACGTTCGAAGATCGACACCAGCACGACGAGCTGCTGCGACTCGGGCTTGATCTCGGAAATGGTCGCCGGCAGGGTCTCGAACGGTCCTTCATTGACCGTCACCGACTCGCCTACCTCGAAGTTGACCGTAACAGGCGCGAACTGCGGCTTGATCGGCTTGCCCGATTCGGCGTCCGTGTGGACCACCGTGTGTTCAAGCATGGAGAACACTTCCGTCAGGCTGAGCGGCACGGGGTTGTGGGCATTGCCCACGAAACCGGTCACGCCCGGCGTGTGGCGCACGGCACCCCACGATTCGTCGGTGAGCTCCATCCGGACCAGCACGTACCCCGGGATACGCACGCGGTTGACGATTTTCCGCGCCGTGTTCTTGATCTCCACGACCTCTTCCATGGGCACCTGGATCTCGTAGATGAAATCCTCCATGTCGAGCGTCTGGATGCGGGTTTCGAGGTTCGCCTTCACCCGGTTCTCGTAGCCTGCATAGGAGTGGATGACATACCAGTCACCGTCCTGGCGCCGAAGCTTGGCCTTGAAGGCGGCAACCGGATCTTCCTGCGCCGGAACCTCGGCCTCGGCTCCCTCGGCGTCCTCAGCCACCTCGACATCAGTTGCCTCGCCGACGCCCTCGTCGGCGTCAAGAACGCCGTCGACGTCTGGATCGACAACGGCGTCCGGATCAATATCCGCAGGAGCTTCCGCCGTCGCGTCGGTATCAGCGGCGTCGATCTCGACATCCGCCTCCGTTACCTGATCCTCGTTCTCCAGACCATCATCTTCAGTTGTGATCTGCCGTTCGAGTTCTTGCTCGGACACCTAGCCGCCTGCTTTCTGGAAATCTTCAGCCTTGCATTGCTTGTACTCGTTGAGCCACGCCGGGACGCCGCGGGGCCGGATCAGCGTCAGCTGTCTCCGAACACCCAGACGGCACCGGTGCCGAACAGGAAATCGAGCCCGGTCACGATGAGGATCATGATCACCACGAAGGTAAGTACGGTGATGGTGAACCTCACCAGCTCCCGGCGTGTGGGGGTGACAACCTTCCGGAGCTCGGCAATCACCTGGCGAACGAAGAGGATGATGCGCCCGAAAAACCCGCGCCTGGGGGCTTCCTTCTCGGAAGGGCTTCCCTTGGAGCTGCTCGCAGCCGTATCGGTCACCTTCAACCTCATCAATCTGTGTGGTTTCCCAGCCGGACCACCGAAAGCGCCCCCAGCTGGTTCTGTGTACTGCCGGGCAGAACCGCTGCCTGCACCGAAGCTTCGTGATCTTTTCCTGCCGCACCGCCGCATCTACTGCGTCGGCTATGCGCAGGGCAGACAGGACTCGAACCTGCAACCTGCGGTTTTGGAGACCGCTGCGCTACCAATTGCGCCACTACCCTTTGTGCTGTACTTGCACTCCTGCATCCTGCAACACAGGTTTCTTACCAAGCGCCAACGGTTATCCCGGGCGCAGTGCATTCCGGTGTTCGAACACCGAGGATCAAGTCTACGCAATCGCCGCCGTTCCGTCGAACCGGACACCCCGGACGGGCGCCGTCACGCATGGTCCGATGTCATTTTCCTTTCTCCGGGTGGGCGACCACCTAAACTGGGTGCGGCAATACCCTCTTGAAGAAACGGGACCCGATGAACGCGACCACCGACGATTCGACGCGCAAGAGCCTTCCGCGTATCTCCCGCAGGATCGCGTCCATCGCGGAATCCGCCACGCTTGCCGTCGATGCGAAGGCGAAGGCGCTCAAGGCAGCCGGCCGGCCGGTCATCGGCTTCGGGGTTGGCGAGCCCGACTTCCCCACTCCCGACTACATCGTCGAGGCCGCGGTCGACGCCGCGCGGCAGCCCCGCTTCCACCGCTACTCCCCTGCCGGCGGGCTTCCTGAGCTCAAACAGGCGATCGCGGACAAGACGCTGCGCGACTCCGGCTACAGCGTCGACCCGGCCCAGGTCCTCGTGACCAACGGCGGCAAGCAGGCCGTCTACCAGGCGTTCGCCGGGCTGCTCGACCCCGGGGATGAGGTGCTCGTTCCCTCGCCCTTCTGGACCACGTACCCCGAGGCGATCCGGCTTGCCGGTGGCGTCCCCGTCGAAGTGTTCGCCGGTCCCGAGCAGGGCTACCTCGTCACCCCGGAGCAGCTCGACGCCGCGATCACCCCCCGGACCAAAGTGCTGCTGTTCGTCTCGCCGTCGAACCCGACCGGCGCCGTCTACGGTCCGGACCAGGTGAGGCGGATCGGCGAGTGGGCTGCGGCCCGCGGACTGTGGGTGGTCACCGATGAGATCTACGAGCACCTGACCTACGACGGCGTCCCGTTCACCTCGATCGCCACGGCCGCCCCCGCGCTGGGAGACAAGCTCGTCATCGTGAACGGCGTCGCGAAGACCTACGCCATGACGGGCTGGCGTGTCGGCTGGATGATCGGGCCGAAGGACCTCATCAGGGCGGCCACCAACCTCCAGTCCCATGCGACGTCGAACGTCGCGAACGTGTCGCAGATGGCCGCGCTCGCCGCGGTTTCCGGTCCGTTGACGGCCGTGCAGGAAATGAAGGTCGCGTTCGACCGGCGGCGCCGCGCGATGGTGGCCGGTCTCGGTGCGATCGATGGCGTCGAATGTCCCACGCCCCACGGCGCGTTCTATGCCTACGCCGACGTGCGCGCCCTGCTCGGGCGCTCGCTGGGCGATTCCACCCCGACGACGTCGGCGGAACTTGCCACCCTCATCCTTGAGAAGGTGGAGGTTGCGGTGGTGCCGGGCGAGGCGTTCGGGCCGAGCGGCTTCCTCCGGTTGTCGTATGCGCTGGGCGACGAGGACCTCGCCGTGGGGGTCGGCAGGCTGCAGGAATTCCTGTCCTCGGCCCGTTGAGGGGAACCGGAGCGGCTGCGGACCAGTCAGAGCAGCCGCCGCTCCGCCGCCCATCGGGTGAGTTCGTGACGCGAGGAGAGCTGGAGTTTCCTCAGCACGGCCGAGACGTGGGTTTCGACGGTCTTCACCGAGATGAACAGTGCCTTCGCCACTTCCTTGTAGCTGTAGCCGCGTGCAATCAGGCGCATCACCTCCACTTCGCGGGCGGACAGGCGGTCGAGTTCGGAATCGACGGAAGCAACCGCGGCAGTGCCGAAAGCGTCGAGGACGAAGCCGGCAAGCCGCGGGGAGAACACCGCGTCCCCCGAGGCGATCCGTTGGACGGCGTCGGTGATCTCCGCACCGGAAATGGTCTTGGTGACATAGCCGCGCGCCCCAGCACGGATGACGGCGACCACATCCTCCGCTGAATCCGAGACGCTGAGCGCGAGGAACCGGGTGTCGCTGCCCAGGCGTGAACAGCCATGGATCACTTCGGCGCCACCACCGCCCCTGCCTCCCGGGAGGTGCACGTCCAGGAGCACCACCTGAGGGCGGTGCTCCCGGATCACGGCGATCGCTTCTTCCACGGACGCAGCTTCACCGAGCACGGCAATGCCTGGCCCGAGGTCCGACTTGAGACCCGAGCGGAAAATCGCGTGATCATCGACGACGACGACGCCGATCCTCGTGCCGGTGATTGTTTCAGGAACCCTGTCCATTGCTCTCCCAGCGGTCCTTTGCAGTGTGTTCTGGCATGCTCAGCGTGACTTCGGTGCCGTCCGGCCCGCTGCGGATCGAGGCATGGCCGCCGTGCCGCGAAAGCCGTCCATGAATGGACTCCCGGATTCCAAGGCGGTCCGGCGGCACCGCAGTCTCCTTGAAGCCCGTGCCGCGGTCGCGGACGAACACTTCCGAGCCCTGCGCGCCGAGTTCAAGGTACACCGATACCGGAACACGGGCATGTTTGGCGGCATTCAGCATCGCCTCCCGTGCCGCCTGCGCGAGGGCCTCATTTCCCGGCGTCAGCGGGGCGTCACCCACCGCCACCACCGTCACTGAATAGCCGTAGGCGTCCTCCACCTCGGCAGCGAAGGCGCGGATCCGTTCCGCGAGGGTGCCGGCCTGGTCCGCATGGTCCGCATAGAGCCACTGGCGCAGCTCGCGCTCCTGCGCCCGGGCCAGCCGGATGACGTCCGATTCCGACGTGGCCCGGTTCTGGATCAGCGCCAGGGTCTGCAGCACTGAGTCATGGAGGTGAGCAGCGAATTCGGCGCGCGCTGCCTCGCGTACACGGCCGGCCCGTTCCACCTCGAGGTCGCGCCAGAACTTCAGGCCCCACGGCGCGAGAACGAGGCCCACCCCGCCCAGGACTGCAGCAGTCGCAACGAGGGTGGCCCAGGTCAGCGACCACGGAATGGATCCCGACACCATGACCAGCACGCCGATGATCACCAGGACGAGGCCCACCAGGAGCCGCGCCAGTCCACTCGCCCGGTGCGCGCCGGCCTGGTCCATCAGACCGGCCCGACGAACGTCGTCGAGCTGCGCCCAGGCCAGCGCTGCCCCCGCAGCCACCACCCCCAGGGGAAGGAGGGTGCCCCACTCCACCGGAAGGCCCAACTGCTGGGCGGCGAAGGCCGCCGCAAGCAAGAGCATCACCGCGCCGAAAAGGAATTCCTTGCGGCCAGCCCGGCGTGCAGGGTGATCGTTCATGAACCGTGCAGGCCCGTTCCTCACCTTCACCGCGGCTGCGCTGTCCGTTGAAGACGGCACGAAGATCCACAGCCACGCATACAGGAGGGCTCCGGCTCCCGACGCGAAGGTCAACAGCACCATGGCGATCCGCACGAACCGGAGGGAGAGACCGAGATGTACTGCAAGACCCGCGCACACCCCTGCGATCACGCCGTCGGGCGAGCGCAGCAGTGGGGGTCTCATGGCTCAATAGAAGCACGTCCGCCAGTCTTTTCATGGCCCTCCCCATCCTTCTCAGGGGTTGTCCCTCGAATGCCGGGGGACACTCAGGGAGGACTCAGGGCTGGCCCCGATTCCGTAGCCGGATTGCTGCTGGCAGGATCGGAATATGACCTCAGAACCCGCACCAGAAGGACAACCCCGCTACGCAGGAGCGCATGCCTCGGGCAGAACGGGCGGGCAGGCCCAGTCCGGGCCGGTCGCTTCCAGCTCCCTTCCGGCCTCGAATTCGTTCTTCGCCTGGCTGCGGGGTCTCGGCATAGTCCGGGCTCCCGACCGTTGGATCGGCGGCGTGGCCGGCGGCCTCGCCCAGCGGACGGGGCTCGATGTCGTCCTCGTGCGAGGCCTGCTGGTGATACTCGCTGTTTTCGGGGGGATCGGCGTGCTGCTGTACGGGCTCGCCTGGGCACTCCTGCCTGAACCCGACGGGCGCATCCACACCGAGCAGGCCGGGCGTGGTGTTTGGACCGGTGGCATGACGGGAGCGGTGGTCCTCTCCGTGATGGGGCTGTGGCGCCCCAACCTGCCCTTCTTCGGTGACAGCGGAGCCGGGCCGTTCCTCTGGACGATCGCCTGGGTGGGAGGCGTGGGATTCATCATCTACTGGGCCGTCGGCCAATCACGCAATCGCGAGAATCCGGCAGCCGGATTTCCCGCGGCCGGTTATCCCGCCGCCGGTTTCCAGCAGGGCGCCTACACCGCAACTCCTCCGGGATCTACACAGGCGGGGCCCATGGATACGGCTCCGATGCCGACACCACCGCTGCACACACACCCGATGCCGATGGGTCCCCTCCCGACCGGCACCCGGCCCTATCTACCGCCACCTCCCCGCGTTCCCGGCACTCCGAGACGCCCCATTCCGCGACCCTCCGGCAGCGAAACCGCACTCCACCTCGGCGGAGCCCTCACGGTGGTCAGCATCATCCTCGCGCTCGACTACACGGGAGTCCTCGACCTCGGCGACTCAGCGGTGCCCGTAGCACTCGCAGCAGGTGCCATGACCCTCGGCATCGGGATCGTGATCCTGGGAATCCTGGGCCGTACTTCGGGTTTCATGGGCCTTGCCGGCTTCCTGACGGCCCTCGCCGCCGTCGTACTTCCTTTGGAGCTGCCGCAGGGGCGGTGGATCGTCGGGGCCTCCGGGAGCACCGCGGCCACCGACATGACGACGGCGGAGCGCGGTTACACCGCCGTGGCGGCCGAAAGCACCATCGACTTGACGGGGCTCGGAGAATTGCGGAATGACGTTGTGATTCCGATCCATTCGGTCGCCGCTGATGTCGACATCGTCGTTCCCAGCGGAATTCCGGTGGAGGTCAGGTCCCGGCTGTTCCTCGGAGCAACGCAACTGACGGACGGCGCTGACAGTTCCACGTCGGAGGGCGTGTGGCAGCCGGAAACCCTTGAACTCGACGGACAATCCTCCGAACCAACCATCGTTCTAGAAGTCAGCGGCGCCGTCAGCGACGTCACCGTGACCGCCCAGGAGACAGGAACCACACCATGAGTCCGCAGGAAACCCCCTCCACCCGGCGGCCCGGGCCAGGAACGATCGTCTGGGGCGCAGTGATCCTTGTCATCGGGTCGCTCGTCCTCCTGAACCAGCTCACCGATATCCAGTTCGACACCGGTATCGTCCTCATGGGCCTGCTGGTGGGAACCGGGGCCGCACTCGTGATCGGCGGTGCACTGGCCATGGCGCGGAAGGACCGGACCGAACCGCCGTCGTGAGCGCCCACCCTCCGCCCCGCGGCCTCATCTGCACACCTACCGCCTATCAGAAAGCCTGAGATTATGAATACCTTCTACCGCGTCCTCCGCTCCTCTCCCCTCAAACGGGCCCCCGGAGGCCTTGCAGGCGGCATCGCCTCCGGCATCGCACTCTCCTTCAACTGGCCCGTGGCGTACGTACGTATCGGGATGCTCCTGAGCTTCCTCCTGCCGGTGGTCAGCCTTCCGCTCTACGGCGTCCTCTGGCTTCTGCTTCCGAAGACGGACGGCACCATCGCCCTGGAAAAGCTGCTCGGCCGTTAGATGTCCGGCGGGCGAGCGGTGGTCGCCGAACCGGGCCTGCGGTTTGAGGCGGTGACCCCACCTGAGAGGATGGGAACCGTGCCGAGAACCGCAGTCGCCCGCCCTGTCCCGCGGATCCTCATCGCCGCTTGTGTCTTCCTGTTCCTCTCGGGCTTTTTCGTGGTCGAGTTTCCCGACGTCCCCGGGGCAAGCGTGGGGTCCTACGTCTTCAACGTACTGATTGCCCTGCCGGCCTTCGTAGCTCTCCGGCAGCAGTCGGGAGCGGCGCGGGCAGTTTCCGCACTCGTCGCCGTCTCACTGTTCGGGTACCTCATCGAAGGCTTCGGTGTGGCAACCGGCCTTCCCTACGGTGAGTTCCACTACGGAGATCCGCTCGGTCCCAAGGCCTTCGATCTCGTGCCCTTCCTTCTCCCCCTCTCCTACGTTCCCCTGGTGATCGGCACGGTTGCCGTCTTCGCCGGCACTGGGAGCACGCTACGCCGGATCATCGCCTCCGCACTCCTCCTCGTGGCGGTGGACGGCGTCCTGGACCCCGGAGCGGTCTCGCTGGGGTTCTGGGTGTGGCCCGACGGCGGCCCCTACTATGGCGTGCCGCTGTCCAACTACGGCGGCTGGCTGATTTCGGGCCTGCTGGCTTCAGCGATACTCACCGCGGTGGGCGGCGCCCGATTCGACACCTCACCGATCCGCCCCGGACTCCTGGACAGTCTCATCCTGTCCCTGAGCCTGTGGCTGGGGGTAACGGTCTTCTCGGGCCTCGTGTTCCCGGCTGTCCTCGCCGCGGCCCTGCTCGCGTTCCTGCTCGTCCGGCGGACTCAGCTGGTCCGCGCCCTGCGGCGTCACCGTTCGGTTTCCCTGCCCGTCTGAAGTTACGGGACGAGTTCGACGTCCTCGCCCCGGAAGTTGGCACGGAAGCCGTCGCCCTGGACGGCGACGTCCTGGAGCACGAGTCCCTCGGGCAGGCCCTCGATGTCGTGCTCGATGGTCACGAGCCTGCGCACGACGCCGGCGACGGCGTCGGAGAGGAAGTCCGGCCCACCGAAGTCGATCGAGCGCGGCTCGACGACGAGCCTGCCGGCCTCGACCTCGACCGTGCCGGTGGCGACGACGCGCATCTCGCGGCCCATGACCTCCACGGTGCGGACCACCGTGGCCCGGCCGCCGTCGGCGGCACGGACCTCGGTCCCGTCACCGAGCTCGTCGGCGACAACCTCGAACGGCACGGTCACGTCCACGGCGAGGCGTCCAGCGACCAGCCCGTCCGGCCCCGTGACCACGTCCTGCCCGACGGCCCGGACGTCACGGAGCATGGAGCCCGCGGTCACCACTGTCCCGGCGTCCAGCGCAAGGTCGGCGAGCCACACCTCGTCCTCGCGCAGGTCGGCGGGAGGCCCTGCGCCCGGTGGGCTCCCGGCGCCCACCGTCGGCGCCGGCACGGGCCCGGTCTCGCCCTGGCCTGCTGGATCGCTCACCACCCACCAGAGAATTGCAAGCGCGACACCAAGGACGAGGACCATCCCGGTAGCACCGATCAGCCAGTCCTTCGCACGCGTCCACTCCATGAGGACAGTCTGATGGCTTGCCGTCGAGGGCGCGAGACCCGTAGCCGGTTCAGCGGGCCATCGAGGCGACGCAAGCCTGGACCGGGGTGCGCGCCAAGTACTGCAGCAACTTCTCCGTGGACATCATCGCCCCGCCGAGCACTGCCGGAAGCCCTCCGCCCGGGTGGACCGACGCACCGACGCGCCACAGCCAGGGCCGTAGCGGGCTGGTGTGGGCTGGAGTGTGGAAGGGCCCGCTCATCCACGACGGACGAATGGCCCCGTACAGCGCACCGCCCGCTGATCCCGCCTCGCTGAAGTAGCCAGGATCGAGGATCTCGTAGCTCGAGAAGTAGTTCGCGAGCGGCTCCGGGAGTCCCATCACCCGCGTCACCCGGTCCAGCTCGCGCTCCACGAAGGGATCCTTCAGCGAATACGTCCGGCCGTTCGGTGGCGCCGTCAGGAGCAACGCCAGCGTTCCGGAGCTGTTGGGGTACACCTGGCCGGCCGGGTAGTAGTTGGCGAAAACCATGGTCTGCTGCGGTTCACGGTTCACCTCTAGGCTCGAATACAGTTCCTGTGGCTCGTCGGGCAGCAGGACGCCGTGCCGGGGCGTTCTGGCGGGAAGCTCCCGCTTCAGCACCGCGTACACGCCGATGGCCGAACACGTGAGTTTCCGCGGCCTGCGCGGCGCCCGACCGCTGAGCAGCGCGCCGAGCCGGTTCGCGTCGAGGCCGCTGACGACGGCGTCGGCCGGGTAGGTGCCCAGCTGCGTCGTGACGCTGTGTGGCCGGATCCGGGCGACGGGTTCTCCGGTGCGGATTTCCACGCCCGCAGCGACGGCGAGCCTGTGCAGTGCCTCCACCAGTTCGTAGATACCGCCTTTCGGCACCCATACGCCGTCTTCGGCCATGACCGCGGGCATGCTGGCGTAGAGCGCAGGCGTCCGCGTGGGACTCACCCCCGCATTGAGCGTATGGATGGCGATTATCTCCCGCAGGCCCTCCGGCAGCCACGGCAGGCTGTCGAGGTAGCTCCTCGTCGTCAGCCGTGGGCCGTACAGCCCAGCGAGTTTCGCCAGTGCCGGCCGGGACGCGCTCTCGAGCGGCCCGGTCGTCAGCAGCCGGGCGATGTCTGCGCCGAGTCCACCGTGCAGGGCAGCGAAGCGTTCCCAGGCCGCATGCCAGGGATGGCCGGGTGGAACGGGAAGGGAGCATTCCTGGCCGCGGTAGTAGTAGGTGCCCACTTCCTGAAGCCGCTCGAGTTCAAGACCGGCGGTACGGCGCGCATCGACGCCGGGGCCCGCCCGAACGGCATCGGTTCGGCGCAGGAGCTCATCCCACACGGCAGGGAAGGTGAACAGCGAGGGACCCGTGTCCATCCGCTGACCCGCGCTCTCGATGCGCCGGCTCTTTCCGCCGAGGTGGTCCTCCGCCTCGAGAACGGTGACCGAGTGGCCCGCGGAACCGAGTAGCACGGCAGCAGCCAGCCCTCCGACGCCGGCCCCTGCCACCACGACCCGGCTCATGGGTACAGTCCGAGGGTCAGCGCGATGACGAGCTGCATGCCCGCGACCGTTCCCGCTACATAGGGAAACGCGATCGAGTACCGGTACAGCCGGTGGCCGGTCTCGGGCGACGGCGAGCGCAGCAGCGACACGAGCAGCCAGCCGGCGATCAGCGCATTCACAACGGCGACGGGCAGGTTCACCAGCGCGAAACACGCCGTGGAAAGAAGCCACCAGGCCCCGCTCCAGGCAACGACGCCGCGGGCACCGAGGCGCACCGCCGTCGTCGTAATTCCCGCTTTCCGGTCTTCCTCGATGTCCTGTACGGCGTCGAAGGTGTGTTTCGCGGCACTCCACGCCATGAGCCCCAGGGCCGCCGGCCAGACGGGCCCGGCATCCAGCGCATAGGGCAGGAAGACCAAGGGAAACGCGTAGGCGGCGTTGCTGATCGAGTCGAGGTAGGCGCGGGCCTTGAAGCGGAACGGCGGCGCCGAATAGAAGACGAAGACCAGCACGTACAGGGCAATCCACAGCAGCGCTGCTGCGGGAAGGGTTCCCAGGAAGTAGACGAGGAACGGGATGTTCGTGGCGAGGACCCAGCACCAGATGGACCGTACCTCCGCCGACCGGATGCGCGCGCCTTCAAGGGACCCCTTGCGGGGGTTCAGGGCGTCGGTGTCCTGGTCGAAGATGTCGTTGACGCCGTAGATCAGCAGATTGAACGGCAGGGTCAGCCAGATCAGCAGGGCAGCCGCCTCCCACTGCCAGAGACTGCCCGTCAGCCACATCCCCACTACGCCGGTTCCGAGGGTGTTGATCCAGAGGACCGGCCGGGAGATATGGACCATCCGGCGGGCTGCTGGCACTAGTCCTGCCTGGGGCACGGCGGTGTCCCTCCTGGGAATCGGAATCGGAGTATCGGTTACAACATTGGTAACGCAACCCTACGTGCAGGCCCGGCGGCCTGGGCCTGACCGGCCAGGAGAGAGGATGTGTCTAGAATCATACGTGGGCCCGACGAAGCGCTCAGCGATCACTCGTCCACCAACGCTGAAGGAACGTATCCCCCCATGAAGATCGGAATTCTCACCAGCGGAGGCGACTGCCCCGGTCTGAATGCGGTCATCCGCGGAGCGGTGCTCAAGGGCATCAAGACCCACGATCAGGAGTTCGTGGGATTTCGTGACGGCTGGCGCGGAGTGGTGGAGGGGAACATAATCGACCTCCCGCGTCACGCTGTCCGTGGCATCTCCAAGCAGGGTGGAACGATCCTCGGGACATCACGCACCAACCCGTTCGACGGCAACGGTGGCCCCGACGCGATCAAGGACACGCTGGCCCGGCTGGGCATCGACGCGATGATCGCGATCGGCGGCGAGGGCACGTTGGCGGCGGCCAAACGCCTTACCGATGCCGGGCTGAAGATCGTCGGTGTCCCGAAAACGGTGGACAACGACCTCGACGCCACCGATTACACTTTCGGGTTCGATACCGCGGTGCAGATCGCCACCGAAGCGATCGACCGCCTGCGCACCACGGGCGAATCCCACAGCCGCTGCATGATCGCCGAGGTCATGGGCCGTCACGTCGGCTGGATCGCCCTCCATGCCGGAATGGCGTCCGGCGCCCACGCCATCCTCATTCCCGAACAGCAGACGAGCATCGAGCAGATCGCCGCCTGGGTGTCGGAGGCGAACGCGCGCGGCCGCGCGCCGCTGGTGGTCGTGGCGGAGGGTTTCGTGCCGCTGCATATGGAGCAGGCCCACTCCGAGCGGGGCCTCGACACGTTCGGCAGGCCGCGCCTCGGCGGCATATCGGACCAGCTCGCACCCGAACTCGAAGCACGCACCGGCATCGAGACCCGGGCCACCATCCTCGGGCACATCCAGCGCGGCGGGGTTCCGACGTCGTTCGACCGCGTTCTGGCCACCCGCCTGGGCATGGCAGCCGTGGATTCGGTCAAGGACGAGCTGTGGGGCACCATGGTGTCGCTCAACGGTACCGAGATTGCGCATGTGGGCTTCGATGCTGCACTGGGGAACCTGAAGTCCGTGCCGCAGCACCGGTATGACGAAGCCGCGATCCTCTTCGGCTGATGGAACCGGCCGAGCTTGACCCCGGAACCGTCGCGATCATCCAGCTCGCGTGGTCGAGGGTGCTCGGTTTCGAGGACACGGCGTTTGCCGACGAAGCGACCGTGCGGATGTACCGGTCGACCAATGACGCGCCGGTGCTGACGTTCGTGACGCTGTTCGGCAAGGAAGCCCTGGTCGGCCCCGACTGGGCGGTGGCCGCGGCACAGGACCTGCCCGGCACGGCCCTCCGGCAGCATTCGACCCTCCTCACGCTCAGCCACGCGTACGGTGGGCGCGGGCTCGGCGAGGCGCAACTGTTCTTCTGCGATGCGCTTCCCGCTCTCGAACCAGACCCGTCGGCCGCAGTGTCCAGCGAGCCTGCGTTCGTTACGCGGCTCGAACGCCTGTGTCCGCCGGATGACTCCGCCGAAGCCGGACTGTCCTCCGCAGAGCATCCCTTCGTCCTCGTGGACGACTCGGGTGAAGGGGACCCAGCACCCCTGTCGGGAGCCGGGTACGACGTCTGGAGCGGGATCCTTGCCCACCTCGGCGTCCTGACTCCTCCGGAGCACCGCCGTCGCGGTTTCGCCCAGCGCATCGTGGCAGTGGCGGTGGAGGAAGCCATGGCCTCAGGGCTCGTTCCGCAGTGGCGCGTGCGGACTGACAACACTGCGTCCCAGCGGACTGCGCGGCGGGCGGGCTTTCACTTCGCCGGCACGCAGACCTCGGTGATGCTCGGCGCATAGCGCTGTCGGCGCCTCCGGCCATGCCGGAGCCAACCGGCGTTCGAGCGGCCGTTCAGCCGAACAGCTGCTCCAGTTCGGTCCTTCCGAACATCCCCGCAGCCGCGCGGGCCGTCGGCGTTCCGGCGTCCGGGTCCGCCCCTGCGGCATGCAGGATGCGCACGACGTCGAGGTGGCCCTTGAAGACGGCGCCTGCAAGCGGGGTCTGGCCGCGGTCATTCTCCCGATCGACGTCCGCACCGCGGTCGACGAGGTCCCTCACCAGGGCGGGGTGTCCGTTGTAGGAGGCCAGCATGAGCAGCGTGTCCCCGGCGGAATTCGTCAGTTCCGGCGGCACTCCAGCATCGAGATACCGCCTCAGCGTTCCGGCGTCGCCCTGGCGTGCGGCGTCGAACAGTACCGAGGCAAGGGCGAACGCCGCCTCCGCACCGGGCTCATCGGCAGTCATCGCGGGCCCCGGAGGAAGCCGGTGGCACGGCCCACCACCTGCCCGGCATCAGGCGCAACGATGACCTCCTGCGCCGCCGCATACAACTCATCGTCGTCCTGCACCACCAGGGTGGCGGCTGGATCCACCGACCGCTTGATAACGGCGAGGGCTATGGGCCCCATCTCCCAATGGTGCGCCACCGACGTCGCACGGCCCACGACTCTGCCGTCGAGGACGACGGCACTGCCCTCCTTCGGAAGCGTGTGCTGGCTGCCGTCGAGGTGGAGGAAAACGAGCCGGCGGGGCGGATGCCCGAGGTTGTGGACGCGGGCCACGGTCTCCTGGCCCCGATAGCAGCCCTTGGCGAGGTGGACTGCCGTTCGGAGCAGGTCGAGCTCGTGCGGAATGGCCTTGTCGTCGGTTTCGAACCCTATCCGGGGGCGCCAGGCGGCCACCCGAAGCGCTTCGGATGCCATGGTGCCGGCCGCTCGGTGATCCCCCAGTGAGGTGACCGCCGAGTACAGGGAGTCCTGCGGAACGAGGTATTCGGACCAGGGGCGCTCCCGTCCGGGATGCGCAGCTTCCTGCACCGCTGAATAGGGAAATCCGCCGCCGGTGACGTCGGGCCAGGGGTCCACCCAGACGGCATGGTCGGCGAGACCGGCGACGGGCCCCACCGATCCGACCACTGCCCAGTCGGCCGAGGCATCGGCGATCTCGACACGCAGCATGAACTTCATCCGCTGGAGCCATCCGGCCAGCCCCTGCGCTTCGGATCCCTCGACGATCAGCCAGGTGGTGGCGCCGTCGTCGAGCAGCCGTGCGCCGTACTCGATGCGTCCCTGCACCGTGAGCAGCAGCGTCTCGGTGCTGCGTCCGGGTGGAAGGTCCAGCAGGAGTTGGGAGGTGAGGGAGTTGAGCCAGCTGAGGCGGTCCGGTCCGGAGACGGTGACGACACCGCGGTGGGACAGGTCGACCACTGCGGCGCCCTGTGCAAGGCTCCGCTGCTCACGGAACGGGTCGCCGTAGTGGGCGGCCACGCCCGCATCGGGGCCTCCGCCTTCAACGGCACCGGGCAGGTCGAGCAGGGGGCTTGAATACGTCATGGGTATCAGGAAAGTTTCTTGAGGATGGCCGAGGCGTGGGCTTCGAGCGCCTTGCCGTTCGCGGCAACGTCCCAGCGCCAGTACAGATCGCCCTCCACCAGCCCGAAGAGCCGGGTGGCAGCCGTGTATTCCTTGGAGTTCTGGCCACGCATCACGAGGTCGGTCGACAACTGGATCTGCGGGCCCTTGATGCTGCCGTAGTACAGCTCGGCAATCCCGCCCGGGTGCACGATGGTCGCGGTGATGTCGAACCCGCCCGCCGCGTTACGGAACTGCTCCACCTCGTCCGCGGTCTTGAGCGCGGGGACGATGTCGGCCGGCGACAGTCCGGGCCCGACGTCGGCGTCGTTGAGCCTGCGGTCGAGCGCCCAGAAACCGGTCTCGACCGACAGGGGGCGCAGCCGGGCGCCCTGCTCGTCGACGAGCCAGCTTTCGGCCGTGTACTGGAGGTAGGGAAGGCCGTGCTGGGCGAAGGACACCTGCTGGACGAAACGTTCCGAGTCGGCGGTGCCTTCACCGAGCATCCCGGTTCCTTCCCACGTGCCCAGAAGCCACGAGAGGGGAACAAGCTCGGGGGTCAGGTCGGTGGGTAGCTCGATCGACATGGGTGTGGCTGGTCCGACCGGCTACTTCTGGCCTTTGTACAGGCGTGTGACGACGAGCGCGGCGAACCCGGCCATGCCGAGGCCAGCCACGACCAGCAGGGCAATGAAGAAGATTTCGAGTGCAAGGATCGACATACCCTCATCCTATCCCGCCTCCAGGGCCGGGAAGACACGGAGCCGGTCGCCCCGGGCGAGGAGAAGCTCAGGCGAAGAGGAATTTGTCGAGGAAGTAGACGATGGCACCTACCGAGAGGACCGGGGTGAGCCCCACCGAGAGTGCGGCCAGTGCATTCAACGGTGCCTCGCGCACCACCAGCAGGCGTCGGACACTCACGATCACGGCGCCGCACACAGCGCCCAGCACGGCCGCGGGCACTGCCGGCACACTGGTGAAGAGCAGCGCGCCCAAAGGTCCGGCCAGGACGGCGAGAGCAAGGCCCAGCGGTGCAGTGAGCCGGTCAGGCCAGGGCAGCAGCGAAACGGCGAGCGCCGCCAGAATGCTGATCCCGGTGACGAGCATCATCCCGGAGTTGGTCGAATTGACCGTCAACCGGTCGGCCGCAGCCCAGCCCGAACCGAGGGTTATGGCAAAGACACCGGAGCTGGCACCGAAGGTGGATTCGAGGCGGAGGCTCTGCCCTGTTCCGCGGAGGAGTTGGATCAGGAAGACGGCTCCTACCCCGAGGGCCACCGCGGCCGGGAACCAGACCATGTAGTTCGGGCCCGCCGAAGACGCGGCCGCGGTGACGGCAAGCACGGCACTTCCCCCGATTGCGACAGATTGGCTCTTCTTGGCGGGGACTCCCAGGACGTGCGGCCATCCGATGGCTGCGGCCACGCACAGCAGTCCGGCGAGAACCGCAACCGACAGTGCCGAGACGTACGACGCGCCCACGAGCCCGACGACTGCAAGCCCAGCCGCCCCAGCCGCCAAGGCCGCACTCCGCATCTCCACCCTGCAATACTGCCCTATCGCGGGAACCCCTGGGAAACCTGACGGCGCGGTCCCCCGGCCCGGAGGACTGCTGCTACCCGGCAGTGTGGGGAGGCTACGGGTATACTTGGTCAAATTCTTAACCGGGTGTTCCCGAACCGCCCGGAGGAATTCATCGCCCGATGATGCGCGTTTTTCCGACAAGTGGAGGATTCATGCCGCACATCCTGATGTTGACCAATACCACCGGATCCTCGGTGGACATCCTGCCCGCCCTGGAGCTCCTCAACCACAAGGTCCCTGTCCTTGCGGCAGAGCCGACGGCACTCCTCGACGCGGCGCCCTGCGACGTCGTAATGGTCGATGCGCGCCGCGACCTCGTGGGTGCGCGCTCGCTGACCCAGCTCCTCAAGGCGACCGGCCTCAGCGCACCGCTTCTGCTCGTCCTCACGGAGGGCGGAATGGCGGCCGTCGCAGCCAACTGGCTCGCAGACGACGTCGTCCTCGACTCGGCGGGTCCCGCCGAGGTCGAGGCGCGCCTGCGCCTGATCATCGCGCGGTCCGCCGCGGGTGGAGAGGTGAGCACCGAGATCCACGCATCGGGCGTCGTGATCGACGAGGCCAGCTACACGGCACGCGTCAACGGTGAACCGCTCAACCTCACCTACAAGGAATTCGAGCTCCTGAAGTATCTCGCGCAGCATCCGGGACGGGTCTTCACAAGGGACCAGCTGCTCCACGAGGTGTGGGGCTATGACTACTACGGAGGCACGAGGACCGTCGACGTCCACGTCCGGCGCCTGCGCGCCAAGCTCGGCACCGATCACGAGCAGCTCATCGGCACGGTGCGTAACGTCGGATACCGCTTCACCCTGACCCGCACACCGGAGGGCCGGAACTCCAACGTCAACGCCTGACGACTCGAAGTCCTGAACAACAGAAGAACCCCTCCGCCGAAAGGTGGAGGGGTTCTTCTGTTGCCTTGCGGCCTTGGTGGAGGACATACGGGTCGAACGTATCGCGGGCACCCCACTGGTGCATCCCCCCTGAACGAGAAGCCACGTTACCCCAGATGTTCGGCCCTTTCCAAACCGGCCCGCTGCGGCGCCGTGGGGGGCACTAGGCTGGGCGCATGACCGCCACTGCTTCGAACCCCACCTGGACCGTCACCCGGAACGAAGGGGTACCCGAAACCCGGGTACTCGAGGAAATCCTTGCGCTCGCCTCGGCATCGGCGGAGGCCGACGGCAACCCGCCCCTGTCGGAGCAGACCCTGGTCAATCTCCGCGCCCACGCCGGCAAGGCATCGCGCGTGATGGTCTTCACCGCCCGGCCCGGGGCGGCAGGCGGCGGAGGCACCGACGACGACGGTGAACTCGCCGGGGTCGCGGTCCTGAGCCTCGCAGGGATTGCCGGAGGCGCAGTGGACTCCGGGGTCATGGAACTGGTGGTCGCCCCCGACTACCGCGGCGAAGGAGTGGGCACCGCCCTGGCCGAGGCCGTCCACGCGGAGAACATCCTGGGGCTCAAGGCGTGGTCCCATGGGAACCATCCTGCCGCCGTGGACCTGGCGGCCCGGTTCGGATTGACGCCCGTCCGGGAGCTGTGGCGGATGCGGTTGACGCGGGCCGCCCTCGAAGAAGCGGCACCGGAACTAACCCTGCCCGACGGCGTGCGCCTCCGCGCCTTCGTTCCCGGCCAGGACGAGGAAGCATGGCTCGAAACGAACCGGGCGGCGTTCGCCCACCATCCCGAGCAGGGATCGACCACACTGGCGGATCTTCGCGCCCGGATGGCCGAGGACTGGTTCGACCCGGAAGGGTTCCTCCTTGCCGAGCGCCAGGGCGTTCCCGGCCTGCTCGGCTTCCACTGGACCAAGGTGCACCCGGCGGTGGGAGCACATCCGTCGATGGGCGAGGTCTACGTCGTGGGGGTTGCACCGGAGGCCCAGGGCATCGGTCTGGGGAAGGCACTGACGGTCGCCGGCATCAACCACCTCCACCAGCGCGGACTCCAGGCCATCATGCTGTACGTCGACGCCGACAATACTGCCGCCGTCGCTCTCTACCGCAGGCTGGGTTTCACCCGGTGGGACGTCGACGTCATGTACGCAGGTGGCGGAGGCACCGCCAGCTTGTAAGGTTGGTTCGAGCAGGGGATACCCGCCTCAGCCCCGCCACGGACACCGCAACAGGCACGTTGAGAACCGCAGGAGACAGCATGGAATCCGAGATCACCGTCCGAGTCCCCTCACGCTACGGTTCCTCCGAAACATCACCGGCGCGAGCCACCCAGGACCGCATCGACATCCCCGACTTCGCACCCAGCCTGCTGCCCTCCGGTGACATCGGCCCGGATCGCTTCCTCGACCGGGAGATCAGCTGGCTCGACTTCAACGCGAGGGTCCTCGAGCTGGCCGAGGACCCTGATCTTTTCCTCCTGGAGCGCGTGGGCTTCCTGTCGATCTTCGCCTCGAATCTCGACGAATTCTTCATGGTCCGCGTGGCGGGCCTCAAACGGCGCATCGCCACGGGGCTCGCGGTTCCCTCGGCCGGCGGCCTCAGCCCGATCGAGCAGCTCGAGAAAATCATGGGCGACGGCTACCGCCTCCAGCAGCGCCATGCGGCAGTCTTCGCCGACCAGATCCGGCCGGCGCTGGCCGAGGAGAAAATCCACCTCACCACCTGGGAGGAACTGGACGGCCCGGCCCGGGAAGAGCTGCACAGGCTGTTCGCGGAGAAGGTCTTTCCCATCCTGACGCCGCTCGCCGTGGACCCGGCCCACCCCTTTCCCTACATTTCCGGGCTTTCCCTCAACCTGGCCGTGGTGGTCCGCAACCCGATCAGCGAGAAGGAGTTCTTCGCCAGGGTGAAGGTTCCCGACCAGTTGCCCCGCCTGGTCTCGGTGGACGGCCCGCGTGCCGGCAACGTGGCCGGACGAACAGCCCGCTTCATCCCGCTCGAGGAGATCATCGCCGTCCACCTCGACCAGTTGTTCCCCGGCATGGAAGTACTCGAGCACCACACCTTCCGCGTAACGCGGAACGAGGATCTCGAGGTGGAGGAGGACGACGCCGAGAACCTCCTGCAGGCGCTCGAGAAGGAGTTGCTGCGCCGCCGTTTCGGGCCACCCGTGCGCCTCGAGGTCACCACCGACATCAACCCGAGCATCCGCGCCCTCCTGTCCCGGGAGCTGGGCGTGGAGGAGGACGAGGTCTTCAACCTGCAGGCGCCCCTTGACCTCCGCGGCCTCAGCGTCATCGGGAAGATCGACCGCGGTGACCTGCACTACCCCAAGCACGTCCCGCATACGAGCCGCCACCTCAATGAGAGCGAAACCTCCAAGGCCGCCAATGTCTTCGCTGCGATGAGGCGGCGGGACATCCTCCTGCACCATCCCTACGATTCCTTCTCCACCTCGGTGCAGGCGTTCCTCGAGCAGGCCGCCAATGATCCGAAGGTGCAGGCCATCAAGCAGACCCTGTACCGCACCTCGGGTGATTCCCCCATCGTCGATGCCCTGATCGATGCAGCCGAAGCAGGCAAACAGGTGCTTGCACTGGTGGAGATCAAGGCCCGCTTCGACGAGCAGGCCAACATCTCCTGGGCACGGAAACTCGAGCAGGCCGGCGTCCACGTGGTGTACGGGATCGTTGGCCTCAAGACGCACTGCAAGCTTTCCCTCGTCGTGCGCCAGGAAATCGACGGACTTCGCCGCTACAGCCACATCGGCACCGGCAACTACCACCCGCGCACCGCCCGCTACTACGAGGACCTCGGGCTGCTGACCGCCAACGACCAGGTGGGCGAGGATCTCTCGCGCCTGTTCAACCAGTTGTCCGGCTACGCGCCGAAGTCCACCTTCAAGCGCCTCCTCGTGGCGCCGCGTTCCGTGCGCTCGGGTCTGATCGACCGCATCGAGAAGGAGATCGCGAACCGCAATGCGGGGCTGGCCGCCCGCGTGGTCATCAAGGTGAACTCGATGGTGGACGAAGCGATCATCGACGCGCTGTACCGCGCCTCGCAGGCGGGTGTGCGGGTCGACGTGGTCGTCCGCGGTATCTGCTCGGTCCGCCCGGGGGTTCCCGGGCTCAGCGAGAACATCACCGTCCGGTCGGTTCTCGGCCGCTTCCTCGAGCACTCCCGCATTTTCGCCTTCGCGAACGGCGGGGAGCCTGCGGTGTTCATCGGATCCGCCGACATGATGCACCGCAACCTCGACCGACGCGTGGAGGCCCTGGTCCAGCTCAGCACTCCCGAGGACATCGCGTACCTCATCGCACTGATGGACCGGTACATGGATCCGATGACGTCGAGTTGGCACCTCGACGACACCGGGTGCTGGTCCCGCCAGCACAAGAACGAGGACGGCTCTGCCCTGAACGACGTCCAGTCCTGGCTGCTGGCGTCCCGCTCGCGCCAGCGCGCGGTTTCCCGGCGTTGATGGCGCTTTCGGGGCAGGCCCGGGCGGCGGTCGCGACGCCCCGGGGGACGCCCGACGTCGTCGCTGCCGGAACACTCTGCTGGCGCACCGAAAAGGGCAGGCTGGAGGTACTCCTGATCCGCCGCCCCCGGTACAGGGACTGGTCCTGGCCGAAGGGAAAGCTGGACCCGGGCGAAACCACGCCGGAGTGCGCGGTCCGTGAGACCTTCGAAGAGATCGGGCTGCAGGTCCAGCTCGGAATTCCGCTGCCCTCGATCTGGTACGCCGTTCCATCCGGCCTGAAAGTGGTGCATTACTGGGCTGCCCGTGCGGATCGGTCCACGCCGGTGCCCGACGGCAGCGAAGTGGACGAAATCCAGTGGTGCACTCCCGACAAGGCCCGCGAACTGCTGAGCAACCCGTCCGATGTCGAGCCGCTCGAAGCGCTCGTGGACGCGCACACCCGCAAGGATCTCCTCACCTGGCCCCTCCTCGTGGTGCGGCATGCCAAGGCCAAGCCGCGGTCCTCCTGGAGCCGGGCGGAGGGTGAACGGCCGCTCGCCGCCACCGGCCGCCGTCAGGCGGTAGCGGTCAGCCGGTTGCTTCAGGCGTGGAGTCCCGAACGGGTGATCAGCAGCCCCTGGGTGCGTTGCGTCCAGACCATCTCGCCCTACGTCACGAAGCGCGAGGCAAAGCTGAAACTGGTGGATGCCCTCACCGAGAGCGATGCCGCACGCAGGCCCGGACGGGCGCGCGCTGCCGTGGAGAAGATTTTCGACAAACGGAAGTCCGTGGCAATCTGCACCCACCGCCCGGTGCTGCCCCTGGTGTTCGAGGTGCTCCGCACCCACATGACAGCGCGGCTCTCGGCGCTCCTTCCCAGCGAGGATCCCCACCTGTCCCCCGGTGAGGCCATCATCTGCCAGGTCAGCGGCACCAACCACGGGCGGATCGTCTCGGTGGAGCAATTCCGGGCCTACGACGACTGAGGACAACCGTCATTAGACTGGCAGGGTGAGCAATTCCTTCCCCACCCCCTATGAAGACCTGCTGCGCGACGTTCTGGCGAACGGTGCAGTGAAAAGCGACCGTACGGGAACCGGGACGCGTAGCGTCTTCGGCCGGCAGCTGCGTTTCGACCTCAGTGAATCCTTTCCCCTGATCACCACCAAGCGGGTCCATTTCAAGTCCGTGGCCCTCGAGCTCTTGTGGTTCCTGCGCGGTGAATCGAATGTGTCGTGGCTCCAGGACCAGGGCGTGTCCATCTGGAACGAGTGGGCGGACGACGACGGCGAGCTCGGTCCGGTCTACGGCGTCCAGTGGCGGTCATGGCCCACCCCGGACGGTGGCCACATCGATCAGATCGCCCAGGTCATCGAGGGCCTGAAGACCAATCCGGATTCCCGGCGCCACCTGGTTTCTGCATGGAACGTGTCAGAGCTCTCCGACATGGCTCTGCCCCCGTGCCACGCGTTCTTCCAGTTCTACGTCTCCCCCGGGAAGGACGGCGGTCCTGGCAGACTCTCCTGCCAGCTGTACCAGCGCTCCGCCGACACCTTCCTCGGCGTTCCCTTCAACATCGCCTCCTACGCCCTGCTGACCCTTCTGGTGGCCGAGCAGACCGGCCTGGAGCCCGGTGAATTCATCTGGACCGGCGGCGACGTACACATCTATGACAACCACGTGGACCAGGTGAACGAGCAGCTGTCACGGGAGCCCTACGCCTACCCGCGACTGCGCATCAGGACCAAGCGGGACAGCATCTTCGACTACTCACTGGAGGACTTCGACGTGATCGACTACCAGCACCACCCCACTATCAAAGCGCCGATCGCCGTATGAGCGGGCAACTGAACGCACGGGACGTAGTGGGCTCGGGTCCCGTCATCGGCATGATCTGGGCACAGACCGAGGGCGGCGTGATCGGCAGGGACGGCGGAATCCCCTGGCACGTCCCCGAGGACATGGCACATTTCAAGAGCACGACGTCGGGTCATCCCGTGGTGATGGGACGGCGGACGTGGGAGTCGTTCCCCGATCGATTCCGGCCGCTGCCCGGACGCACGAACATCGTGGTGACGAGCGCCGATGCCATCGGGGGCGCCGTCGTCGTCGACTCGGTCGACGCCGCGATCGACACTGCGCTGGAAAGTGCCGGCGGGGAGGAAGTATGGATCATCGGAGGCGGCCAGGTGTACGAGACTGCTCTCGCCCGCGCCAATGCCGCTTTCGTCACGGTGATCGAAGCCGAGGTGGAGGGTGATACCTTCGCTCCTTTGCTCGACTCCGACTGGAAGCTCAGTGCCCTGACACCCGAGACGGGCTGGCTCACCGCGGAGAACGGGACGCGATACCGGATCAGCCTCTGGACGCGGGTTTCCTCGTTTCGTCCGCCGGACGAGGGAACGTCATGAACTCCGGCCCGCCGGACCACCCCACGTAAACTGGAGGCATGACTTCAGCAGATGCTTCCCCCCTGCCCTCGCTCCTGCCCTCAGTAGGGTTCGTCGGCTGGCGCGGCATGGTGGGCTCGGTCCTCATGCAGCGGCTTCAGGACGAAGGCAACTTCGGCCTCGTCAACCCCGTCTTCTTCTCGACGTCGAACGCCGGCGGAGAGGCGCCGTCGTTCGCCGCCGGTGCCGGGCCGCTCGAGGATGCGTACGACGTCGAGACCCTCGCCAAACTGAACACCATCGTCACGGCGCAGGGCGGCGACTACACGGCTGAGGTGTACCCGAAGCTGCGCGACGCCGGCTGGGACGGCCTCTGGCTCGATGCGGCGTCGACGCTGCGGATGGAGCCGAGCTCCATCATCGTGCTCGACCCCGTGAACCGGGATGCCATCGATGCCGGCCTCGCCCGCGGGGTTCGGGACTTCATCGGAGGCAACTGCACGGTCTCCTGCATGCTGATGGGCCTCGGCGGACTGTTCCGCAACGGGCTCGTCGAGTGGGGCACGTCCATGACCTACCAGGCCGCATCCGGCGGCGGCGCGCGTCACATGAGGGAACTGCTGACCCAGTTCGGGGCCATCCACCGGAGCGTAGCGGTGAACCTCGACGATCCGGCGTCTGCCATCCTCGATATCGACCGCGCAGTGCTGGCGCAGCAGCGGCATCCGGAGCTGGACGCCACCCAGTTCGGCGTTCCGCTGGCCGGATCAGTGATTCCCTGGATCGACGCCGACCTCGGGAACGGGCAATCCAAGGAGGAATGGAAGGCCGGCAGTGAAACGAACAAGATCCTCGGCACGGATCTTACCGGCGGGCGGATCCCGTTCGACGGCCTGTGCGTGCGGGTCGGAGCCATGCGTTCGCACTCGCAGGCGCTCACACTCAAGCTGACCCAGGACCTTCCCGTGAACGAGATCGAGCAGATCATCGCAGCGGACAACGAATGGGTGCGGCTGGTGCCGAACACCAAGGAAGCCACCGTGGCGAAGCTGACACCGGTTGCGGCGACGGGAACCCTCGACATCCCCGTGGGCCGGATCCGCAAGCTCGACATGGGACCGGAGTACATCAGTGCCTTCACCGTCGGCGACCAGCTGCTCTGGGGTGCCGCGGAGCCGCTGCGCCGCATGCTGCTGATCGCCACGGGCAACCTCTGACCCTTTCCTGCATCCGAGCCCGATCCAGTCCGCCCGCCGCTTCCGCGTCGGCCTCCACGGGGGGTTCCCGGAATGTCAGAGGGCGCAGGGATGATGTGCGCATGGACCCCGCGAACGTAGATTCGATCCTGAAGCGCTTCTTCGCCGCAAGCGGCCAGACGAGGCATCCGGAAACACAGCTGCGCTACGCGCGAGTACAGAAGCATCTGCGGTCCTTCCTGGAAAAGGATGGCGTTGCCCTGCTCAGCTCCCCGAGCGCCCGGCTTCTGGAGCTTGAGGCACAGTTCCAGACCGATTCGGTCTATGCGCGCGTGATGGGTGCTGAAGAGCTCCTGCACGCCCTTCCCACGTTCCTTACCGGACCGCATCTGCTGCCCGACTTCCACGACCGGCTGGCGCAAATCAGCCTGGCATCCCGGCTTGCCCAATGGCTCTGCTCCCGGCAACTGGTCGAGCGCACGTCGTCCTGGGAGGATGTGGTCCTCACCCGGGCAGCAGCGGAGCGCGCGCGCAGGTCCTCGGTGACGTGAATTCCCGGCGGCCCGTTGCTAGTATCCTCAGCTTCACCCCCCGTTCGACGAAGGAACGCCCGTGCCGCAGGAACCAGGAAAACCGTTCAGTGTCTCCCGCGAGGAGGATTTCCTTCGGCTCCGCTGGATGCCCGGAACGGTAATCACCCACGCAATCGGTGTCTCGGCCGCTTCGGCGCTCGCCGATCTTCACGGCCCTTCGATACTGCCGTTGCTGGTGAACATGACTGGCATCAGCATGGTGACGCCTGAGGCGCGGGAGGGCATGATGAACTACAGGAGGTTCTCCCATGTCGCCCTGATCGGCGAAGATCCGGTCGACGAGGTGATGGCCGCGTTTTCCCACCGTTCCCCCGTGCCCACCCGCTACTTCACCTCCGAAACCGACGGGTTGCACTGGCTGGTGAACAGGAACTAGAGACACGTTCGGGTCCACCTGCAAAATCGATTACATGATCAATGCGGGGCCTGCCGTTGAGTGCGAGGGGCTTGCGCGCCTCTTCTGGCCATGCCCGCGAGTGGGCGGGCTGCGCAACAATCGAAGGCGGCGCCCGAACGGTGGTAGGAATGTAACGAGACGCACCAGCAGGGTCCGTTGCCATTGGAGACGACACCATGACAGAAACAACCAACAAGTCGGTTACCCTTCGCTTTCTCGCTGCGCCAACGGACCTTGGCCATAGCGGGTCGGTCGACGCCGGCACGGTGCTGGAGTGGGTGGACAAGGCCGCTTACGCGGCGGCCGTCGGCTGGGCGAAGTCCTACTGCGTGACTGCCTACGTCGGCAATATCCACTTCGCCGATCCCGTCAAAGTGGGTGACATGGTGGAAGTGCAGGCCATCATCGTCCACACCGGGCGGTCCTCGATCCATATCCAGACGGTGGTCTCCTCGGGTGATGTCAAGGGCGACGAGGCAACCATGCGCAGCCAGTGCCTGGTGATCTTCGTAGCAGTAGGTCCCGATGGAAAACCGGATCCCGTCCAGCCTTTCGAGCCCTCGACGCCGGAGGAGATCCAGCGCAGGGACAGCGCTGTCGCCCGGATCGCGGTCCGCGAGCAGATCGTGGCGGCCATGAACAAGCAGGAATATACCGAGGAAGGAACAGCGGAACGCGTCACCCTCCGATTCCTCGCCGCGCCCACCGACGTCAACTGGGGCGGAAAGGTCCACGGCGGCACAGTGATGGCGTGGATCGACGAAGCCGCATACGTGTGCGCGTCAAGGTACTCGGCCAGGCATACCGTGGCGGTGTTCTCCGGTGGGGTGAGGTTCTACCGGCCGTTGCTCATCGGCGACGTCGTGGAAGTCGAAGCACGCCTTGTCTATACGGGAAACAAGGGAATGCACATTGCCGTGCATGTCCGGTCAGGCGAAGCGACCGGGACTGAAATGCACCTCACCACGTATTGCCTCACCGTCATGGTCGCCCGCGATGACAGCGGCACCGCTGTTCCCATACCGGCGTGGTCGCCCCGCTCGGAGGAGGACAAGCGGTTGGCGGAGCATGCCCGGGAGCTTCTCGAGATTCGTGGACGAGCTCCGGGGAACCGGCTGCCGAACCACCTGCTCGGCTGATGACGGTCCCGGCCATACCGCCACAAAGCGGGGCCCGCAGGCCGGATCGGCTTCATAGGGAGCAATTGATCAGCAGCGGCTCCGGGTGCAGGCGTATCCCGAACGCCCGCTCCACCCCGTCGGCCACGAGCCTCGCAACGCACAGCAGATCCTCGGCACTCGCTTCCCCACGGTTGGTCACCGCGAGGGTGTGTTTCGTGGAGAGCGACGCCCGACCGCCCACAGCGGCGACGCGGATGTCGCGGTCCGATTGGTTGGCCGGACCCTTGTCCCGGGAAGATTCCAGGCCGAAGCCCTTAGCGAACCCGGCATTCTCGATCAGCCAGGCAGCACTGAGCTTGACCTTGCCTTCCTCACCGGCCGGGAATCGCGGTGCGTCGACGGGCAGGGCTGACGCGACCGACTCCGGAACAATGGGATTGGTGAAGAACGAGCCCGTGCTCCAGGTATCACGGTCCGGTGGATCGAGCACCATCCCCTTCGCGGACCGCAGCTTCAGCACCGCGCGCCGCACATCATTCGCATAGGCGCGGCCGCCAACGGGGAGGTCAAGGGCACGGGCGAGCTCGGCGTACTTGATGGGCTTGCCCATCCGTCCCAGTCCGAGCTGGAACTCGACGCTCAGCACAACGTAGCGGGGCGATCCGTTCACCGTGCTGCGCTTCAGCAGCGAGGTCCGGTAGCCGAATTCCAACTCGAAGTTGGTGAAGCTCTTGATGGTGCGGGTCTCGCGATCCCAGGTGCGTACGGTGGCGATCGTCTGGGACACGTCCGAACCGTAGGCGCCGACGTTCTGCACCGGAGTCGCCCCGGTGGAACCCGGGATGCCGGACAGCGTCTCGAGGCCGGAGAAAGCGTGGAGGACGGTGTACTCCACCAGTTCGTCCCAGTCCTGGCCCGCCTGCACCTTGACCATCACACCGCCGCACGAGGCGTCGTCGTCGTTCATCGTGAAACCCGAGGAGGTGATGCGGACTACCGTGCCTTCGAAGCCCTCGTCGGAGATGATGAGATTGGATCCACCCGCGAGGATGAGCAGCGGCTCCGCCGCATCATCGGCCGCTCTGACGGCGTCGATGATCTCCTGTTCGGAACCGGCCTCGACGAGCTTCCTCGCCGGTCCACCCACGCCCGCGGTGGTGAGGGAACCGAGTCCCACACCTGCAACCTGCTCTGTCATGGAAGCTTCACGACTGCCTGTGCCTTGACCAGTACCTTCTGGCTCCCGTACGTCACCGTGAGGTCCACCCGCACGGTCTTCTCCTCCGCATTGACGGCTCCGAGGACTCCCCGGACTTCGATGACGGCTCCCGGCGCGCCCGGCTCGGCCGTCGTGTCCTCCACGATCACCGGCTTGGTGAAGCGCGTCTGGTAGTCGACGACGGCGCCCGGGTCGCCGATCCAGTCGCTGACGAGCTGCACGGCGGCGCCCATGGTGAACATGCCGTGCGCGATCACGCCGGGCAGTCCCACGCCCGTCGCAAAGGCCTCGTTCCAGTGGATGGGGTTGAAGTCGCCGGACGCACCCGCGTACTTCACGAGGTCCTGGCGGGTGATGGGAATGATGGCGGACCCGATTTCCTGGCCCACTTCAAGGGTCTCGAACTGAACAGCCATGGCTACTGCTCCTCTCCGCGCACCAGGAGGGACGACGTCGTCGTGGCCGTTTTTTCGCCGTCCACCGTGAAGATCTCGGCACGCGTGGTGATCATCGCGCCGCCCCCCATCGCGCGGACCTGGTCCACGTGCAGCTCGGCGACGAGCTCGTCACCGGCGACGATGGGCCGGTGGTGGACGAAGCGCTGGTCAGCATGGACCACGCGCGTGAAGTCGATACCTGCGGACGGATCCGCGATGAGCTGGGCATCCGCACGCTGTGCCACGATGATGGCGAAGGTCGGGGGCGCTACGAGATCGCGGTGGCCGAGCGCCTGCGCGGCTTCGACGTCGTAGTGTGCACGGTTGCCCGCTTTCACCGCCCTGGCGAAGTCCCGGATGGCTTCCCGCCCGACGGTGAAGCTCTTCCCGGTGGGGTAGCTCCGCCCCTGCAGTTCTGGATCGATGGTCATGGATTTCCTCCGAAGGGGGCGTGATGAAGCCGAGGCCTTCATCAGGATTAGTCGAGCGGGGTCAGCGGCGGGTGCCCGAGCGGCGTCGCACGTCCCTTGCGCGAACCACCATGCCGGCGATGTGGCATGTCAGGCCTGCAACGATGACGGGCATCGCCGCGAAGACGAGGGCATTCGATCCGGAAGCCGAGCCGGAAACGGCGAGAAGGATGCCGACGCCGGTGATCACCAGTGCGGCGACCAGAAGCCTTCGGTACAGGGCCGAGCCGGTCTCCCACGGGGTATTGAGCATGATCCAAGCCTACTGGTTCCGAACTGATGGATCCGCGGCACGGCTTCGACCGCCCTCCCGAGTTGTCTCCTAGGCGGTCTGGCCCTCGTGCGGACCCTCGGCTATCTCTTCGAGGAGTTTGTCGTTGAAAGCGTCGAGGTCACCGGGATTACGGCTGGTGACCAGGCCCTGGTCGACCACCACCTCCTCGTCGCTCCAGTTCGCACCCGCATTCCGCAGATCGGTGGCCAGGGTGTGATAGGAGGTGACATCGCGGCCGCTGACGACTCCCGCCTCGATAAGCAGCCACGGGCCGTGGCAGATCGAGGCGACAGGCTTGTGCTGCTCGAAGAACGCCCGCGTGAACTGCTGCGCATCCTTGTCGACGCGCAGGAAGTCCGCGTTCACCACGCCGCCTGGCAGCACGAGCGCGTCGAAATCTTCAGCCTTCGCATCGCCCACCGCCAGGTCGACCGAAAAGGTCTCGCCCTTGTCCAAGCCGTCGAAGCCCTGAAGGGTGCCGGTCTTGGGGGAAACGAGAGTCGGTACTCCACCGGCTTCCTTGACGGCATTCCAAGGGCTCGTCAATTCGATCTGCTCAACGCCGTCGGTGAGGAGGAAGGCTACCTTCTTGCCTGGGATATCGTGCGTGGACATGTTTTCTCCAATGGGTAGAGTCGCGATGCCTTACCTTTCAACCCTAGGAAGCGCCCCGGTTCCGGGCAAGCCGACCAGATGGTTGACGGAAATCAGGCCCGCGGTTTCGCCCGGACGTGCATGCGCTCGCCCTGGTGTCCGAACAGGCTGAGGAGCTCCACGGGATGCTCATCGGCGCTCGCGAACCAGTGGGGGGTGTGGGTGTCGAATTCCGCGGCCTCGCCCGGCACCAGCACGAAGTCCTCATCCCCCAGCACAAGCCGAAGCCGGCCGTTCAGGATGTATACCCAGTCATAGCCTTCATGTACCTGCAGATTCGGCGCTTCGCTGCCGACACGTCCGGGGAGCACCATCTTGAAGGCCTGCACCCCGCCCGGTCTGCGCGTGAGCGGAATGACGGTCGCGCCGGAATGGCTGACCGGACGAAGATGGATGCGGGGATCACCGGTCGACGGAGCGCCGATCAGCTCCTCGAGCGGGGTTCGAAAGAGTTGTGCGAGTGGCAGGAGAAGCTCGAGATTCGGCCGCCGCTGGCCCGATTCGAGCCGCGAGAGCGTACTGACCGAGATCCCGGTGGCAGTAGACACTTCGCCAAGCGTCAATTCGCGTCGCTGGCGAGCGCTTCGGAGCCGCGGCCCGACGCCGTCGAGCACTTTGTCGTAACTGGGAATCATCGTCCTAGTTTGCCATACTGGCAACCATGTTTGCCAGTGCGGCCATCACGTGCCAAGAATTGATCCTGTCGGCACCACTGCCGCATCAGTACACAGGAGATCGAGATGGACAAACAGTTCCAGTACGACGTCGTCATCATCGGCGGAGGGGCAGCGGGACTCAGCGCTGCGGTGACTCTGGGCAGGGCGCTCCGCTCGGTGCTCGTGATCGACGCGGGACAACCGCGAAACGCACCCGCCGCGGGCGTGCACGGATTCCTCTCCAGGGACGGCATGAGCCCCCTGGAACTACTGTCGATCGGCCGGGAGGAAGTATCGACCTACGGCGGCGTGATCCTGCAGGGAACTGCCGTGTCCGCTCGAGCGCTGCATTCGCAGGCCGGCGAGCTACAGCCATGGAAATCGGGATTCGAGGTGCTGCTCGAGGACGGCGGACCCGTCACGGCGCGGCGCCTGCTGCTCACGACGGGGTTGGTCGATGAACTGCCGGATATTCCGGGGCTCCGCGAACAGTGGGGGCATGGTGTGGTGCACTGCCCGTACTGCCATGGCTGGGAGGTGCGGAACCGGCCCATCGGAGTCCTCGCCTCGGGGCCCATGGCAACCCACCAGGCGCTGCTGTTCCGTCAGTGGAGCGCCGACGTCACCCTGTTCCTCAACGACGCAGGAACTCCTACCGAAGAGGAGTGGGAGAAGCTGGCGGCCCGGTCGATCCGGGTCGTCGAGGGAGCCGTGCGGGAAGTCCAGGCCGACGCGGAGGGCGTTACCGGTGTGGTTCTGGAATCGGGCAGGGCTTTCGCGCTGGGTGCCCTGGTGGTCGGGCCCCGGCTCACCGCCCGCTCGCCGGTGGCGACGTCACTCGGGCTGCTGACGAAGGAGCATCTCCTGGGAATGGGCGCCTCCCTTGAGACTGACGCCCGGGGAGCTACGGCAGTCAAGGGGGTGTGGGCGGCGGGGAACGCAACCGACCTTGTCGCCCAGGTCATCAGCTCGGCGGCAGGGGGCGTTGCGTCCGGTGCGGCCATCAACGCCGACCTGATCGACGAGGAGACCACCGCCGCTGTCGAGGCCCGGAAGAACGGCTTCCCGGCAGCCACTGAGGCGCGCATTTCGGAGCTGATTCTTGGCAACAAGCGCCACGGCCTCGAGACTGTACTCACCCCTACCCTGGAGCACCATGCATCCTGAATCCGAGCACAACGAGTTCGAGCACGCTGTCTTCGACCAGGAATTCTGGGACAGGCGGTATGCCGGCCAGCACCGGGTGTGGAGCGGAAACCCGAATCCCCAACTCGTGACCGAGACCCATGAGTTGCCCCCGGGCCGTGCACTGGACGTCGGATGCGGAGAGGGCGCCGACGCCATCTGGCTCGCGGAACGCGGCTGGCAGGTCACCGGCGTCGACATCTCCCCCGTCGCCCTGGTCCGGGCGCGGGAACAGGCGGACCTGGTCGATAGAGGACTGCGCATCGGGTGGCGCGCCGAAGACCTGCTGTCCTGGGAGCCCGAGCCCCGGGCCTACGATCTCGTGTCAGTGCAGTTTCTGCAGCTTCCGTCGGCGGCCCGAACTCCCCTGTTCCAGAGGTTGGCGGCGTCGGTTGCACCAGGCGGCATGCTCCTGATCGTGGGCCACCACCCCTCGGATCTCCAGACGACGGCGCACCGGCCCCGGACTGCCGACCTGTTCTATCCTCCCGAGGAAATTGCCCTCCTGCTCGACGCAGGTTGGACGGTCACGGAGTGTGAGGCACGCCCCCGCCCGACCACCGACCCCGAAGGAAAATCCGTGACCATCCACGATTCAGTACTGGTGGCCCTGCGCAGTTGACCGCATTGGCCTACTGGCGCCATGGATCTTCCCGAACGGCTGTCTCCGGAGGCATTCTGGGCCATGTATGACGACGGCGAACAGCAGGTGCGCCGCGTCGCTGCCGGCACCACCACTTTCGGGTTGGCGGGGTGGCCCGGAGGAGACAAGGCCACCGGCGAGTGGGACCGGCCCTATCCCCAACTCAAACCCTCTGGATAGGCTCCACCCATGGAACAGGTCAACGAGCGGTACCTCAACTTCGCCAGCAGAATCGACAGGCTGACGCTCGAGCAGAACAGAATGACGAGCACCATGCCGTTCATCTACCCGCACTTCGCCTCCATGCCCGACGCCCACCTCGGGAAAGGCTGTGCCGTCGGGTCGGTCCTGCCCACCCTCGGCGCCATCGTCCCTGCAGCCGTGGGGGTGGATATCGGGTGCGGCATGGTCGCGGTCCGTACCGGCCACAGTGCGGGCGACATTCAGCACCTCGACCGGAGGGCGCTGCGGAAAGCCATCGAGCACGCCATCCCGCTCTCCGCGGGAAACAACAACCGCAAGGTGGCGGTGACGGCCGAACCGCGGATCCGCATCCTGGAGGAGGAGGCCGCAGCGGCCGGTTTCGACCCCGCGGCGTATGTCAGCAAATGGCGTCTCCAGCTCGGGACGCTGGGGTCCGGCAACCATTTCATCGAGGTTTCGCTGGATGAGAACGACGACGTCTGGCTCTTCCTCCACTCGGGGTCCCGGGGGATCGGCAACCGGATAGCGCAACACCACATCAAGGCGGCCCAGGCCTACTGCAGGCAGCACGGGATCCAGCTGCCGCACCCCGACCTCGCCTACCTCGTCGAGGGAAGCGAACAGTTCGACCGTTACATCAATGAACTGCTGTGGGCCCAGGAATTCGCCCTGCTGAACCGCGAGGAGATGATGGACCGCGTGGTCCATCAGTTCACGGAATGGGTCGGTAAACCGGTTGACGAGCGGGAGCGGATCAATTGCCACCACAACTACACGGCGAAGGAGACCCATTTCGGCAAGGAGGTGTGGCTATCACGAAAAGGTGCCATCGCCGCTGACGCAGGACGCCCCGGACTCATTCCCGGTTCCATGGGCACCCGGTCCTATGTGGTGACGGGAAAGGGTTTCGCTCTCTCGCTGAACTCTGCTCCGCACGGAGCGGGCAGGGAGTACTCGCGCAACGCGGCACGGAAGCATTTCACCTATGACCAGCTCCGGAAAGCGATGAAGGGCATTGAATTCCGCGACACTGATGCTTTCCTCGACGAGATACCCGGGGCCTACAAGGACATCGACGTGGTCATGGAGGATGCTCGGGATTTGGTGGGCATCCGGCATACGCTGCGGCAGATCGTGAACGTGAAGGGCGACTGAGACGCTCCCGTCAGCGGTCCGGTAAGGGCAGCTTCAGTTCGGGCCTGGTCCTCTCCAGTTCCGTGAGCACCAGGGAGACCGCCGTGCGGTCGACGCCGCCGCCGTCATCTTCCCGGTCGACCGGCCGCGAAAGGACGGCTCTGGCCGAGCGTGTGAACGCCGTCCAGTTCCCGCCGCCCGTCCGGAGCGCACGAAGCGGCGCGAGCAGGGCGGCGCGCCGCAGCCAGGCGTCGTCGTCGTGCGCCCAACGGTCCAGGACGACGTCGGCGCGTGCCCGCGCGGGTGGATCCAACCTTTCCATCAGGGGCCCGGTGACATCGACCGCGAGCGGGTCGACCAGCACCTGCAGCCGAGCTTCGCGGACAAAGCCCTCGATCCGCGTCAGGTCGGAGTTCCCCAGCAGACGGAGATTCGATTGCAGCAGGACGACGGCCGCGAGGCGTCGCTCGAACACCGGGGCAGCCCATAGCTCGGAGCTCAACGCCGTCACCTCGTCGTGCGTCAGGCGCGGGTAGCGGCGCAGGGTGTCCCGAACGGTCCCCCGGACCGCTCCCACCGACGAACCATAGGACCGCAGGCCGTTTCCGAGCTCCGCTTCCGTCTCTGCCGCCCGCTCCTCTGACCCCTCACGTTGCAGCGCGGCATCCACGAAGTCTGCAGGATCGCTCATCAGGCCATTCTCCCGTCTCCGCGGAGCCGATCGATAACCGACGACGACGTCGCGGACTGTGCCACGATGAGAATCCCGCTTCAATCCAGCGCAAGGAGGACGGTATGGAGATTCCGGTCATCGCGGGGCTGGCAATTTTCATCGGCACCGTCCTGCAGCGGATTTCCGGCACGGGTGTGGGGCTGGTGGTCTCCCCTGTCCTCGCGCTGCTCCTCGGCCCGTCCCTCGGGGTCCTTGCCACCAACGCCACGACCACGGTGACCGGGTTCCTCATCCTGCTCTCCGTGCGGCGGCGCGTCGTCTGGCGACGGGCCTCGGCCTTGATCGCGTCAGCGGCCATCGGCATCGTCATCGGTGCGGGTCTGGTGGCGACCATCCCCGCCGCCTGGTTGCAGATAATCATCGGCACGGTGGTACTCGCCAGTCTCGCGCTGACGCTGGGCGCGCCGCGGCTGCCGTACCTGATCGGCAAACGCGTGACCTTCACTGCCGGCGCCCTTGGAGGATTGCTGAACGCGACTGCCGGTGTCGCGGCCCCGGCCATGGTGATCTATGCGCAGGTGACCCGGTGGGAGCAGCGGACCTTTTCTGCGTCCCTGCAGCCGATCTACATGAGCATGGGGGCGATGTCCGTCGTCGCCAAGACCGCGATCGGCGGAACAGGCATCGAGGCCCTGCCGCCCTGGTGGGTGGTCCCCGCCGCCGTCGGTGTGGTTGCCGCCGGGATTCTGGCCGGAACCGTGCTCGAGCGGAAGGTTCCACCCGCCGTGGCCCGGACGCTGGCGATCACCCTCGCCGGCCTCGGTGGGGCAGCCGCGATTGCCAAGGGCATTCTTGAGCTGATCTAGCTGGACGTCCACGGTGCGACCTTCAGAGCGGCGCTCTCCAGGACAGGACCGAAGCCCCTGCGGCGGCGGCAGGGCCGGCGGGGACTGCCTTCATCAGGGTGTTGCGGGCAGCGACGGCGAACCGTCCGCGGATGTCCGCTCCCAGCAGTCCGGTGGCATGGGAACGACGCGCAATCTGCTGCGTGCGTGGGCGGCGCTGGGCGTCGAAGTGCTGGAGTGCGGTTGCGAGCGGTGTACCCGCATTGACCGCCCGGCCGATCAGGAGGCCGATGCAGACCCTATCCTCCAGGGAGGAGTTGGCGCCCTGTCCCATGGTCGGCACCATGGCATGGGCGGCATCGCCGATGAGCACCGTGCGTCCGTGGACGTAGGTCGTGAGTCGCGGTGCGAGCGAGTAGACGTTGTGCCGCAGAACCTGGTCCGCCGTCGTGGCGTCGATGAGCGAGGGAACCGGGGCCGCCCATCCTGAGAAGTGGTTTCCGGCCGCCGACTTCTCGTTCGGCCATTGCGTCTTTTCGGCGGTATGGGTGTACCCGTACCAGTACACCTGGTCCACGCTGATGCGGACAGCGCCGAATTCGGTACCGGGCCCCCAGATCACCGCGAAATCGCTTGATATGAGGGAGTCGTCCTGGACGATGCCCCGCCACGCGGATTTACCGCTGTATCGGGCCAGAGTTGCAGGTGCGACTTGCTTACGTAGCGTGCTGCGCAAACCGTCGGCTCCCACCACGAGGTCCGCCTCGTAGTTCCTGGTGCCGCTTGCTGTGCTGCACTGCACTGAGGCTCTGGCACCGTCCGGGTCGCCTGGATCGATCCTCGATACCTGTGCCCCGCTCACGAGGCATGCCCCGTCCGTGGCTTTCCGCAACAGCCGATGCAGCTGCTGCCGGTGAATCCCGTAGACCTCCTGTGCAGGCTCCCCCGAGCGGCTCCGGGGAATGCGCATCAGCCAGTCCCCGCAGTGGTCCATCGTTCCGGCCAGGCGCAGCCGGTGACCTGCGCTGCGAACTGCGGAGTCGATACCGAGGGAGGCAAGAGCGGACAGACCATTGGACGTGATGCTGAGGCCGGCCCCGACTTCGGTGATCCGGTCCGCCTGCTCGAGCACTGTCACGGTCCATCCCTGGCGAAGGAGGGACGACGCGGCCGTCAGGCCGGCAATGCCGCCTCCAACAATCACTGCCGTGCGCTCGGGCCCGATCACAAATTCCCTTTCCCAAGTTCCCTATGCGACAACCTAGTGCCTTCCGCTGTCCGAACGGGCCTAGACCATCGCTCCGTCGTCAGCGCGCTGGAGTCGAATCTGCCTTGCCATTGGACAACGAGCCCTCCAGCTACACGCTATTCTTACGAATCGCACAAACGCGCACGCAGAGGGAGAATCGGTGATCATCCGAAGCGATGTACTCGAGGCAGAGAAGCGCATCAGCGGCTATGTTCGGCGCACGCCCCTGTTCCGCGCGGGCACAGCGGCTGTGCCGCTGTGGTTCAAGTGCGAATTTCTGCAGCACACCGGTGTTTTCAAGGCCCGCGGGGCTTTCAACCGTCTCCTGGCAGCACGCGAGCGCGGCGAACTCGACCCCGCTGTCGGGGTGGTGGCAGCCTCCGGCGGCAACGCGGGCCTGGCCAATGCCTACGCCGCGGCGGCGCTCGGTGTTCCGGCAACCGTGTTCGTGCCGGCCACTGCCCCTCGCGTGAAGGTGGATCGCCTCCTCGGGTATGGGGCAACTGTCCGTCAAATCGGTACGGAATACGCGGAGGCCTACACAGCGGCGATGCAGTATGTCGAAGCGAGCGGGGCGTTGTTCTGCCACGCCTACGACCAGCTTGAGATCGCAGCGGGAGCGGGCACCATCGCCGAGGAGATTCTCGAGGATGAGCCCGGCATCGACACGATCATCGTCGCCGTCGGCGGGGGCGGGCTGTATGCGGGCGTCGCAGCAGCAGCCGAGGGCCGGGCGTGCGTCGTCGCGGTCGAACCTTTCAGCATTCCGACCCTGCACGCGGCCCTGAAGGCCGGTCGGCCGGTCGACGTACCCGTTTCCGGAATTGCAGCGGACTCCCTGGGTGCCCGACGAGTGGGTGAGATCGCTTTCGGCATGGCGTCGCGGATGCCGCCGGCCTCGGTGCTCGTCGATGACGCAGCCGTCGTCTCCGCCCGGTCGCAGTTGTGGAACGAGTACCGCATCCCCGCCGAATACGGCGCGGCGACGGCCTTCGCCGCCCTCACGTCCGGAGCCTACACTCCCTCCGAAGGGGAACGCGTAGCAGTGATCATCTGCGGAGCGAACACCGATTCGCGCACGCTGGAGAGCCCTCCCGAAGCAGTCGTCGCCAGGGAGCCGGGCGATACCCGAACTGCGCGAGCGGGGAGCGGCGACACCGGGCACGAATAGGCGCAGTCCTGCTCATTCCCCAGTCCCGCGCGGGAAATCGCGCCCGCCGTACCGCCGGATGGCATGGCTGGCCTGCGCCAGGGCGAGCATCTTCAGCACGAGCTGGCTATGCATGTGCATTCCGACAGCGGCGGTGAGCGCCAGTTCATCGAGTGTCGGTTTCGAGCCCGTGATGTCAAGGTCCAGGCCGGCGATCGCATCAGCGGCAGCGGCATAAGTCCTGAGCGTTGCAGGGTCCAGGGACACTCCCGCCGTCGCCATCGCGGCGAGATGCGCGTTGAGGGCGTTCCGCGCCTCGCTTGGCTCGTCGGGCCACCCCAGCTCCGTGACAACCGCATCACCTTCAACCGTATGCACCTCAGGGCCCTGGAGCTTCAGCACGGTTGACTGGATAACCCCCAGCAGTTCAAGCGTCTGCTCCGCCGAACCGTCGGCGTCGTCGAGGGCGTCGACGATGATCGTGATTTCGCGAAGCCCCAACCCCACCACTTGCCGCAGCCCCTGGATGAGCCGGAGGCGCTGCAGATGCTCCGGGCCGTAGGCGGAGCGGGTCGGGTTCAGCCGCGCCCCCGGCTGGAGGATCCCACTCCTCAGGTAGAACTTGATGCTCGCAGCGCTGACCTCGGAGGCCTTGCTGAGTTCAGCTAGCTGCATCAGGTACTGCCTTTCTGGTTGGATAGCGGACCAGTGGTTCGATATCCAGATATACAACTGTCGGATAGTACTCCTATCCTATGAGCATGGAATGGAACACATTACTGGCAAGCCACGTAATCGTCGCCCTGTACGTGCTCGCGCTGGGGCCGGTGAATATTCTCCGACGACGGCGCGACCGCAGGCACCGCATCCTTGGTTACACCTGGGTTGCCGGCATACTCTACGTGTGTCTCAGCAGCTTCTGGATCGTCCCTTCCGGGCACTTCACCTGGCTCCACGGACTGTCCGCATTCACCATGGTGACGGTGTCGCTCGGCCTCGCCGCTGCTATCCGCAGGAACGTCCGGGGGCATCTTTTCAACATGATCGGCAGTTACCTCGGCATTCTGATTGCATTCATCTTTGCCGCTACCCTGCCCGACCGGCTCATTCCACGACTTCTGGCCGACGATCCGCTGACCGCCGTCGTCGTGGCGGTCCTTGTCCTCGCAAGTACAGCCGCACTGTACTTCACCGTTCGTCCGCACAGGACGCGGATCCCGCCTGTTCGGGCGGACGTCCATCCGGCCACGCCAAGGGTCAGCGCAGGTAGGATGCACCGTTGACGTCGATGACGGTGCCGCTGACCCATTCGGGCGCCGTGGTTGCGAGCCAGGCGACGGTCGCAGCGACCTCGGACGGCTCGGCGACCCGGCCGAATGGGCTTTGGGCCCGAACGGCATCCCCGTCCGGCCCGTCGAGTACGGGGCGGCCCATGTCCGTATCGACGAATCCGGGAGCTACGGCGGCCGCGAAGATCCCGGACGGGGCGAGTGCAACCGCGAGGGACTGGGTCATCGCGTGCATTGCCGCCTTGCTTGCGCCGTAGGCCGGGGTGGTCGGCTCGCCGCGGTAGGCTCCCCGCGAGCCGACGCTGACCAGGCGGCCCCCCGCGGGGCCGCGCGTGCGGTGCAGCAGGTGGTTGACCATCAACCAGGACAGGTTTGCCGGCCCGAGCAGATTGACGTCCAGGGTGCGGCGCCACGCCTGCTGCCAGTCCGCGTAGGTGGTGCTGTCCACGGGATGTGCTTCGAAGACCCCGGCATTGTTGACCAGGACATCGAGGTCACCGAGTTCGGCGACCACCTCGCCAAAGATCCGCTCGCACGCCTCGGGCGAACTCAGGTCCCCTACCACCACAGCGTGCCCCGCCCCTGGCAAGCCTGCCACGACGCGGATCGCGGCCGCCTCATCGGATCCGGTGTGCACAGCTATCCTGTGCCCTGCCTCGGCCAGGGCCTGTGCCACAGCGGCACCGATACCGCGGCCCGCTCCCGTGACAAGAGTGCAAGTGTTCATCTCCGCGACACTACCCAATGGCCTCGTAGTCGCGCTACAACGTGATTCCGGCGCCGGAGCCGGGGCCTCGAGTGAACCCGGGAGTTCAGGACTCGATCGAATGGGGTGGAATTTTTCGGGGCACCGCAAGCTTGCTTCCCGTAGGACAGGCATGAAGTTGCCAAATGGAACCGGTGAGGAGAACGCTAGTGAGTTCGGTTGAATCGACCACAGAATCCAACGATCAAGGGGAGCCGACCGCGCTGGTGGTCGGTGCGTCCGGTATTGCAGGTTCGGCCCTGGTGGACAAGCTCACAAGTGAAGGCTGGCAGGTGCTGGCGATGTCGCGCAGTGCCGGTCAGCCGAGGAGAAACGTGCGCTACGTCCAGGCTGACCTCTCATCACCGCAATCCGTTGCTGAGGCTCTGGCCCCTGAACTGCCCACCCACGTCTTCTTCACGGCCTGGGCACGCCAGGACACAGAGGAGGAGAACATCCGGGTCAACGCGGCCATGCTCCGGAACCTCCTTGCAGCTCTCGAGAACAAGCAGGTCGCCCACGTAGCGCTCATGACCGGGTTGAAACACTATCTCGGTCCTTTTGAGGCCTATGCAGCAGGAGAGATGGCAGACACGCCGTTTCACGAGGAGGAACCCCGCCTGCCCGTCCGGAACTTCTATTACGCCCAGGAAGACGAACTGTGGTCAGCGGCCGCCACCCAGGGCTTCACGTGGTCCGTGCACCGCGCCCACACCGTGATCGGACACGCGATCGGCAACGCCATGAACATGGGCCTGACCATCGCCGCCCAGGCTTCACTCTGCAAGGCGGCAGGGCGACCGTTCATCTTTCCCGGGTCGGAAACCCAATGGAACGGCCTGACCGACATGACCGACGCCGGCCTTCTCGCGGACCACATGCTGTGGGCTGCGACCACTCCCGCCGGAGCTGACGAGGCCTTCAACATAGTCAACGGCGACATCTTTCGTTGGCGGTGGATGTGGCCGCGCCTGGCCGCGTATTTCGACGTCGAGCCCCAGGGTTACCTGGACGAGCCAAGGCCGCTGGAGGGTCAGATGGCCGGGACGGAGCAGTTATGGCACCAGCTGGCCGAGACCGAAGGACTCGCGGAGTCCCGCCTGGATCGGGTGGCGTCGTGGTGGCACACTGACGGCGACCTCGGCCGGAACATCGAGGTGGTGACGGACATGAGCAAAAGCCGCGTTGCCGGATTCACCGGGTACCGGAGAACCCTCGATTCTTTCACCGACCTGTTCGACCGCTACCGGGCGGACAACCTCATCCCCTGAGCCCACCAGCGCAGCTACCGCAGGTATTCTGCAGGACCGTCGTTCCGCAAGCAGTAGGCCGAGTTGTGTTAGGTATACCTAACAAGATAGTTTTCAAGGGCGCGCAGAATTAGAAAACACTTTCATGCCCTATTCGCCGAAGTACCCGCCCGTAGCGGGATGGCCCTTGAAAACTGGAGCAACATCATGAAAACCCCCCTGAAGTCCCGCCTGACGGCCGGCGCCGCCGCTGCTTCGATGCTCGCCCTCAGTGCGTGCGCCCAGGAGGCGGAAGCGGGATCCAGCTCCGAATCCACGATCTCGGTGGATCACGCACAGGGGACCACCGAGATCCCCTCCGACCCGGACACCGTCTACACCTTCGACCTCGGCGTGCTGGACACCCTCGACGCCCTCGCGGTCCCGGTTGCAGGCGTCCCCCAGGCCAGCCTGCCCGAGTCCCTCTCCCGGTACGGCTCCGAGGACGTCGCCGACATCGGCACGCTGCAGGAACCCGACTTCGAGGCAATCAGCGCAGGGAACCCCGACCTGATCATCATCTCGGGCCGCACCGCGGACTACTACGAGGAGTTCAGCGACATCGCCCCGACCATCGACCTCAGTGTCGATGCTGCGGAGCCGATGCCTTCCTTCGAGGAAGTCACCACCACCCTCGGCACCATCTTCGGCAAGGAGGACGAGGTGGAGGAAAAGCTTGTTGCCCTCGACTCTCGCATCGAGGACACCCGCACTGCCGCCGTCGACGCCGGAACCGGCCTGATCGTGATGACCAGCGGTGGAGAAATGACCGCCTACGGAGCGGGTTCGCGCTTCGGTCTCATCCATGACGTCCTTGGCGTCGCAACCGCCGCCGACATTGCAGCGGACGGCAGGCACGGGGAGTCCATCTCCTTCGAGTTCATCGCTGAGAAGGATCCGGACCACCTGTTCGTCATCGACCGGGATGTCGCCGTCGGCGAGGCCGGTGAAGCGGCATCTGCCGTGCTGGACAATGACCTCGTCAACGGCACCAGGGCCGCAAGGAACGGCAACATCACCATGCTCGACTCCACCGCCTGGTACCTCGTCGGATACGGCCTGAACAACGTGGACGCCATGGTTTCCGCTGTCCAGGACGCGACAGCCTAACGACTCCCCAGCCCCGGAGCCGGCGCCGTACCGCCGACTCCAGGGGAAACGGATTGAGATATGACCGCCACCGCCGCGCCGACCGGAAGTCCGGCTCCAGGATCCGCCGCCGTCGTTCCCGATGAACGACGGCGCTTCTCCCGCGCCGCCGGCCTGGCCGCTGCCGCTACGGCAGTCCTCTGCCTCGCCGTGGTGAGCATGTTCGTGGGCGTCAGCGACGTCTCGGTCAGCACCCTGCTCGCAGGGGACCCAGTGGCCTGGGACGTCCTCTGGATCAGCCGGGTACCCCGCACCCTCAGCGTGATCCTGACCGGAATGGCCCTCAGCGTCGCCGGGCTCATCCTGCAGCTCATGGTCCGCAACAAATTCGTTGAACCCTCCACCGTCGGCACGGTGGAGTCGGCGTCGCTGGGCATCCTGGTCGTGACGGTGTTCCTGCCAGCCGCCTCACTCTTCACGAAGATGACCACGGCGGCGGTTTTTGCCGCGGCGGGAACAGCACTGTTCCTGCTCGTGCTGCGGCGGATCCCCCTGCGCAACACGTTGGTGGTGCCCCTCGTGGGAATCATGCTCGGCGGCGTCATATCCGCCGTGACCACCTTTTTCGCCTACCGTACGGACCTGCTGCAGACGCTCAACAGCTGGATGGTCGGTGATTTTTCCGGTGTACTGCGCGGCCGCTACGAGCTGCTGTGGATCGTCGGCGCACTGACCCTGATCGGCTACCTTGCCGCTGACCGCTTCACGGTTGCCGGCATGGGGCAGGACTTCACCACCAACCTCGGCCTGAACTACAACCGCGTGATGACCCTCGGACTGGTGATCGTGTCCCTCATCAGTGCCGTGGTGGTGGTGAGCGTCGGCTCCATTCCCTTCCTCGGCCTGATCGTGCCGAATCTGGTCTCCCTGCTGATCGGCGACAACGTCCGCCGGTCAGCTCCCTGGGTTGCCGTCATCGGTGCCGGTTTCGTCCTGGTCTGCGACATCATCGGCCGGACCATCCGTTACCCCTACGAAATCCCGGTAGGCGTGATCGTTTCCGCCGTCGGCAGCGTCCTGTTCCTCTACCTGCTACTTCGCCGGAGGGGTTCCCATGCCTAGGGTGTCCACCGAAGCCCTCCCTCCCGCGCTCAGCCAGCAAGGCCGCCGCCCGGTCCGCAGCATTCCTCCCCGGACCTGGATCATCTGCCTCTCCATCCTTGCCGCTGCCCTGGTGGCAGCGTCCCTGACCATCGGGCTGCAGGGCAACGTCGGCTACGTCCTGCCGCGCAGGGCGATCAAAGTGGGCTCGATGATCCTGGTGGCATACGCCGTCGGCGTCTCGACGGTCCTGTTCCAGACGGTCACCTCCAACCGCATCCTCACCCCCTCCATCATGGGTTTCGACGCGCTCTACGTGCTGATCCAGACGATGCTGGTCTTCGCGCTCGGCGGCGGCGCACTGCTCTCCCTCAGTGACCCTCTGCGGTTCGGGATCGAAGTAGTGCTGATGATCGGCTTCTCCTTCCTGCTCTACCGGTGGCTGTTCACCGGCGGCGGGAAGTCGCTGCATCTGATGCTGCTGGTCGGCATAGTCTTCGGCACCATGTTCCGCGGGTTCTCGTCGCTGCTGCAGCGGCTTATCGATCCGAGCGAATTCCTCATCCTGCAGGACCTGTTCTTCGCCAGTTTCAACAACGTGGACGGCATTCTGCTGGGTTGTGCCGGCACCGCCGTCGCACTGGTCAGCGGCGTTGCCTGGCGCATGCGGCACTCCTTCGACGTGCTGGCCCTGGGGCGGGACACCGCGGTGAATCTGGGGGTGGACCACAAACGGTCCGTGACGGCCATCCTGGTCATCTGCTCGGTACTGGTGGCCGTCTCGACGGCGCTCGTCGGTCCCGTCACGTTCTTCGGCCTGCTGGTCGCGAGCCTTGCCTACCAGCTGTGCTCGAATTTCCGCCATGCCGCAGTCCTGCCGATCGCCGTCCTGCTGGGCGTGATTGCGCTGGTGGGCGGGCAGTTGGTGCTGGAGCGCATCTTCGAGTTCGATACCGCGCTCAGCATCGTCATCGAATTCGTCGGCGGGATCGTCTTTCTCATCCTGCTGTTGAGGGGCGCTGTGAAATGATGCGGCACGATTCAACCACGGCTGCCGGGCATTCCCACCGCCTCCAGAAAGGCCTTCGAGCATGATCTCCGTGACCGGCGTCTCCAAACGCTATGGAACCTCCACCGTTGTGGACAACGTGAGCTGCGAGATCAAGGAGGGCGGCGTCACCTCGATCATCGGACCCAACGGAGCCGGCAAATCGACCCTGCTGTCCATGGTCAGCAGGCTGCTGCCGATGGATGCCGGCGTCGTGTCGGTGGACGGCCTGGATGTCACTGCCACCCAGGGCCGGGAACTGGGCCGGAAGATGGCCATCCTTCGCCAGGACAACCAGCTCGCGGTCCGGTTGACCGTTCGCGACCTCGTGGGATTCGGCCGCTACCCCCATCACGGTGGGCGCCCCGGACCGGGCGACCGGGCGCAGGTGGAACAGGCGATGGACTACGTGGATCTGGCGGACCTCGCGGACAGGTTCGTCGACGAGCTCTCCGGCGGCCAACGCCAGCGTGCCTTCATCGCCATGGTGCTCGCCCAGGACACCGACTACCTGCTCCTGGATGAACCGCTGAACAACCTGGACATGAAGCACTCGGTGGAGATGATGCGCCTGCTGCGCCGCCTCACCAATGATCTCGGCAAGACCGTGGTGCTGGTGATCCACGACATCAACTTCGCTTCCTGCTACTCCGACGACATCATCGCCATGTGCGAGGGACGAATCATCCATCAGGGACCTCCGGCCCGGATCATGCAGCCGGAGGTGCTGCAAGACATCTACGACATCGATATCCGGATCGAGGAGATCGACGGCAACCGGATCGGCGTGTACTTCGCCTGACCGCTCAGTGTCCCACCACTTCCATCACCGCCGAATGATGCTTGACATGACGCCGATGTGACGTCACTGTGGTGTCATGGATCTACAGCGATATGTCGAAGACCTTCAACAACAGCTGGGCGCCGCGGCCGAAGCAGGCGGCCAGCAGGCACGCGAGCTCGCCGACCGCCTCACCGCGCCACTGGAAACAGCGACCCGGCTGGTCCTGCTGGAGGCACTGGCCGCGGCAGCAGGTGAGATCACACGGGAACTGGCGCCGGGCTCCGTCGATGTCCGTCTCCGTGGACGCAACCCCGAGTTCGTGGTGACGCCACCGGCAACGAGCGCGGATTTCGAGGGCGGCTCGGACGACTCCGATGCCCCCTCTCCCAGCGCTGCCGGCGCCGAGGAGACAGGAACGTCACGGTTCACCCTGCGGCTGCCGGACCAGCTCAAATCGCGGATCGAGGAAGCCGCCGCACGTGAGAGGCTCTCGGTCAACTCATGGCTCGTCCGTTCCGTCACCGCCTCCCTCGACCAGGTCGGCCCCGGTTCGCGGGCAGGTGCGCGGAAGCCGTCCAGTGGACGCCGGTACAGCGGATGGGTGCAGTGATGCCCCACCCTGCGGCTCCCCCGTCCTTCACCTTTCCAGGCATCAACCAACCCGATCAGGGGAATTCCCATGTCGATCTTCCCAACTCCCGAGCCGATCACCCTCATCGTCGACCTCAGCGTCGGAGAGGTCCGGATCACGGCAAGTGACCGCAGCGACGCCGTCGTCGACGTACGACCGAGCAACGAATCAAGGGCGTCCGACATCAGGGCCGCAGAACAGACACGCGTCGAATTCTCCAACGGCACCCTGATCATCCAAGGGCCCGAAGAACGGAAACGGTATGCGATTCTGAGGGAGAACGGTTCCGTCGACGTCACCGTTGATGTGCCCTCGCACTCCGAGATTCGGGGCGACGCCGGAATGGGCCGCTTCGAATGCGAAGGAGCACTTGGACGATGTGACCTCAAAACAGGCTTGGGCCGAATCCGGCTCGACCACACCGGCGCGGTACGAGCACAGACTGGCTATGGCGATATCACCGTCAACCAGGCAATCGGCGACGTCGACGCCAGGACCGGGTCGGGTGAAATCGCCGTTCATGACGTGGACGGCTCTGCCACCATCAAGAACTCCGACGGGGACATCCATGTGGGCGAGATCACCGGCGACCTTCACATCAAGGCCGCGAACGGAAATATTTCGGTCAGCCGCGCACAGGCCTCCGTGGCCGCGAAGTCCGCCAACGGCAACGTCCGGGTCGGCGAGGTCGTTCGCGGCTCCGTCGTCCTCGAAACGGCCGCCGGGAATGTTGCGGTAGGCATCCCGGAAGGGACTGCGGCATGGCTCGATGCAAGCACCCAGTACGGGAAGGTGCGCAACTTGTTGAGCGCATCCGAGGGGCCCGGGGGATCGAAGGAGACGGTCGAGGTCCGCGCCCGCACGTCCTACGGGGACATCGAAGCCCACCGCTCGGGGACGAACCGCGCCAGGCGCGGAAGGGGATGAACCCCGCTACTCCAGGCAGCAAATCCGGCGCTACTGGGAACCAAAAGCAAAACCTCCGGAAGCCGTCGGCTTCCGGAGGTTTACATTTGTAGCGGTGCCGGGACTCGATCCCGGGACCTCACGATTATGAGTCGTGCGCTCTAACCAGCTGAGCTACACCGCCATAAATGAGTTTGCCCGCAACCACCATTTTACCGGATGCGGGCCCCTCATTTTCGAGCCCCCCACCGGAATCGATCCGGTGACCTCGTTCTTACCAAGAACGCGCTCTACCACTGAGCTAGGGGGGCAACAGCAAGAAACTTTACCAGTTCCCCACCGCTGGCGCGAAATCGAAAGCCGCCCTTGTCGGCGACATCCCGATTCCCCTCCGGATCCCCGCTATTGCAGGCATCCGGAGGGGTAGGTCTAGCTGATTCCTACCACTGGTCGGTCTGTGCACTCGGCCGTCCGGCGCCGGCGCCGGCGCCCTTTCCGGTACGGGCCTTGCGGGCACCGTCTCCGCTGAATCGGGTGTCGCCGTCGCGCTTCTTGGAGTCGTTGTTGAAGTCCTTCTTGAAGGGCTTCTTGAACTCGCCTGCACCGCGGGCCCCGGCAGGCTTGCGGCCCTTGTCGAGCTCGAGGTGAATCAGTTCGCCGCCGATACGGGTCTTCGACAGTGCTCGCAACTGGTCCTTGCTGAGATCCGCGGGGAGCTCGACCAGCGTGTGATCGGCGCGGATGTCAATGCCGCCGATCTGCGCCGAGGAAAGTCCGCCCTCGTTGGCGATGGCACCCACGATCGAACCGGGCATCACCCGCTGGCGGCGTCCCACAGCGATGCGGTACGTGGCATTGCCTTCGGTGAGGGTGCGTGTCGGCCCGCGTGAACCGAAGGCATCCTTGCGTCCCTCGGAGCGCTCGCGCTGTCCCGCCGGTGCGACCGGGATGTCCTTGACGAGGATCGGATTGCCGTTTTGTGCCATGACGGCCAGCGCGGCAGCAATCTCCGCCGCGGGAACGTTGTGCTCCTGCTCGTAGTTCGCGATCAGGTTACGGAATTCGGAGACGTCCTCGCCCGCCAGGGTTTCGGTGATCTTGCCCGCGAACTTGACCATGCGCAGTTCGTTGATGGTCGCCGTGGAGGGAAGCTGCATCTGCTCGACGGGCTGGCGCGTTGCCTTCTCGATGGAGCGCAGCAGGTACTTCTCACGAGGGGTGATGAAGAGGATGGCGTCACCCGAACGGCCCGCGCGACCGGTACGGCCGATGCGGTGCACATAGGACTCGGTGTCGTGCGGAATGTCGTAGTTCACGACGAGCGAGATCCGCTCCACATCGAGTCCACGGGCTGCGACGTCGGTAGCCACGAGGATGTCGATCTTGCCGTCACGCAGGGCCTCGACCGTGCGCTCACGCTGCTGCTGGGGAATGTCTCCATTGATGGCTGCTGCCGAGAAGCCCCGTGAACGCAACTTGTCCGCCAGATCCTCGGTGGCCATCTTGGTGCGCACGAAGGCGATGATGCCGTCGAATTCCTCGACCTCGAGGATGCGGGTCATGGCGTCGAGCTTGTGGGGGCCCATGACCTGCAGGTAGCGCTGACGCGTGTTGGTGCCGGTGGTGGTCTTGCCCTTGACGGAGATCTCGGCGGGATCGTTCAGGTACTTCTTGGCGATCCTGCGGATGGCTCCGGGCATGGTGGCCGAGAACAGTGCAACCTGCTTCTCTGCCGGCGTTGACGAGAGGATCTGCTCTACATCTTCGGCGAAGCCCATGCGGAGCATCTCGTCGGCCTCGTCGAGCACTACGTACTCGAGGTTCGAAAGGTCCAGTGAGCCCTTGGAGATGTGGTCGATGACACGGCCGGGGGTACCGACGACTACCTGGGCACCACGGCGCAGGCCGGCGAGCTGCGGGCCGTACGGTGATCCGCCGTACACCGGAAGAACCGTGAAGCCGTCCATGTGGCGTGCGTAGGAGGTGAATGCCTCGGCGACCTGGAGCGCGAGCTCGCGGGTCGGTGCGAGCACCAGGACCTGGGTGTGCTTGCTGGGGCCGCCGTTGATGTCGGCGAGCTCTGCCATCTTCGACAGCGCGGGAATAGCGAATGCTGCCGTCTTGCCGGTACCGGTCTGGGCCAGACCGACGACGTCGCGTCCTTCGAGGAGCACCGGAATGGTGGCGGCCTGGATGGGTGACGGCTTTTCGTAGCCGACGTCGGTCAGTGCGGCGAGCACGCGGCCGTCGAGGTTGAGGTCAGCGAAACGGATGTCGACGCCGTCGTCCTCCGCGGGGGCCTCGGCTGCGGAGGCAGCAGCAGCCGGGGCCTCGATTGCTGAGTTGTTTTCGGTGTTTTCCAGGGACAGATTTTCAGGCATGAGGGAAGGACCTTCAGATAGATGCCGGACGGCCCGGATGGCGGGAGCCTACAGGTGCCGTATGTACATAGAAATCCGGCACTGTTTCAATCCCGCGGCAGGACTTCTCGTCACAACTGGTTCGCTGCTCTCTCAGCAGTGATGTGTGACGTTTTCTTCTAGCCGGCGCTCCCTGATGAATCTGCCCGCCTGTTCAGCAGCGGGCCCCAAACACAACCTATCCAGCCCTTGAAGGGGCGAAAATAAAGGGAATACCGGTGTGGGGGATGTTCCAAGTCTACTGCACGCAAGGGGCGTGGAACATCAGGAAGCCCGACGACGGCGGGTGACCTTCCCCACGTCGGCTTTCATCCGGCCGATTCAACCGAGCTGCAGGTTGGGAGTCAGCCGAGCTGCAGGGCTTGACTCAGCCGGTCCGGAGGGCTTGGAGCGCTGATTTGCGCACCTGCGGCGACAGGGCCGGTTCCCTCGCCGCATCGGCGTCGAGCAGTCGCTGGGCGGAGACCGCGTCCAACCCGGCAAAGACCTGGGCGGCAGTGATGCCGTGGGCGGGCACGCTGAGAACCTGCACGCTGTCCCCCGCCGCCATGGCACCCCGCTGGACGACTCGAAGGTAGGTGCCCAGCCGGTTGGCCTCGGCGAACCGTTTCACCCAGTTCTTCTCGCCGAGGCGGCGTGCGAAGTTGACGCACGGGGTGCGTGGCATGGTGGCTTCAAGGATCAGGGTGTCCCCTACCAGCCAGCGCTCTCCGATGACCGCACGGCTGGCGTCGACGCCGGCTACCCGGAGGTTCTCCCCGAAGAGGCCGGGATCCACGGTGCGGCCGAGTTCGTCGCTCCAGTAGTCGGCGTCGTCCTGCGAATAGGCGTAGACGGCCTTCAGCGGGCCGCCGTGGTGCTTGCGACTGGCCTGGATATCGCCCGTCAACCCAAGGGCGTGCACGTTCACCTCGCCGTTCACCGGCCGCTTGTCGATGGCGGTAACTCCTGTGGAATCACGCGTGGGAAGGAGTTCATGCACGCGGCATACTGCCACCACGGAACCAGTCGTCATGCCGATATCCTATGGCGCCGGACTGGTTGGTATCGTCGCCGGACGCGCCGCGTGAGCCTTCTCGGTGTTCCCACCGGCGATATTCGCCGTGGCTCGCTTTCCGGCTGCAGAACCGTCTGCCGCTGGACGGAGCGCCCGCATCAGCAGCGCCCAGAACACCAGGATCGCCAGGCCGCAGAAGACGCCGGCACTGGAAGCCATGAGCCACCCGGTGGTCAGCTGGGAGTTGAGGTCCTCGGCACCGAGCAGCGTGCCGATGGTCTTGGGCGAGTAGACGAACACGGGCAATGTGACCACGAACAACACCCCGGCGGCGTAGCGGTAGGCCTTCCGGCTCTCCGGCAGGGAGAAGAACTGGGCAGCGAGGACCGGAAGGATGATCGCGATCCATACCCAGTGGTGCGACCACGAGATGGGCGAGATGAGGAGCATGAGCAGCGCCGTCGCCATCATCCCCGTGAAACGGTCGTTCCGCGCACGGGCGCCACGAATCACGTACGCCGCCCCGCCGACGAGCGCAAGTGACACAGCGAGCCACGGGAGAAAGGACGGGAAATCAGGGCCACCGAAATGCAGGATCGCTCCGCGCACCGACAGGTTGTCCACGTACCCCTCCCCGCCGATCCGGCCCGTGTCCCGTAGCATCTGCAGCCAGTAGATTGCGGATTCCGACGGGAGCAGCAGGAAGCCGAGCCCGATGGTCCCGAAGAATCCGGCCGCCATGTTCCGCAGTTCGCGCCACTCGCCCCGCATCAGGAAGTAGAGGCCGAAGACCAGCGGGGTCAGCTTGATGCCGGCGGCGATTCCGGTGAGCATTCCCGTGGGCCACCTGCGGTGCGGCCCCGACAGCAGGTCCACGATGATCAACGCGAACAGGAGGATGTTGATCTGCGCGAAGGCCATGGTCTCGCGCCAGGGCCCCAGCAGGCAGATCAGCCCGGCACCGGCGATGGCGGCCGGCAATGCCACGGGATGGTTCAGCACCGCACGCACGCTGGGAAGGCCCGTCAGGTAGCGGGCCGCATGGACCGCCGTCGTGAGCGCAGTGAGGACGGAGAGAGCCACGAAGATCGCCGCGCCGGTTTCGGCGGTCACCAGGGTCAGCGCAGTGAACAGCAGGGCGGCGAAGGGCGGGTAGGTGAACAGGAGCGATCCCTCACCCTCACCGAACGAGCGGGTATACAGCGAACCGTCGCCGTCCACCACGCTCTGGCCGCCCATTCGGTAGACCCGGAAATCCAGGCCGATGAAGTTGGCCCACGCGAGCGACCACAGCACAAGAGCCGCGAAAACGACGACGGCGGCAATGAGGGTGAGCACCCGGACCACCGGTGGGCTGCTGCTCGAACGCATGAATAATCCTTCGTCGACGGGTTTGCCGCGGGACCCTCCTGATGATCCGATCCATCGCCCGGCGGCTCATCCAGTGTAGCCAAGCACCCGGCGGTCGCGACCAAGCGGGTATGTTGGAAATTCCTCACCTACCGCGAAAGGGCCCTCCTCAATGACCACGTCCCCGCTCGGAAAATCCGCTTCACGGCCCCTGACCGCAGTCGTCAACGCGCACGTGGTGCCGATCGATGGCGATCCCTTCGACGGCACTGTGGTGTTCGACGACGGCACGATCACCGCACTCGGTGCGGACGCGGAGGTGCCCGAGGGTGCAGCCGTGATCGATGCCGACGGCAGATGGCTGCTGCCCGGATTCGTCGACGCTCATGTGCACCTGGGTACTCATGAGGAAGGCGAGGGCTCCGCGGGAGACGACACCAATGAGATGACCGATCCCAATACCGCCGGTGTGCGTGCCCTTGACGCCATCAACCCCTACGATCCCGGCTTCGACGACGCACTCGCAGGCGGCGTCACCACCGTCAACGTCAATCCGGGTTCCGGCAACCCCATCGGTGGCCTTGCCGTTGCCATCCACACCCACGGCCGGTATATCGAGGAAATGCTGCTGCGCTCCCCCAGCGGCCTGAAATCCGCCCTGGGCGAGAACCCCAAGCGTGTGTACGGCGACAAGAAGCAGACGCCGTCCACGCGCCTCGGCACGGCGATGGTGATCCGCAAGGCGTTCATGGAAGCACAGAACTACATGGGCAAGGCTGACGAGAACGCGCGCGATCCAAAACTCGAGGCACTGGCCATGGTGCTCCGCCGGGAGATCCCGTGGCGCCAGCACGCCCACCGGGCAGATGACATCGCCACCGCCATCCGCCTCGCTGACGAGTTCGGGTATGACCTGGTGCTGGACCATGGCACTGAAGCGCACCTGCTGGCCGATGTGCTCGCAGAGCGGGGCACGCCCGTGCTGATCGGCCCGCTGTTCACCACGAAGTCCAAGGTGGAATTGCGCGGGCGCTCGATCGCCAACCCCGGCAAGCTTGCGGCGGCCGGCGTCGAGATCTCGATCATCACGGACCACCCCGTCATCCCGATCAACTTCCTGGTGCACCAGGCAACGTTCGCCATCAAGGAGGGGCTGGACCGCGAAACGGCGCTCCGCTCGATCACCATCAACCCGGCGAAGGTACTGGGTCTCGACGGGCGCCTCGGGTCGCTGACCGTGGGCAAGGACGCCGATGTGGTGCTGTGGAGCGGTGACCCGCTCGATGTCATGCAACGCGCACTGCAGGTCTGGATCGGGGGCCGTGAGGTCTACCGCTACGACTCCGCCACCCGCAGCGGCGTCGTCACAGCCCGCGGTTGACAGCGATCATGCCCAGCCGCAGGCCCGCACTTCCGCCGAAGCCTTTCACACTGCGCGCTGCCTTCGCAGTGTGGCTCGTGGTGGGCGTCCTACTCCTCGTGGCGGGAGGCACCTTCCTGTTCTCCGCGGCGGCCCAGGAGGAGGACCGCGCCGGGTTCCTCGGCCTGGGGGCGCTCCTCGCGGTGCTCGCCGTCGTGCAGTTGGCGCTTCTGCTGCGCCTGCGACGGGGAAAGCGTAACGCGCGGGAACTCCTGAGCACGCTGGGGATCATTGCGGGCGTGCCCGTACTGGTGCGCGGGACCCCCGGCCTGTCGGCGATCGCCGTTGCGATGCTCTTGGCAGTGCTGTTGATGTGGCTGCCGCAGAGCAGCGACTATTTCCAGCTCACCGAGCCGAAGGCGAAGAAGAAACTGCGCTTGCCGTGGCAGCGGCGTTGACGCGGTTCCGACGCGCCGACCGGGTCCCGAGCGCTACCGGCAGTCATCCTTTCGGTGGTCGAGCTATGCGTGGCCCGACGTTCTTGGCCTTCCCGCATGATGCGTGAAAAAATGGGCGCGAGTCCCTGATCAGGGCACTCCCGGACGATGGGTGCCGTACCCGGTGTGCGACAAGACGGCCCGTGGGAGATTGTCGTGGCATGGATCGTTCTCGTCATTTCCGGTGTACTGGAAGCAGTGTGGGCCACGGCCCTCGGTAAGTCCGAAGGCTTCAGTAAGCTCGGACCCACCCTCGTCTTTATTCCCTCGATTCTGGCCAGCATGGCTGGTCTGGCCTACGCGATGCGGGACCTGCCCACCGGAACGGCCTACGCCGTCTGGGTCGGCATCGGCGCGTCCCTGACCGTCGTGTACGCCATGGTCACCGGCGCCGAGGCGTCATCCCTTCTGAAGGTCGTGTTCCTGGCCATGATCGTCGGCGGCGTCGTTGGACTCAAACTCAGCCACTAGGGGCACCGGCCCAGGACATCGGTGACAGTCGGGGCGCCGCCGAGGAAAATCCCGGCGGCGCATCGCATGCCACCTTCCTGCACAATGGCACCGAACGAGCCGCCGCGGCGGAGCTGTCGCGATGGCTCGTGGCCGTCGTTCCAGAGGATCGCGCTAGCTGCGCAGTGCGGTGAGCGCCTGCTCCAGGTCCGCCAGGAGGTCCTCGACGTCCTCGATGCCCACCGACAGCCGGATCAGGTTTTCGGGTACGGCAAGTTCGGTGCCCTTGACCGACGCGTGGGTCATGTCCGACGGATAGTTCATGAGCGACTCGATGCCTCCGAGGGACTCCGCCAGCGTGAACACGGAGGTGGCTTCGGCCACCTTTTTCGCCGCTTCGGCTCCGCCCTTGAAGGTCACCGAGATCATGCCGCCGAAACTCTTCATCTGGGACGCGGCGAGGTCGTGGCCCGGGTGGTCGGCGAGGCCGGGATAGTACACATGCTCCACTTCGTCCTGCTCCAGGAGCCACTGCGCGATTGCCGTCGCGTTGGATGAGTGGCGGTCCATGCGGACGCCGAGCGTCTTCAGGCCGCGCGTGGTGAGCCACGCTTCCATGGGCGCCGACACCGCACCGACGGCGAACTGGATGAAGCCCACCTTCTCGGCGAGACCGTCGTCGTCCACCACGACAGCGCCGCCGCTGGCGTCCGAGTGCCCGCCGATGTACTTGGTGGTCGAGTGCACCACGACGTCGGCGCCGAAGGTCAGCGGCTGCTGCAGGTAGGGCGAGGCGAAGGTGTTGTCCACGACGAGGAGCGCGCCGGCGTCGTGCGCGAGCTGTGCGATGGCGGCGATATCGGTGATCTTCATCATCGGGTTCGACGGCGTTTCGACCCACACCATCTTCGTATTGCCATTCGCGATTGCCGCACTGACGGCGTCGAGGTCGGCCATGTCCACCGCACTGTTGGTGATGCCCCATTCGGACAGGACGCGGTCGATCAGCCGGTAGGTTCCCCCGTAGGCGTCATTGCCGAGCACGATGTGGTCACCCGGCCGCAACGCTGCGCGGATCAGCGCGTCCTCGGCTGCGAGACCCGACGAGAAGCTGAAGGCGTGCTTGCCACCCTCGAGGGCGGCAAGCTGGGTCTGCAGCGAATCGCGCGTCGGGTTGGTGCCCCGGCCGTACTCGTAGCCGTTGCGCAGCTTGCCGATGCCGTCCTGGGCGAAGGTGGTGGTCTGGTAGAGCGGCGGAATGACCGCTCCCGTGGTGGGATCCGGTGTCTGGCCGGCGTGGATGGCGCGGGTGTTGAAACCCTGGGCGTCAGAATGCGTCACGATGCTCCTGAGAATGGGGGTGGTTGGATGCTCATATAGGTCAGCAAGTCCTGGCGCGTAAGAATTCCCACCGGCGAACCGATCTGCGTCACCATGAGGGTGTCATGGTGCCGGAGCCGCTCGCGGGCCGCGTCGACGTCCTCGGATGAACCGATCAGCGGAAGCTTGCCGTCCATGTGGTCCGAAATCACGTCCGTCGGCTTCGCTTCGCCCTGGAAAATTTTCGCAGTGAGCGAGCGCTCATCCACCGAGCCCAGCACCTCGCCCATCCTGACCGGTGGCTCGTGCGAGAGGACCGGAACGCTCGATACCCCGTACTCGCCCATCATGGCGATGACGTCGCGCACCGTTGCTGACGGCCGGGCGTACACCAATTCCGGGGTGGTTCCCGTTTTCGAGTCCAGGACCTTCCCCACCGTGTGGTCGCCGCCATCCCCGTTCGAGAAACCGAGGGACTTCATCCAGTCGTCGTTGAAGATCTTGCCGAGGTAGCCACGGCCGCCATCGGGCAGCAGGACCACGACGACGTCGTCGGCCGTCAGGTTCCTGGCCACCCGCAGGGCGGCCACCACGGCCATGCCGCACGATCCGCCGACGAGCAGCCCCTCCTCACGGGCGAGGCGTCTGGTCATCTCGAAGCTCTCCGCATCGGTGACGGCGAGGATCTCGTCTGCCACCGTGCGGTCATAGGCATCGGGCCACATGTCCTCACCGACGCCTTCCACGAAGTAGGGGCGTCCCGTGCCGCCGGAATATACCGAGCCGTCCGGATCGGCGCCGATGATTCTCACGGCGCCGCCTTCACGGCCGGCCGATACCTCCTTGAGATAGCGTCCCGTTCCGCTGATGGTTCCCCCGGTGCCGACCCCGGCGACGAAGTGCGTCAGACGCCCATCGGTGTCATTCCAGATCTCCGGACCCGTGGTCTCGTAGTGGCTCAGGGGTCCGTTGGGGTTCGAGAACTGATCGGGCTTCCATGCGCCGGGGATTTCGCGGGTCAGCCGGTCGGAGACGCCGTAATAGGACTCAGGGCTCTCGGGAGCAACGGAGGTCGGGGTCACCACGACCTCCGCGCCGTAGGCCTTGAGGACGTTGCGCTTGTCCTCGCCCACCTTGTCCGGCACCACGAAGACGCACCTGTAGCCGCGCTGCTGGGCCACGAGGGCAAGGCCGACGCCGGTGTTCCCGGAGGTCGGTTCGACGATGGTGCCGCCGGGCCTGAGCTTGCCCTCGGCCTCGGCTGCATCGATCATCTTCGATGCAATGCGGTCCTTCACCGATCCGCCCGGGTTCAGGTACTCGACCTTCGCCAGGACCGTTGCGGCGATCCCCTCGGTCACGGTGTTGAGTTTCACCAGTGGGGTGTTGCCGATCAGGTCGACTATCGAATTTGCGTACTTCATGCCTACAAAGTTACCAAGCGGCACGACGGCAGGGATCCACAGGTTACGCCGGAGGACGTTCCCGGACCTTTCGAAGCCCTTCGGGGGCGTCGCCGGCGGCATTCCCGCGACGCTGCAATCGTTCGTATGGTCCTGCACTCCTTTCAGCTCTACCTCAAGCGTGTCGCTCAAGACACGCCGCGTTTCGGGTGTCGATTCCGGGAAACGCGGCAAATCCGGTTCAGCATCCGGCGCCACAACGCCGACCGCCGCTGCTTCCGACTCCCGGGCCGCGTCCGCACTCTGGACCGGCGGAATACTCAGCCTGCCGACGGTCTTGCAGAAGATATGACTACTATCGCGATTATCGGAGCAGGATCAGGTCTCGGAGCAGCAGTAGCACGGCGGTTCGGTGCCGAAGGATTCGCTGTGGCCCTCATTTCCCGGAACCAGGGGCGCCTCGATGCGCTGGCCGAGGAACTGGGAAAGGAGGGCGTCCACGCGAAGGGCTTCACCGCCGATGTGCGTAATCCGGCGTCGATTTCCAGTGCACTCGAGCAGGCAACCGAAACCCTCGGCCCGATCGAGGTGCTGCAGTACAGCCCGCTGCCGCAGAAGGACTTCATGCGCCCCGTGCTCGAAACGACGCCGGCGGATCTCGTGGGGCCCATCGAATTCTCGATCTACGGGCCCGTGGCCGCGGTGCATCAGGTGGTTCCGGGCATGCGCTTCCTCGGCGAGAACCGCGGCACCATCCTCTTCGTCAACGGCGGCTCGGCCGTCAAGCCCGGCCGCAACGTGACCGGCACCTCGGTGGCCTTCGCCGGGCAAGCCGCCTACGCGGAACTCCTGCACGAGGTGCTGGGCGAAGAGGGCATCCAGGTGTCCCAGCTCATCATCGGCGGGCGCATCATCGCCGGCGATCCCGAGAAGGATCCGGATGTCCTCGCCGGCATCCTGTGGGACCTGCACACCCGGCGGGACCGTTTCCGGTACCAGGTCAGCGAGGACTGAGCCGGGGCCGCGGGCCCTGCGGCAGCACCGATCCTGTTCAGCAATCCCGTGGGACGATTAACGGGTGACCGTCCTGCCCACCTCCATCCGCACCGCCGGCCTGTCCGCGGTGTGGGAGCCGGAGGGTGCGTACAACCTCACGCGAACCATCGGGATTCTCCAATGTGGCGCGCAGGACCCGGCGCACCTCATCACCGGGGGCGTGCATTGGCTGGCTTTCCGGAACGACGACGGCGCCACCACGCTCCGGCTGCTGCCGCGCGGCACGCTCAACTCCGCGCGGATCGAAGCAGCGGCATGGGGCCCGGGATCGGAGCTCGCTCTGGAGAGCCTCCCCCGGCTCCTCGGAGCTGCCGACGATTGGTCGCAGTTCGACGATCCCGCCTACCGCGAGACCCTGCCCGCGCTCGCCCGCAAGGGCCGCTACCTCAACCCCGGCCTCCGCTTACCCACCACAGGCCGGATGCTTGACGCCGTCGCCCGCTCGGTCCTCGAACAGAGGGTGACCGCGCTTGAAGCGAAACAGTCGTGGCGGTACCTGTTGAACCATTACGGCGATCCCGCTCCCGGCGCCGGCGATTACGCTCCGACCGGGCTCCGGCTCCCCCCGACCGCCGGTCAGTGGCGCCGCATCCCTTCGTGGGAGTGGCACAAAGCAGGCGTGGATGCCCAGCGCTCGGGAACCATCCTGAAAGCAGCGCTGGTGGGCTCCGGACTCGAACGGCTCGCGGGCCTTCCCAATGCGGAGGAACTTCGAACCGGACTCCGCTCGGTTCCGGGCATCGGCGTCTGGACGGTGGCTGAAGTGCTCCAGCGGACACACGGGTGCCCCGATTCGATTTCAGTGGGTGATTTCCACCTTGCCGCCTACGTCGGCGCTGCCCTCACCGGCAAGCGGACGGATGACGCCGGCATGGTCCGTCTGCTGAAACCGTGGGCAGGCGAGCGGCAACGCGTGGTGCGGATGCTGTATGCAAGCGGTTTCCGGAAGCCCACCTTCGGCCCGAGGCTGCCCCCGGAGGACCACCGGCGAAGGTGAGGGATCACTCCGGCTAAGCTCGGGGAATGAGCAAACCTGTCGATGTCCTTGCCGTCTTCACCCCCAACGAGGGCGAGTTCTTCCGCGTGAAACTCGCGCTCGAGATCGCCGTGGAGCGGGTCACCGAGGAACCCGGCTGCATTCAGTACGAAATCACCGATGCCGCCCAGGACCGCATCGTGCTGACGGAGAAGTGGGAATCAACGGAACTGCTTGATTTGCACCTCGGGGGCCCTGCGGTTCAAGACCTGGGGGAGTCACTCAGCGCGCTGCTGGCCAGGCCCGCCGAAGTCACGCGCTCGGACAAGCACTCCTGACCTACACCCCGAACGACGGCTCCGCCCGCAAATGACGGTTCCGCCCAGAAACGAGGAAGCCCCCGCTCACTGGCGGGGGCTTCCTCGAAATCGGCTCGGTTCTCCTGCGAAGGATCAGTTCTCCTGCGAAGGAGCGGCCTGTCCAGTGCCGGCCGTCGCCTGCTGGGCGACCTGTTCGTGGACTGTCTTCATATCGAGGCCCTTGACGGCGTCGACGAGTTCGGTGAACTGGCTGGCGTTCATGGCTCCGGGCTGCGAGAACACGAGCACCTTCTCGCGGAACGCCATCAGGGTGGGGATCGAGGTGATGCCCGCTGCCGCGGCGAGGGACTGCTCGGCTTCGGTGTCGACCTTGGCGAAGGTGACGTCGTCGTGCTGCTGGGAAACGGCATCGTACACCGGCGCGAACTGCTTGCACGGGCCGCACCACTCTGCCCAGAAGTCAACGAACACGATGTCGTTGCCTTCGATGGTTTCGGGGAAGCTTGCTTCGGTGATATTGATTGTCGACATGCTTTAACGCTAGCGAAGATGCCCCTCGATGTCGCCCTCTGTTCGCTGAGGATGAAGGGGGCCGAGGATCAGGAGGACACCCTTGCCCGTCGAAACGCAGAGCTGCTTCCCGGTCGCCGATGCCGCAGCGTTCCTCCTCGGCACCTGGGAAGCCGAGCGCACCCTGATGGACAATGCGGGGAGCCGCCATGGCAGTTTCACCGGCACCACAACCTTCACGCCCGACGACGCCGGCCGCCTCTCCTGGTTTGAAACGGGTACGGTCTTCTGGCCGGATTTCCGTGGACCCGCCTTCCGGGAGTACCTTCTGGAAGCGGGACCTGTGCCTTCCAACCTCCGCGTGCTGTTTCCCGACAAGCGGCCGTTCCACGACCTGGACCTTTCAACGGGTTCCTGCACTGCGGAACACTGGTGTTCGCCGGATGCCTACCGAATTCGATTCACCGTCCGCACACCGGACATTATCGAGTATTCCTGGGATGTCCAGGGGCCAGCTAAGGACCAGTTGCTGACCACCGTGCTCCGACGTCGGAGTTTCCCGGCGTTGCCGCATGAGCTTTGAGGCCTCCGGCCGGGTGTCCACACCGGTCCTTGAGATCGCCTACGAAACGGCGGGGCCGGTGGACGGCCTGCCTGTGGTCCTGCTGCATGGCTTTCCCTACGACGTTCGCGCGTTCGACGACGTCGCCCCGCTCCTCGCGGAGCGCGGCCACCGGGTCCTGGCCCCCTACCTCCGCGGATTCGGTGCCACGCGCTTCCACGAAAGCGTCCCGGAGGGCGACGTCCCGCGGTCGGGACAGCAGGCAGCCCTCGCACAGGACCTCCTCGACTTCCTTGACGCCCTCGGGATCGGAAGCGCCGTCCTGGCAGGCTACGACTGGGGCGGCCGCGCGGCGTGCATTGTCGCCGCACTTTCCCCGGGGCGCGCGTCAGGGCTGGTGACGGCAGGCGGCTACAACGTCCAGGACATTGCACGGGCCATGGAACCGGTGGACCCTGAGGTTGAACGCTCCTACTGGTACCAGTACTACTTTTCCACCGAGCGGGGCCGCCGCGGCCTCGCAGCGAATCGGGACGCACTGTGCGAACTGCTGTGGCGGACCTGGTCGCCCGACTGGCGGCGCGCGTCGTCGTCGTTCCCCGCGAGCGCACCGAGTCTGCACAATCCCGATTTCGTGGATGTGGTCATCCACTCCTATCGGCACCGCTACGGCCTCGTCGAGGGTCATCCCCGCTACCAGGAGCTGGAGGATCGGATTGCGGCGCAGCCGGTCATTCCGGTGCCTACCATCGTGCTCGAGGCCGGGAACGACGGCGTCGGCGGTGCGACCAGCGCTGGAGACCGGCATCACTTCCGGGGACGGTACGAGCTACGGAACCTACCCGGAGTGGGTCACAATATCCCGCAGGAGGCGCCGGACGCCTTCGCCCGCGCGGTTCTTGACCTGCTCCCGCCCGGTTAGGCCTTGGCCCGTCGCGTGCCCCGTCCTAACCGTGGGATCCGCAGAACGCGCGGAAACTCGAACAGCAGCGTGACCGACGCGTGATCGCCCCGGCTGTAGACGTAGGCGACGCCCAGCGGGATACCGATCCCGAGGATCAGCAGCAACGGATACAGCAGCCAGGGGCTGGACAGCCCGACGGCATCGGCAAGTGCCACGGTGATCATGATCGGCGCGAGGTGCGTGACGTAGAAGACGATCGAGTTCCGGCCGACGAACTCGAGCGAGCGCCCGGTGCGGCCGGAAGGAATCAGGGGGAAGAGCCACGCTGCGAGCACCAACGCGCCCACCACGCCCCAGACGAACTGCGTCTGGTACAGCACCCCCACCTCCATGGTGCTGAGCCACGCGACGCTTGCGGCGGCCGCTGCGGAAAGTGCGACCACCCACCAGCTCCGGGTGAACCGCAGCGCCGCGTCCCAGTGCTGAGCGGTCCAGGCTCCAAGGAAGAAAAAGCCGAGAAGGAAGGTCAGCATCCCGAACATACCGCCGTTCGGCAGCACCAGGGAGGCAAGGAAAGCAGCGAGGGATGGGTACAGCGGTGGAATCCTCCGCAGCGGGAAGGCAACCGCGTAGAACACGAGGAGGAACCAGAGATACCAGAGGTAAGTGGGAGGGAAGTAGGCGATTTCCGCAAGGTTGGCCGGCGTGAGGTTGGCGCTTGCCCCCAGGATGATGACCGACCAGATGAGGTAGGGCCAACCGACCCTGGCACCCTTGCCGGCGAAGTAGGTGCCGGCGGGCTTGCTCAGGGATCGTGGCAGGAGGATCCCGGACAGGAACATGAGCACGGGGATGCGGAAGGGTTCAAGGAATTGGTTGAAGGCCTCGATGGATGCGGGAATGCCGCCGTCCGTGAACCGCAGTGCCTCTCCGGCGTGGAGGACGACCACCAGCAGGATCGCTGCTCCACGCAGGCTGTCGAGCCAACCGATTCTCGTGCCCGTCGCTGCTTCGATTGCACTTCCCCGTCGTCAGCCCGCTCCTCTTGCTCTTGCTCTTCAGCCTAGGTGTTCTGCAACAGGAAATGGTCCCCCTAACCCGGTCTCAAGAGGCAGGGGGACCATCCGGCGTCTATAGCCGCCTAGGAGCAGCTCGACCGCTGCGGTGCTGGGGTAGCCGCCGCGGGAACTACTCCCGGTTAAACAGTGCGCTTACCATTAACAGCAGTCAATCCCACACGGGCGGCGTACGCCAAGGGAGAAATCGGAAACTTTTCCGGGCCGACCAATTCCTGCAGATCGGCTGGAAGCGTGTACGGAAAACTGCCCTAAAACTGCGGATGGCGCTATTGTCGGCCGTTACGGATGGGGATACTGTGGCAGCTGTTACTGCTTCGGGTCTCAGGAATGTGCGAGGAAGTAACAGGGGGGTCCGTCCGGTGCTGGAGACAGGGGCGGGCCCCTCCTTTTACCGTCCTGGCAATGACGCGAGTGTTAGGAGACACGTTGTGATCATCACCCTCCCCGTCGAAGTCGGCGAGCAAGTAGCCTGTCCCCACCAGTATGTGGGTACCTGCCCGGACTGTCCGAAGAAGCCGTAGCGGCGCCGTTGTCCGCCGCTTCCGGAGGGTAAGAAGAGACCCGTCAGGGCTTTTCCTGCAGCCCGAACGAGACCAACGGTCGTCATCACTGCCTCGCGGGAATCGGCAGGTAGGAGACTCGCTTCTGCCGTAGGCAACGGATGGGGCACCGGGAAAGGTCTCCCCGGTGAGCAGACAAAAGGCAAACCCAAGAGATCACCCAGATTCGAAGAATCACCCAAGGGGCCTCGCTTACCCTTAATACGGATCGATTCGACCTGGGAGGAATGCTTGGCGACCCTGCACGCAACAACACCAACCGCCACTGTGGCCCGATCCGGAGCCATCGATGCTCTCCGCGTCTTCGCGGTCGTCGGGATCGTTACCGGGCACGTCTGGACGGGCCCCCTCATCGACGCCGGCCTCTACACATGGCACGTACCTGCGTTCTTCCTGCTATCCGGGTACCTCTGGAAGAGCCGGAAACCGGACGCCCGACGGGCTGTCGCAGCGGAAGCGAAGAAGCGATTCCGGACCATTCTGACGCCCTACTTCGCATGGTTGGTCGTGACCCTCCTCGTTCACGTCGCCATCCACAACCACCGCGGCACGCTTACTCCGGAAGCTGTGACCCTGCCTCTTATCGGCGGGTCCCTCAACGCGGGGCCCTTCGGGGCCTACTGGTTCATGCCTGCACTATTCATTTCGGCCGTCATGTTCCGGGCACTCGAGCGTGTTCCCCTTGTCCTTCGGGTCGCGATCATCGGCGGGATCACAGTTGTCACCCACCTCTTCGGGGACGTTCTCGCCCTGCTGCCCATGTCGCTCGGGGTCGCCGGATCCGCGCTCATCTTCATGCTCGCAGGTCAAGGACTGCAGCACTTCCGTGCCCGGGTGCAGGGGCCGATCCGATTCGGAGCGGCGTGCCTCCTTGTGGGTACCGCCCCTATCCTCGCCGGGATGTCAGCACCACTGGACATGAAGTACGGCGAGCTCGGCACGCCTGTTCTCAGTGTTGTCGCAGCGGTGCTGATCAGCTTTGGCCTCCTCTTGATTCTCGAGGGCGTGTTCTCCCGGCTGCCCGGATGGGTTCACGCGATTTCCACGAGGCTTGCCGTGGGGTGCCTGATGGTGGTGCTGACCCACACGTACGTCCTATGGTTGCTCGCGATTCCAGACACGGGGCGATCCTTCTGGGTGCTGATCGCCGCGGTGGTCTTGCCATGGGCAGTCGCTATGATCCTCAACCGGACGACGCTCTCCCAAGTCTTCCTCGGAACACCACGCGCCGCTTGAGCGTGAAGGGCACCCACCCGCACGAGGAGGACGGGACAACCTTATGTAACTCCAGCGTTTTCCCGCGCTGGCGCGCCGGAGCAAGCGGTCCGAGCTTCCACGCTGCTAGCCGTCCCGGTGGCGTTCGCTCCCGGCACCTGGCGGCGACGATCATGCTGCAGAACGGCCTACCGCTCCCGGTGGTATCCCGGATCCTCGGGCACTCCACAGGAACCGTGACTGCGGATCTGCACTTCGACGTCGTCATGGATTGGAAGCTGACGGGCGACGTAGGGACTGCTGAAGGTTGGGTCAACCAACCCTTCAGCAGTCCCGTTGGTCACTGGGATGGTGGTTGCAACCAGTACACGCTCCGGAATGACTCAGGCCCTCTCAGTCTGCGAGGCGCTGCCAGGCCCCACTCTCAAGAGGCAGTATTGACCGCCGCGCGATCCTGACCGACACGGACTCCAATCTGCCCCGTTTGTCACATGAGACCCATCAGAATAGGTGCATCATCGGGGACTGGGTTGGGGAGCATTATGCGGTGGATCAAAGAGAACAGAAGATTCATGCCGCCGGCATTCGCGCTCACCGCGGTGGTCGTGTTCTGGATCGTCGGAGCCGCCGGTGGGATGGGATTCCTGCACGACGCGCAATCGGCGATGGACATGCTGACCGGGCTTTATCTGATGCTCGCGGTGGTGGCCGTCTCGCTCATCGTGACGGTGCTGGCATTGATGGACCTGGCACACATCACCTCTGCCCGGAGGTAACGGACCGTCGCCTAGAAGCGGCTGATGCAGACCGGAGACGCCCTAGGTGTAGCCGTTGATCCCCCGCTCGCTGCACAAACTGATGATCCGCAGGGAACACATACCTCCATCACTGCCGAGGACCTAAATCTCGGGTGGAGCAACCTCCAGCCCGGAATTGACGTAATGGGCCCTTACCGGCGTTTCACTGAAACAGGCTCACGCCGGGTTCACTCCAAACCGCGTGGTCCGATCCGATGATCATGCAGCAGCTCGCGGTCTCCCCACGCAAGTAGCACCCGCTCCAATGCACGACGAAAGGCCCCAACTCCTGCGGGGGCTTTCGTCATCCAGGTGATACGAATCAGTCGACGGTGACCTCGATGTTGCCGCGGGTGGCGTTGGAGTACGAACAGACCCTGGTGCGCCTGCTCGACGAGCCTGTCCGCCGTCATCTGGTCCACGCCGCCGATCTCGGCATGCAGGGCGACGGCGAGCTGGAACGCACCCCCGTCGACCGCGTTGATGCTCACCTCAGCGGTCACGGCCGTATCGCTGATCGCGGCTTTGCTGCGACTCGCTACAAGCTTCAGCGCGCTGTGGAAGCAGGCAGCACACCCGACCGCGAAAAGCTGCTCGGGATTCGTCGCACCCCCTGAGCCGCCATCTCCGAGGGAACGGCGAGGTCAACGGCGAGCTGCCCGTCATCGGTGTGAGCCTTGGGACCGCCGCGGCTACAGTGGTTCTGCTCGTCTTATCCCTCGTCCTCGGCGTGGTCGTCGCCGTCGGCGTGCTCATGGGCGTGGTTGTGATCGGAGGCTTCTGCGTCGCCGGTCACGATGGCTAGCTCGTTAGGCGTCTCGGGCAGGTCGACGCTGAACAGGAGGGTGCCGGCGGCGACGTCGATCACGTGCAGTTTCTTGGCCGCTGGTTCTGTCACATAGGCGAATCCGTCAGCGCCGACTTTTACCGTCGGTGCGGGCGACTGCCATTCCTCGGGCTCCTCCCACGGCTCGACGACCTTGACCTCGTGAATGATTTCCCCGGTCTGCTCGTCGAGGATGTTCAGCTCCCCGTCGTAGGTCAGGACCATGGCTTCGCCCTCTGCCCCACGGGCCAGAGAGCGGAACGAGTACGCCGAACCGACATCAGCTGTCGTCATTGAGGCGGTGAGGGTATCGATCAGCCCGATGCGGGTGGGTCGCTCCTGCACGGCATCAGGGTCCGTCTTGTAGTCGACCAGTACGATCGGTGACTCGTGGCTGCCGAACTGGTTTCCCGAACGCTGGTATGCCTCCTCCACTGGCACCTTGTGGAATGCACCGTCACGGTAGACCACCGGTCCGTTCTCACAACCCAAGGAAACGACATCTCCCATGGAGGTGGGCATCGCGGTGGCTTCTCCGTGCACGCCTGGGCAGTCCGTCGTTTCTGCAAGGACCTCCCCGTCAGAGGAGACGACCTGGACGGTATTGCTCGATTCCTCCGTGCCCTGCGTCAGAAGAAGATCCCCGCTGCTCAGCGGAACGGCAACGCCGTGGTGCGCAGCGTCCGCGGAACGTTCCTCAACCTCGTCCGCGCTCACCTCACCGTCGCTGAACGCGGCGGAGTCCATCACGGTGATGCCTCCGCTTCCGTCAGCGAAGAGCGCCGTTTTACCTTCGTGCGTGACGACGTGTCCGGCCTCGGGGGCCTCGACAGCGGAGCCGGTCAGCACCGGTGCCTGCTCATAGTAGTGATCGTGATCCCCGTGCCCTTCAACGATCAGACCGCTGTCGAACACGCGGAACTCCTCGCCTGCACTGACAAGGACGTGCCGCCCGTCGCCGGCATTGTTGAGCCGGAGGTACCCCTCCGACTCGGTGCTGGCCAGCACCTCACCGGTCTCGGTGTCGACGGTCACCAGACCACCGTCGTACGTCAGCACCGCGCGGGGGGCCAGAGCATCAACTTCCTGACGGCCAGTGGCCCCAGCAGAAGCCTCAGCAGTGGGTTCGGCGGTGTTCTCTGTGGCAGCGGAGGAATTCGTGGACGAATCGGCGTCCGGCTCGGATGAACCGGCGGTAGAACAGGAGGTCAGGACCAGGGCAGCAACCATGGCTGAGGACAAGGAAAGAGTTCGAGGGAAAATCGGCATGACAACAGGCTAAATGCAAATGTTTCTCATTACCAATAAGACGCAATCGTTCGATACTGCTCACTTCCCGTCATCGCGAATCATGCCGCAGGTAGAGCATCCCTCGCGCAGCAGGGCACCGCGACACCGCAGATTGTTGCACTGGAGTGTCCGTCAAAGGAATCCTGGGTTCAGCCGGACGCTCTCCGCTTCGACTGCATCATGCTTTCACGACCCCGGTTCCGTTACGCATGGCATTCGGAACTTCAACGAATGAAGGGCCGTGGTGAAGAATTCGTCTTAGCCGCTCTCGTCGTGTGCAATCCCTCGAGGTGTAGATACGGGTCCGAGACCGCCTCCTGCCCTAGCCCTGGTGCGCCCCGACCTCGGCGAGGTCCGGCAACTCTCGTCCGAGCCGCACGATGAGGGACCGGCTCTGCTCGCGGATCGTTCCGAGGATGCTGCCGGCACCGCACAGCACTAGGGCGGCGTCGGCCACCTGCAGCGGTGAGTGCGGCGTCACCTGGCCGTCGGCCCGGAGGCTCACGAGGGATTCGACCAGGCGGAAGGCCAGCTCGCCGTGGTGCCGGGGATCGCCCGGCCAGAGCGGTGCGGGAACAACCGCCTTGCCGAGCCGCTGATATAGTCCCCGCAACTCCTCCCGATCCGCGAGGAATGTGCTGAAGCGCTTATCCCGGGCTTCCGGCAGGTGGTAGAGGACCCCGATATTCCACCGCCCACTGCACAGCTGAGTCCCGTCAAAAAGGGCCACCGCGTGGAGCCGCGCAACGGGAGAGCTGGCGTCGTCCTCGTCGGCAGCGGAGGTTGCACGCGCGAAGGCCAGCCCTTCTGCGACCGTCCCGGCCAGGAGCGCCTCGAGGATGTCATCCTTCGTGGCGAAGTGGTGATAGAGCGATGACTGGCGGATACCGACGGCGCCGGCGATGGCGCGCGTCGAGGTGGTGGCGTAGCCCTGCGTAGTGAAAAGCTCGGCTGCCGCGTCGAGGATCTCCTCGCGGGCGGTTGCTCCGGGTCGGGTCGATTGTCGCGTACGGGGACGTCCCGGTCCGGTGAGGGTCACGCCCCTCATTCTTGCACCCGAAGAAACGGCTCCGGCGCGAGGCCGCTCCGCCGGAACCGCGAAACATAACGGTAACAAGCCCCTCATGAGCTTTTTACTTCCGTGAAACCCGTGTGGGACCTCGGATTGGAAAACTATCAAGTGACCGGTATTAGTCAGCACTCCCATCGCACCCACCGGCACCCACCCCGTTCACACCACGGAGACCCCGATGACGATTCCCACCGCGACACCCACGGACGACGCCGACCTCACCGCCCTCGGGTATGAGCCCTCCCTGCACCGCAAGCTGGGCCGTTATGCGTCCTTCGCGGCGGGCTTTTCCTTCGTCTCCATCCTCACCACCATCTTCCAGCTCTTCGCCTTCGGCTATTCGTTTGCTGGCCCCGCGTTCTTCTGGACCTGGCCCATCGTCCTCGTCGGCCAGTTGCTCGTAGCGCTGAACTTCGCCGAACTTGCCGCCCGCTATCCTCTGTCGGGCGCGGTATACCAGTGGGCGCGGCGCGTGGGCGGCGAGACGGTGGGCTGGTTCGCTGGCTGGTTCATGGCCGTGGCTCAGGTGGTCACGGCCGCCGCCGCTGCCATCGCCCTCCAGGTCGTGCTGCCGCAGCTGTGGAGCGGTTTCCAACTCGTCGGCGGCGACCCCGCCCTCAACACCGTTACGGGCGCCGCGAACGCCGTCGTCCTCGGCGCCATCCTCCTGGTAGCCACCACCATCATCAACGCGATGGGCGTCCGGCTCATGGCGCACGTGAACTCCGTCGGCGTAACCTGCGAGATCGTTGGCGTCATCGCCGTCGTCCTCGCCCTCATCACGGCGGCGCAGCGCGGGCCCGACGTCGTTATGGATACCACGGTGTTGCAGGGTTCGGATCTCGGCGCCGTGGGCGCGTTCCTGGTCTCCGGCCTCATGGCCGCCTACGTCATGGTGGGCTTCAACTCCGCAGGTGAACTCTCCGAGGAGACCAAAGACCCACGGCGCACGGCCCCGCGCACCATCATCTCCGCCCTGGTGATCTCCGGGATCGGTGGAGCCCTCATGATCATCACCGCCCTCATGGCGGCACCCAGTCTCGACGACGGTCGCCTCGCCACCGAGGGGCTCCCCTATGTCCTGACCGCGGTCCTCGGCACGTTCTGGGGCAAGGTGCTGCTGGTCGACGTCGCTATCGCGATCTTCGTCTGCACATTGGCCATTCAGACCGCCGGCTCACGCCTGGTCTTCTCGATGGCCCGGGACGGCAAGCTCCCCGCCTCCACACTGCTCTCCACTGTGCACCCCCGCCGCGGCACCCCGATGTGGCCGTCCATCGTCATCGGCGCCCTCGCCGTCGGCGTCCTGGCCATCAACGTCGGCAACGCGGCCCTCTTCACCACGCTAACCAGCGTCTGCATCGTCATGGTGTACATCGCGTACCTGCTCGTCACCGTGCCCCAGTTACTCAACCGGCTGCGCGGCGACTGGGACCGTGTGGGGCAGATCATGCCGTCCGGCCTCTTCTCTCTCGGCCGCTGGGGCCTGCCCGTGAACGTCCTCGCCGTCCTGTACGGAGCCGTCATGGTGGTCAACCTCGCCTGGCCCCGCCCCGAGGTCTACGATCCCACCGGCGAGAACGGGATCCTCCTCTACTCCGCGCCCCTGATGGTTACCGTCGTGCTGCTCCTGGGTTTGTGGATCCGCCGGAGCACCGCCGCCCGGGCCTCCTAGTACTTCGCTCGCAGGCACCAACTGCGCACCCGCTGCCGCACCTACCAACAGGATTGACAGGATCGATATGACACAGACCACTGAGACCCCGGCGGGCACGGCCACCACGGCCGGGGCCCGGGCCCACGCCCGTGACCAGCACAGCCGCACGGCGGACACCATGCTCCACGTTCCGGTCACGACCGCGCCCTTACAGATCACGGACACGCTACCCGACGGCGCCACCGATCGCCTCGTCTGGTCGGAGACGCTGGCCTTCGGCCGCTACACGACAATGCACCTGGCCCGTGGCAGCCGCCTCCGGCTGACGGACACGGGTGACGCCTGCGTGCACACCCTCCTGTACCGCGCAGGCGCCCTGCACGAACGCTTCAACGCTGCCGACACCGTCAAGGTCCCATGGCAGGCCTACCCCGGAACAGGGCATCCCCTCCTGTCCGACGCCGGCCGCGTCCTGGCCACAATCGTCGAGGACACCTCGGGCAGCCACGACGCACTGACCGGTGCCACCACCCTGGCCGGGAACACCGCGCGGTACGGAGCCGGGACGGCCCACAGCACCTCCCCGGCCGCGCGCGAACTGCTGGTCCTCGGCGCGCTCAAGAACGGACTCGGGCCAAGGGATGTCGCTCCGTCGCTCTCGCTCTTCAAGGGCATCCGGGTCGATCCCGACGGCAGCATCCGCTTCACCGGGAGCGCCGGACCCGGGTCATACGTGGACCTGCTGCTGCACCTGGACACCGTCGTCGTGCTGGCCAACACCGCGCACCCCCTGGACCCGCGCACCGACTTCACCGGCACCGCCGTGGAGATCGCCGCCTGGCGGTCTCCCGAGGACCTCGCCGCACTGGCCGGCGGAAGCCTGATCGGGCCGCTGGCGCCCGAACACCTTCAGGCACTGAACAACACCGAGCACGACTTCGCCGCAAGGAGCACCCGATGACCACCATCCTTTCGCAGCCGGCGAGCAACGTCGCCCTCGCACCCGGCGCCGTCGTCCTCGATGAGTACGTCGAAGCACGCGGCCCCTGGTCCGCCGTCGTTACCGCAGGTGATGTCCTCACCATCGTCGACCTCGACGGCAACCAGGCCGTCGACTGCCTGCTCTACGCCGCAGGGGACACCGCCGTCCGGTACTCCGCACCCGTGACCATCGCGCAGCAGCGCTCAATCGTCCTCACCACCGGTTCCGTGCTCCGCGCCGATACCGGCCTCGCCCTCATGACGGTCGTCGCGGACGAGGTGGGCGTACACGACACCATCGGCGGCGCCTGCTCGCAGGAATCGAACACCCTCCGGTACGGCCAGCACACCCGCGAGCAGCACGCCTGCGTGGAGAACTTCCTCATCGAGGGCTCCCGCTGGGGACTCGGCAAACGTGACCTCGTCTCCAACATCAACTGGTTCATGAACGTTCCCGTGGACCCCGATGGTGCCCTCGGGATCGTCGACGGCCTCTCCGCCGCCGGCAAGCGCCTGGCGCTCCGGGCCGAGGTGGACACCCTGGTGCTCGTCTCGAACTGCCCGCAGGTCAACAACCCCTGCAACGGCTTCAACCCCACGCCCGTCCGCATGATCGTCACACGCCCGGAGAGTACCCGATGAGCCGCTTCGATACCCTCCTGGTGGCCAACCGCGGAGAGATCGCCTGCCGCATCATCGAATCGGCCCGGAAGCTGGGCCTGCGCACGGTCGCCGTGTTCTCCGAGGCGGACCGCGGCGCACGCCACGTCCGGCTCGCCGACGAGGCCGTCCTCCTCGGCCCGGCACCGGCCAAGGAATCCTACCTGCGCGTCGACGCACTGCTCGCCGCAGCGGCGTCCACCGGTGCCGGCGCCATCCACCCCGGCTACGGCTTCCTGTCCGAAGACGCCGACTTCGCGAAGGCCGTCGAATCGGCAGGACTCGTCTTCGTCGGCCCCACGCCCGAGCAATTGCGCATCTTCGGCACCAAGCACACCGCCCGTGACGCCGCACAGGCCGCCGGTGTCCCCATGATCGCGGGCTCCGGTCTGCTCGACGGCGTCGACGACGCCCTGGCAGCCGGGGCGTCCATCGGGTTCCCGCTCATGCTCAAGGCGACCGGCGGCGGAGGCGGCATCGGGATGACCGTCTGCCGGACCGAGGAGGAACTCGCGGAGAGCTTCCCCCGGGTGGCCCGCCTCGCCGGAGCCAGCTTCGGCACGGCCGGTGTCTTCGCCGAGCGCTACGTGGAGAACGCCCGCCACGTGGAGGTCCAGGTCTTCGGCGACGGCGAGGGGCGGGTCGTCAGCCTCGGCGACCGCGACTGCTCCCTGCAGCGCCGGCACCAGAAAGTCCTCGAGGAAGCACCCGCACCGGACCTGCCGGACGACCTCCGCGAGGAATTGCACCGCAGCTCGCGGGCGCTGTGCGCCTCCCTCGGCTACCGCTCGGCCGGGACCGTGGAATTCGTCTACGACTCCCTGCGCCGAGAGGCCTCATTCCTCGAGGTGAATGCTCGCCTGCAGGTCGAGCACCCCGTCACGGAGTCGGTCACCGGCATCGACCTCGTCGAGTGGATGCTCCGCCTCGCACAGGGCGGACCCGACGCCGAGGCCGTCCTCGCCTGTGTCCCCGACAGCGTCCCGGTCTCCGGCCACGCCGTCGAAGCCCGGGTCTATGCGGAAGACCCCGCCCGCGGCTTCCAGCCCAGCGCCGGCACGATCACCAACGCCACCTACCCCGAGGCGGACCACGTCCGCGTGGACACCTGGGCCGAGACCGGCAGCGAGGTCTCCACCAACTACGATCCCCTCCTGGCGAAGATCATCACCTCCGGCAGCAGCCGCGACGAGGCCTTCGACCGGCTGGCCGGCGCCCTCACCGGCACGCGGATCGACGGCATCGAGACCAACCTCGGCATGCTGCGCGCCGTCAGCACCCTCGACGTCGTCCGCGCGGCAGGGCACTCGACCAGCACCCTCGACACGGTGGGCGACCCTGAACCGCGCATCACCGTGGAGCGGCCCGGGCTGCAGACCAGCGTGCAGGACTGGCCGGGCCGCACCAACCTGTGGCAGGTGGGCGTCCCGCCGAGCGGCCCGATGGACGACCTCTCCTTCCGGCTGGGCAACCAGGCCCTCGGCAACCCGGAAGGCGCCCCCGGCCTCGAATTCACCGTGACCGGGCCCAGCCTGACCTTCTCGCACGGGACCACCCTGTGCGTGACCGGCGCCGAAGTCCGCGTGACCGTGGACGGCGTCGAGGTCGCAGCCTGGGAACCGGTCACGGTCCCCGCCGGAGGAACGCTCGACGTCGGAACCGCGGAAGGTGCGGGCCTGCGCGGCTACATTCTGTTCGCGGGCGGCCTCGACATCCCGCTGTACCTCGGCAGCGCGTCCACCTTCACCCTGGGCCAGTTCGGCGGGCACGCCGGGCGCGTCCTCCGCACCGGCGACGTGCTTCGAACCGTGCAGACGGACGTGCCCGCCGGGGCTGCCACCCCGGTGGCGCTCGACGCCAGGCCCGCCCTGACCTCGCGGTGGGAGCTCACCGTCGTCGAAGGCCCCCACGGCGCCCCCGAGTTCTTCCAGCGGGAGGACATCGACGAGCTTTTCGCCACCGACTACGAGGTGCACTTCAACTCCGCGCGGACCGGCGTCCGGCTCATCGGGCCCAAGCCACGCTGGGCACGCAACGACGGCGGCGAGGCCGGCCTGCACCCCTCCAACATCCACGACACCGCCTACTCGGTGGGTGCGCTGGATTTCACCGGAGACACGCCCATCCTCCTCGGACCGGACGGGCCCAGCCTCGGCGGGTTCGTCTGCCCCGTAACGGTTGTGACCGCTGATCGGTGGAAGCTCGGGCAGCTCCGCCCTGGTGATACCGTGCGCTTCGTCCCCGTTCGGGCCGTCCAGGCACCCTCGCTGCGCGACCTCGGCCCGGGACGGCAGCTGATCCTGCCGGACTCCCCGGAGCTTCCATCCGGCGCGAGCACCTCCGCCCTGCACGGGCAGCTGCTTCGCGGCGGGGACGGCGACGACGGCGTGCTGGCGCGCGTCGCGGAGGAACCGGGCAGGCCCGCCGTGACCTACCGGCGCTCGGGCGATGACAACCTCCTCGTCGAGTACGGCGACATGGTCCTCGACCTCGGCCTCCGGGCGCGCGTGCACGCCCTGCACCAGGCCATCGCGCAGATGCGGCTCCCCGGCGTCGTCGACCTAACACCCGGGATCCGCAGCCTGCAGATCAAGGTGGACCCCTCCGCCCTGTCCACCCGCCGCCTGCTGCAGGTGGTCCAGGACATCGAGAGCGCCCTGCCAGCCAGTTCGGAACTCGTGGTGCCCAGCCGCTCGGTGCGCCTACCGCTGTCCTGGGACGACCCGGCAACCCGCGAGGCGATCGAGCGGTACATGGCCGGAGTGCGCGACGACGCCCCGTGGTGCCCGTGGAACATCGAGTTCATCCGGCGCATCAACGGGCTGGACTCGGTGAACGAGGTCTTCGACACCGTGTTCGACGCCGAATACCTGGTCCTCGGCCTGGGTGACGTGTACCTCGGAGCGCCCGTCGCCACTCCCCTTGACCCGCGGCACCGCCTCGTCACCACCAAGTACAACCCGGCCCGGACTTGGACACCGGAGAACGCCGTCGGCATTGGCGGTGCGTACATGTGCATCTACGGGATGGAGGGACCCGGCGGCTACCAGTTTGTGGGCCGCACCACCCAGGTCTGGTCGCGCTACGCCGACTCCGCACCGTTCGAGCCGGGATCCCCCTGGCTGCTGCGGTTCTTCGACCGCATCTCCTGGTACCCGGTCAGCCCGGAAGAGCTGCTCGACCTGCGCGCCGACATGGCGGCAGGCCGGGGCCGGGGCGTCGAGATCGAGGAGGGCACGTTCTCGCTCGCCGAGCACGAACAGTTCCTCGCCGAGAACAGCGAATCCATCGCGGAGTTCCGCGTACAGCAGTCTGCCGCCTTCGCCGTCGAACGCCAGGCATGGGCCGACGCCGGTGAATTCGACCGCGCCGATGCTGCCGCCGCCGTCGTGCCCGATACGGAGGACCTCGTGGTGCCCGACGGCGCCACGCTGGTCTCCGCGCCCTTCGCCGCCAGCGTCTGGAAAGTAGATGTAGCACCGGGCGACTCCGTACTGAAGGGGCAGCCCCTCGTCTCCCTCGAGGCCATGAAGATGGAGACCGTCCTCAGCGCGCCCTGCGACGGCCTGGTGCTGCAGGTACTTCCCATCGCTGGGTCCCAGGTCGTGGCCGGCGAGGCGCTGGTGGTCCTGGGCGCGTCACCTGAAAGGTTGCCCGAGCCGTCGACCGCGCCGGACCGGGAACCCCAAGCAAGCAAGACAGAAGAGGTAGCTGCATGAGCACCAAGGCAACCGCCCGCGTACGCGCGGCACTTGCGGCCATCGAAGCCGTGGACCGCCCCGAGATCTGGGTGACCCTGCGGACGGCGGAGGATCTCCTCGCCGAAGCCACCGCCGTCGACGCCCGGGTCAGCCGGGGCGAAAACCTTCCCCTGACGGGGCTGCTGCTCGCCGTGAAGAACAATGTGGACGTGGCGGGCATCCCCACCACCGCGGCCTGCCCGGGCTTCTCCTACCTCCCTGAGCAGGATGCAGAGGCGGTGCGTCGCCTGCGTGCCGCGGGTGCCGTGGTGCTGGGCGCGACCAACCTGGACCAGTTCGCCACCGGACTCGTCGGTACGCGCAGCCCCCACGGCGCTGTGCGCGATGCCCGCCGGCCAAAGTACATCTCGGGCGGATCCAGTTCCGGCTCGGCCGTCGCCGTCGCCCTCGGCCTGGTGGACATCGCCATCGGCACCGACACCGCCGGTTCCGGGCGGATCCCCGCCGGACTGCAGGGCATCGTGGGCATCAAGCCCACGCTGCACGTCGTCTCCACGGACGGCGTGGTCCCCGCCTGCCGTTCCTGGGACGCGGTGACCATCCTGGCCCGGGATCTGTCCATGGCCGAGCGGGCAATGGGCGTGATGGCGGGAGGTGCGCGCGCGTGGCCGTCCGAGGTTCGCCTCGCGGCCCCGAGTCGACCACGCGTCGCCTACCCTGCCGACCTACCTGAGCTCTCGTCCGCCTGGGCCGCTGAATTCAGCCGTCAGGTCACGCGGCTCGAGGCGGCGGGTGTCGACGTCCAGCCCCTTTCGATCGACCTGTTCCTGCAGGCCGCCCGCCTCCTCTATGACGGCGCCCTCGTCGCGGAACGCTATGCGGCCGTGGGCGCCTTCGTCGACGGCGCTCTCAGGGACGGCAATCCCGCCGGCCTCGACCCCACCGTCACCGGCATCATCGGCCGTGCAGGGACGCTCGCCGCCCACGATTACGTGGCGGACACGGCGCGGCTGGCGGACCTCAAGCGGGAAGCACTCGCTCACCTCGAGGGCTTCGACGCTCTCCTGGTACCCACAGCACCCCTGCATCCCCTCCTTGCCGAGGTGGCTGCGGATCCGGTCGGAGTCAACTCACGCATGGGCACCTACACGAACTTCTGCAACCTCTTCGACATGTGCGCGGTAGCCGTGCCGGTGGGCGAGGTCGAAGACGCCCAGTTCGGCGTGACCGTCGTCGGTCGCATGTTCGACGACGCCGTCGTAGCTGACATCGCCCGCCGGATCGAACGAACTCCTGCACCTCCTGCCCTGTTTGCCTCCGGAGCCGTCGGCCGGACAGATACCGGTCAACCATGGCCGCTGGCCGCAGGAGCAGCCGGCGTCCCGCTCGTCGTCGTCGGCGCGCACCGCCGCGGCCAGGTACTCGCCCGTGAGCTCGAGGAACTGGGCGGTTTCTGGGACGGTCCTGTACGCACGGCCGCCCGCTACCGGATGGTGGCGCTGGATACGCAGCCACCGAAACCGGGCGTGTACCGGTCGGACGAGGGCACGGAACTCGTCGCCGAACGGTGGATTCTCTCCGAAGCGCCACTCGGGCAGTTCCTGGCGGCGCTGCCCGAGCCCATGCTGCTCGGATCCGTGGTCCTGAATGACGGCACAACCGCCGTCGGTTTCGCCTGTGACGCTGTCGCCGCCGCTGCCGGCAAAGACATCACCCACTACGGCGACTGGCTCGCCGCAACAGCCTCGCCCCGGCCGGAGGATTCCGGGCGGAAGACTGCAGGACAGCGATCCCATGGCCCCGTCCGCGACTTCCTCCTGACAGCGCTCTCGCGCGGTTCCTACGCACCCACCAGGCGCCAGTAGTCGTGGCGGCTTTTACTGACGGGACCCGCCACCGGTGAGCAGAAGCGGAGCATAAATTTTGGCACTGAATATCGCTACAAAGAACGAGCATCTACGAGCGTATCGGCTGCGTCGACGACTCGTATAGCGAGAACCTTCGAATCCGCTACAGCACGGAATCGTGAGAAGACTTGTCTCGATGTCCTATGCGTCCAACTCGGAGGGCTGCTTAGATGTAAGGACGTCCAAGCGTTCAGTGCATTAAAAGTGCAGTATGATGCACTAATGGATACGAGCACTTCTGCCCTGGCGGCAGCAATCGGTGGGCGAGTGCGGCAGGAGCGGCAGTCGCGGGGGTGGACGCTGGACCAGCTGGCAGAGGCCGCGGGGGTGAGCCGACGAATGCTGGTCAATGTTGAGCAGGGTGCCGCGAATCCCAGCGTGGGGACGTTGTTGAGGCTCAGCGACTCTCTAGGCGTTGGATTGCCGGCGTTGGTGGAGTCGCCCCAGCCCAAACCGGTCAAGGTGATCCGGGGTGGTGAGGGTGCGGTGTTGTGGAGTGGGGAGTTCGGCGGCCGAGGGGTACTGGTGGCCGGTACCGAATCGCCGGACGTGGTGGAGCTCTGGGACTGGACACTGGGTCCGGCGGACCAGCACGAAAGCGAGGCTCACGCATCGGGCACGAAGGAACTGCTGCAGGTGCAGCAAGGCACGGTCACGGTGATCACCGCAGAGCAGTCCGTGATCCTTGAGGCCGGGGACGCACTCGCCTTCCCGGGCGACGTCGCCCACTCCTATACCAATCCGGGTACCGAACCGGCACGATTCTCCCTGGCGGTCTTCGAACCCGGTGTGGGGTCCGGACACCGGCCGGAGGTGACCCGATGACCGATTCGGGCGCCCTTCAGAAGTTCCTTGACGGCGTCGTCGTCGACGCAGCGGTGTTTTCGTTGCGGCCGGATTACCGTGCTGTCCTGCTGCCCGTCGACGGGCTCGTTCCCGGGCCGAGCGATGAGGCCAGTGAGGCACTGCTCCAGGCGGCGGAAGCCTCGGCCCGCGAAGCACTGGCCGGCCGGACCGTCGAGGACCTGCCGCACGTGGTTGCGTGGCGCGAGGCGTACAAGTCGTTCGGCGCGAAGCCGCAGCGCACACGCAACAGCCTGGAGGCCTTGCTGCGCCGCGCCGAAGCCGGGCTGCCCCGGGTCAACCGCCTCACCGATCTCTACAACGCCGTCTCGGTGCTCCACCAGGTTCCGCTGGGCGGGGAGGACCTGACCGGGTACGTCGGCGCGCCCCGCCTTGTCCGAGCCACCGGTGCGGAATCCTTCGACACCGTCGCGGGCGGTGTCCCCGTGGTCGAGCACCCCGATGCCGGCGAAGTCATCTGGTGCGACGACGCGGGGGTGACATGCAGGCGCTGGAACTGGCGCCAGGGACGCCGCACTCATCTGACGGACGACACCACGACAGCACTGTTCATCTTCGACGCACTCGAACCCATGAGCGATGAGGCGCTTCAGACGGCAGCTGATGACCTCGCCGCGCACCTGCTGCGCCTGGGCCCCGATGTCCGCATTGTCCGCCGATTGATCGCCAATGACATGACCCACCCCGAAGGAACCTGACATGCCCCTCCACCCGCACGCGCCTGCAACGCCTCAACATGACCGCCACTTCGGCACCGGTGACCGCGTGATCCGGGGTTTCCTGGGCTACAGGGCGATTCAGGACCGCCGGTCATGAGCACGCCCCTTTCCTCCCCTTCATTGGGCGTAAAGCCTCGCGCGGGGGTTCCAGTGCCGGCGTGGGGGCTGGCGGTGGGAGCGATGTTGTCGATCCAGCTCGGTTCCGCGTTGTCGATGGACATGATCGCGGCCGTAGGCCCGGCCGGCACCGGGTGGTTGCGCCTGAGTCTGGGGGCGCTCATCCTCCTGGCACTGGTCCGTCCGCCGCTGCGTGCTATCCGCCGCCGGGACGTGCCAACCCTGCTGGCCCTGGGTATCGCGACCGGTTTGATGTCCATCGCGTTCCTCGCCGCGATCGAGCACATCCCACTCGGCACGGCCGTCGCGATCGAGTTCCTGGGCCCGTTGACCGTCGCCGCCATCCGTAGCCACAGTGCGCAGGCGCTTATCTGGCCGGTCGTGGCGCTGGGCGGCGTCGTGCTGCTCACCGAGCCCTGGCACAGCGACTTCAACGCTGTCGGCGTCGGCTTCGCCGCTCTCGCGGCCCTCGCCTGGGCCTTCTACATTGTGCTCACCCAACGGATCGGTGACCGCTTCACCGGCATCGGAACGCTCTCTCTCACCGTGCCCATCGCGGCCATCACCGCTGCCGTCATCGGGATCCCGCAGGCCGCCGGGCACATCACGCCCGGGATCCTCGCCGCCGCGGCCGGGCTGGCCCTGCTGCTACCCGTCCTGCCGTTCGCACTGGAGATGCTCGCCCTGCGCCGGATGACGCCGACCGCGTTCGGGACCCTGATGGCCCTGGAACCGGCCCTCGGTGTCCTGCTGGGGCTGCTGATCCTGCACCAACAACCCTCCGCCTTCCAGTTCGCCGGGATCCTGCTCGTCGTCCTCGCCGGCGCTGCCGCGCAACGCGACGGCAAGCGTTACCAAGGCCTCGAACAGGCGGAGAACCACGCCGATCTCGACAGCATCCACTAGCTCGACAGCATCCAGTAGAAGGAGCGAACACGGACGATGTTCACCGGTTTGAGTGCTTTCCCCCTGACCCCACTGGTAGATGACGCGGTCGACGAGGCAGCTTTCGTCGGCCTGGTCGAACGGCTCACCGAAGCGAAGGTCGACTCGATCACCGTGCTTGGATCCACCGGCTCCTACGCGTATCTCAGCACGAAGGAGCGGAACCGCGTCGCCCGTATCGCCGTCGAGCACGCTGGCGGGACGCCGGTCTTCGTGGGTGTCGGGGCGCTGCGGACCTCGCACATCCTCGAGCATGCAGAGAACGCAGAGCAGGCGGGAGCTTCCGGACTCCTGCTCGCCCCGATGACCTATCAGCCCCTCACCGACGATGACGTGTTCGAGCTCTTCCGTACCGTCACTGAGCGCTCATCGCTGCCGGTCATCGTTTACGACAACCCCGGCACCACCCATTTCACCTTCACCACCGAGCTCTACGGGCGCATCGCTGAACTGCCCGGAATCGCGTCCATCAAGATCCCGGGAGTACTGGCCGAACCAGCCCAGGCAGAAGCCAGAGTCCAGGAAATCCGGGCCGTGGTGCCCGCGCACGTGACCATCGGGGTTTCCGGTGACGCCAAGGCCGTCGCCGGCCTGGCCGCCGGGTGCGACGCCTGGTACTCCGTCATCGGCGGGACCCTGCCCGCCCCCGCCCTGCGGATCACCCGGGCCGCCCTCGACGGAAGGACCTCCGAGGCGATGGCCGAGTCCGAACGCCTCACACCCCTCTGGCAGCTCTTCACCGAGTTCGGTGGAAGCCTTCGGGTCATTGCGGCCATAGCAGAACAGCTCGGACTGGCCACACGGTCGTGTCTGCCGCTACCCATCCAGGGACTCACCAAGGGCCAGCGCGCCCAGGTCGGCAGGGTCGTCGATGAGCTCCAGCTCCGGCAATAACGACCGCCCCGGCGTACCCCCACGAATGTCAGCCGGGTCTCTTCCCGACGATTTCCCCAGTGTTCAGTTCGGGGTTCAGTCCGGGAAGGGCCGCCGGGTGGGGGCGTTGGCGCGTTACGTCTTCGCCGCGACGCTGGTTCGCAGCGCTGACGGCGGAGCGGTCGTGGCCATCGTGCTCCTCGCACATGCCCAGGGGATGCCGGGCTGGGTAGCCGGACTCCTCGGAGCATCAATCACCGCACCCCACCTGCTGGGCCCGTTCATCGCACGACGCCTCGACACCGCCCGCGACGGGCGCACGGTGATCGCATTGTCCGCCGTCCTTCACGGTGTGTTGCTCGGCGCAGCCGCGTTGCTGCTGCCAGTCACAGGGGCGATCTGGCCGGCCGTGCTGCTCTTTGTCTCCGGCATCTTCGGTCCGATGCTCACCGGTGGGATCAGCAGCCGGCTGCCCTCCATTGCCGGCCCCGGGCAGCGCAGCCAACGCAGGGCACAAAGCTGGGACGTCGCCAGCTACGGACTCAGCGGAACCCTCGGGCCCGCAGCCGTGGCATGGATCGCGGCAACATCAGACCCACTCACCGCCACCCTGGTCCTGGCCGGTGCCGCCGTCGTCGGTGCCGGCGCCGTCCTCGCGCTTCCCAAACAGGAACCCCCCGGCAATCCGGAGGATGTCCCCTCGCCGGTACGGACACTACTCCTCATCTGGAACCGGGGTCCGCTGCGCCGTACGCTCGCGCTCACCGTGACCGTCGCCTTCTCAGTCGCCGCGCTACCCATCTACGCCGTCGCGGTGGCTCCAGCGTTCGGCGGGGCAGCAGCTGGCGGAACACTGGTCGCCGCGTACGGGATAGGTAATCTCCTCGGATCGGCAGGGCTCATGATCCGGCCACTGCGCCGCGACGCAGACCTCCTCATGAGTTCCCTCGCCGCCGTCGTCGCGGCGACACTGGTCCTGGTGATGTTCACCCCGACACTGACCACAGCCCTCCCCGCCTTCGCCCTGGCAGGGATCGCCAACGCGATGTTCTTCGCGGCGACACTCGCCGCACGCAGCGAGTACGCACCCACCGAGATCCGCGGGCAGGTCTTCATCTGGGTAGGCGCACTCAAGATCACCGCAGGATCCGCAGGGACAGCCGTTGCAGGGGCGGCCATCACGCACACCGTGTGGGCCCCACTTCTACTGGCGACAGTATTTACAGCAACAGCAGCGACCACTACGACCCTGCAACGACACCATTCACAACGGGCTAGCAACCAGAGTCCCTGATCCCACCAACGCCTCCGCCCAACCACAAGTGTGTAACAAACCGCCATCCCATAGCCATTGAGTCAGAAAAGGAGTCTTGCGCATGAGCCCGTCCCATACTGCATCCCTGCCGTTCGATCTGAAGCGACCGATTATCGGTGCGCCCATGGCAGGCGGGATCTCCACACCGGAACTTGTCGCTGCCGTCACCAACGCCGGCGGGCTGGGATTTCTCGCCGGCGGGTACAAGACACCCCATCAACTCGCCGAACAGATCATCGCGACAAGGGCACTCACCTCCGGCCCGATCGGGGTGAACCTCTTCGTCGTGGCCGCGAACGACGTCGACGAGCACGAGCTCGAGACGTACCGGCAGGAACTGAAGTACTACGCCGACCGGTACGGCATCGAGGTCGGCACACACAAATGGGACGACGACTCCTGGCACGGCAAGCTCGACGTTCTCCAGGACCTGAAACCCGACGTTGTCTCCTTTACTTTTGACTGCCCTGAAGTCGAGGTACTCGACGAGTTGAACGCGCTAGATATCCACACCGCGGTCACTGTCACTTCCACGGACGAAGCCCGTATAGCCGCCGAGCGCGGCGCACAGATCCTCATCGTGCAGGGAACCGACGCCGGCGGTCACCGGGCCACCTTCGACCCCGCCGCGGAACCCGGTACCGAACCACTTCCCGACCTGATCACCGCCATCAGGAACACCACCGACCTCTCCCTGATCGCAGGAGGCGGCATCAGCACCCGTGAACAGGTCCGCACTGTCCTCGATGCCGGTGCGGCCGCCGTCCAAGTCGGGACCGCCCTGCTCCTGGCGGATGAAGCAGGAACCAATTCAACTCACCGCTCAGCCCTGCAGGACCCGACATTCACCGAAACCAAGGTCACCCGGGCCTTCACCGGCAGGCCCGCCCGGGGCTTGCGGAACAGGTTCATGGACGAGCACGACCGCAGCGGACACGCCTACCCGCAGATCCACTACATCACCGCACCACTGCGCGCAGCAGCAGCAGCCAACAACGACCCGCACGCCTTGCATCTCTGGGCCGGCACCGGCTACCGCACCACCCACACCGGACCGGCAGCCGACATCATCGCCGACCTCACCCCCTGACACCTCAATACGGTGATGCTTCGGCATCGACACTTCAAAACATCCACTAGGTCTTTCGTACACATCGACATCCCTGACGGCCGCACCCCCGAACAAACCCGTGGACCCAACAACGCCAGCCTTGAGGCCGTTATCGATACATACCGGATTTCCGAAGGCATCCCCCTACGTACCGCACGTCGGGCAGCGTTGCGTGAGATCTAGACCCTCGATCGCTTCTGTTGCACAAGCTTTCACAGGACCCTAGAGCAACGTGATTTGTGAGTTTTCGCGAAGATGGCGGGGTTTTGGCGGTGAAGTTGGCGGGGTCAGCAGTCGCTCTAGCGCCGACGTCCGTAAGCGGATCCCGCATCGTCCGTCTTCGTGGGCAGAGGCCCTGCCACCTGGTGCCGCTAGGGATGGGTGACGCGGCGTAGAGCCAGGGATCGAGCTTCGGAGAATCCCAAAGATCGATAAAGACGCTCAGCATCGGGGGTCGCGTGGAGATCCACGATCTCAGCACCCATCTCATTGAGCCATGAGAGTCCCGCGGAGACTACTGCACGGGCTAAACCGCGCCCACGGTGTTCTGGTGTCACGAAGACGGATGACATCGACCCGCTCGTCCCGCGGGGGAACCCGGGCCCAGGAAGACGATCCTCGAGCGTCACCATGGCGCAGGCCAGCACCAATGCCCGCCCGTGGTTCTCGCCGACGTCGGACTTCTCGTCGTCGATGACGAAAGCGGCTAGAGAACCCCGTGTGATACGTGAAGCTATCGCCGCTTGTGCCGCTGGGTGCCACGAGGTGTCATCGACTTCTTGGGGTCGGCCAGCGGCGCCTGCCTCGGCCATCGCCCGGAACATTGCGTGTCTCAGTCTTACTAGCTCCGGTGCGTCCTCTGGCTCTGCTTTTCTCACCAACGTGAAATCCATCATGGAAACCATTGTGTAGCCCGTTGGCCGTCATCAACGCAGGCCCCTAGGTTCGGTGGAGGATCGGTATACGAGGCAGGATTCAATCGATCCGTGATGGCGCAGCCCAGCGCAGGTGGATCGGCACACTCAACGTCATTCACTGCTATACAGGATGCCCAAGGAGGCCATTCTTCACGCGGCTCTGTGTAGGTCGGCTATCTGCTGGTGTGCGGTGAACCCGGCAGCGACGTAGGTGGCCACCGCACCGGCGTTGGAACTCTCAGCGCACACGATAGCGCTGGATGATCCCATTTCCTGTAGGGCTGCAGCGGCCGCCACGGTGATGGCAGTGCCGTACCCGCGCCCCCGATGGCCTTGATGCACCCCCATGGGCTCCACGAGTCCAGGGCGGCCGGCTCCAGCCGACCAGACAGTGGCCACTGCTACGGCGTTATGGTCGCCGTCGAGGACGGCTAGGCTGCGAGCCGAGTTGTAAAAAGGGCCGGCGGCCATCGTCTGATACAGGCTCAGGAAGCGGCGGCGGTCCTCGGCTGAGAACGGCGTGCCGCGAAACGCCGACCAGTGAACTTCAATCCAACGATCAGCCTGGTCCGGGTTGATGACCTCGACACGTACGCCGGCATCTTGTACCGGTTCGGACAGATCGCGATGCAGCGGTATCCACGGCGCATCCGGTTGCCATCCGCTCTCGGCCAGCAACCGCATGAACCGGGCGGCGCCTCGTGCTTCGATCGTTGCATCACCAGCATTCAGGACCCCGTTTTGCGGGTCGTCGATGTCGCGGAGGAGCTGGCGTGCCAGTTCATCGTCGTCATGCAGGGCGGGGTTGAGGGCCATGCGCAACAGCTGAGGCCCGTCAAGAAGTCCGACGGCCACGATCTTCTCGCCACGCGACCAGGTCCGCACCGCTGCAGCGGTAGCGTCAGCACCCTTCAGGGAGTACCAACCCAGATCACCAGGATGCAGATGCAGCGGCCCTTCGTCGTATTGCCACTCGCCGAGTGCCTGCGCTACACGGTCGAGCACTGGAACGGTCGGGGTGCTCATCACGATGGTCACAATCAATTGGACTCCACAAGCCACCTGGTTTCATGCTGATTAGCCGTGAACCCTGATCGCGCCGCGCCACACTCGCGGACGCTGACGGATCCGCTTATGCCTCAGTCCATGAAAGGGTTGAAGTCATGCTCACGGATTTTGTTAAAGCCTGGAATCAGGGACAGAACGTCGACCTCTACGAGATAGAGAACGACGCGATCGACCATGAGGAGACCCTGTGGCGGGCACTTCGCTCTGCCGCCCCATGGGACGGGAAAGACCTCCTCGATTTGGGCTGCGGCACCGGCTACTGGCTGTCTCGGTACGCCAGAACCACAAGCACGCTGTACGGAGTAGAGCCGGATACCGACCTGCTCGAAGCGGCAGCACGAGGGACGGCCGACGCTACAGTCCTGCACGGGTCCGCTGAACACATCCCGCTCGATGATTCATCCGTCGACGTCGTCCACGCCCGCTTCGCTTACTTTTTCCCCTCACCCACTAACGACTGCTCCGCAGGACTACGCGAAACACTCCGAGTCCTCCGTCCCGGCGGCTCACTGGTCGTCATCGACAACGACCAGAAGAACGGCGACTTCGCCGACCTGCTGCGGGCTGGCAACACCGCGGAGCACCAAGGCCCAGGCGACTTCATCCTGCAGTGGTGGCAAGACCAAGGAGCCACCACCCAAAAAGTCATGAGCAGCTGGACCTTCAACTCCCCCGAGGACCTGGCCAAGGTCGTTGCCATGGAGTTCCCTAACAACACTGCCAACACCTGGCTCGATGCTCACGCACAACAAAGCGCGCTCTCGTACGGCTATCTCTTACACATCATCAGCAAGGCAGCCTGAAGCCGAACGTGCTCTCCCTGCGCCGAGTATCCGGTGCAGGACCGGCTTACGGGCACCATGCTTATAGGCGCTCGGGTGTCATGAAGTTCAAGCGGGGGCGAGTGGTTGATTCAACACTTCTCGATGGCACGAGCGAAGGCGCGGGGCCCGTTGTGAGTCCCGCGCCTTCTGCCGTCGTCGTCGTTCGGGTGTTACTTCCAGTTCGGGTTCATGCCCTCGGGGTAGCGGGAGCCGAATCCTCCTTCGGGGAGGATTTCCTTGATGCGTGTGAGGTCGGTGTCGGAGAGGGTCAGGTCGGCGGCGCCGATGTTCTCCTCGACGCGCTTGGCGCTGCGGGTGCCGGGGATCGGAACAATGTGTTCTCCCTGCGCGAGCAGCCAGGCGAGGGCGAGCTGCGCGACGGTCGCGTCCTTCGAGGCGGCGAGTTCGGTCAGCTGGCGTGTGGCTTCGACGTTCTTCTCGAAGTTGCCGGGCTGCCAACGCGAGTCCCAGCTGCGCATGTCCGCCGCGTCGTACTCGGAGGCCGGCTTCGCGGTGCCGGTGAGGAACCCGCGGCCCAGGGGCGAGTACGGGACGAAACCGATGCCGAGCTCGTGCAAGGTCGGGAACAGGACCTCTACTTCGCGCTCGAAGAGGGAGTACTCGGTCTGCAGGACCGAGACGGGCTGAACGGCGTGGGCACGACGCATCGTTTCGGGTCCGGCTTCGCTGAGACCGAAGTACTTGACCTTGCCGGCGTCGATAAGTTCCTTCACGGCCCCGGCGACGTCCTCGATGGGGACGTTGGGGTCAACCCTGTGCTGGTAAAGGACGTCGATGTGGTCCATGCCGAGGTAGCGCAGGCTGTTGTCGACGACTTCCCGGATGTGCTCGGGGCGGCTGTCGAACCCGTAGTCGTGGGTGAAGCCGAACTTCGTGGCGATGACCACGTCGTCGCGGAAGTTTTTCACCGCTTGTCCTACGACCTTTTCGTTCTCTCCCCAGCCGTACAGCTCGGCGGTGTCGAAGAACGTGACGCCGAGGTCGTAGGCGCGCTGGATGGCGGAGGATCCGCCTTCGGCGTCTGCTGCTCCGTAGGCCATGGAGATGCCCATCGAACCGTAGCCGATGGCGGACGTGGTCAGGCCCTGTGTGCCCAGTGTGCGTGTCTGCATGGGATGTGTCCTTCTGTTATCGGTTGATGGACTCGTAGCGGTCCCACCAGGAGGCGATGGGTTCCAGCGCGTTCTCGGTCCGGAACTTCTCGCTGAGGGGCCCGACGAACCGGATGTCGGTGAGTTCCGTGGACTGGCCCCACATTTTCTGGCCGTCAGCGGTCAGGGCGAGGTGACGCGTGATCGCTTCCTCGTTCTCGTACCGCTCGTGCTGCAGGATCGTCCCATCAGCGTTACGGGCCAGGTTGTACTCCAGGATGTACGGCTCGTCCTGCTCGGTGACGGGGAGCACTGTGGTGAGGTACTGCTCGAAGAGGTCCTGATCCAGGACCCGGTAGGTGAAGAAAACGTCGATCTGATCAGGGGTTGGCATGACTTGTCCCTCAATATGTGAGCTGGGCGTCGCGGTCCTCATCAACAAGGCGCGATTTGGTGTGCTCTAACAGCCTACGCCCTTTGTGTCAGTCACTGTCAACTTGGACGTTGTATGCTGTTTCCATGAGTACAGGTAGTGGTGTGGTTGGGTTGCGGCAGCGTACCCGGGATCTTGTGCGTCAGCAGATCGCCGATGTCGCTCTGGTGATGTTCGATGAGCAGGGCTTCGACGAGACCACCGTCGATCAGATCGCAGCCGCGGTCGGCATCTCGCCGAGGAGCTTCTTCCGGTACTTCGCCTCCAAGGAGGACGTCGTCCTCGGGGACCCGATGATCTACGGCGAACCCGTTCGAGAGCGCCTAGCCCAGGCCCTGGAATCGATGCCGGCCTGGGAGGCCCTGCGATCAGGGTTCGAGGTCGTGGCGGAAACAGTCGAGTCGAACCCCGAATGGGCGTTACGAGCAACGCGAGTCATGATCAGCACTCCCTCGCTGCGAGCCCGGAACACCGAAAAACATTTGGCGTGGATGACCGTTCTCGTACCCCTGATCGCCGGCGCCCTCGCCGGGCCCGAAGCCACACGGCAGTACCGCGCACGCGCAATCACCCTCAGCGCCATCACCTGCCTCGACCTGTCCTCAACCGAACTCGTACACCGCAATGGAGCGGCAACCACCCGTCAGCTACTCAATGAGGCCTTCCAACTACTCAAGCCCACAGCACTGGTCGACTAGACACCTGCCAGCAGAACTCCCCCGGCGATGTCCAACACCACTGGCGCCATCCGACACTGCCCGTTTGCCGATCCTTGGGTTCTTTACCCGGACACTCGTCGGGATTCTAGGCGCACAGTTGGAATTCGCGAGATTGCTAGTCGTGCCGATTCCCGTATGCCCTGTCCGAGATAATGCCCGGCGAGAGTGTCATATACGGGACGCCCGGCGGCGTCAGTTCGGGGCTGCCACCGTCGAATTGACCAAGTCCACGACAGAGCGGGGATCCTCGACACTGAGATAGAGCCGTTGGAAGCGCGGAGCTGTCGTTATCGGCGTTTCGCTAAGCAGAAGAGAGTATCTACCGACAATTCATTTGCACATCTATCCCAGACTCGTATGTCGGGGGCATTGAGAAGTGCTCAAGGGTGGCCGGTAGAACTGCTCGGTGATGGCCAACAAATCCGCCCGCCGGCATACTAGCCGCGTGCCGGCCCGCTGGTCGAGTGCCCTCACAACAACCGAGCGATGAGGGTGCCGAGTCATACGGGTGAGTTTGTTGTTAGGTCACCCTCGGACTGTTAGGTTTTGGGAGTATCCACACGACGGCGTGCAGAGGCGGAATCATGAGTGACCGGACACCAAAAGCTACCTCGCGCAAGGGCGGGCCGCCGGCAGCGGAAGACGACGCACCAGCCCGGTCCGCTTCCCGCCAATGGCTGATGCGGGGCATCGGTATCGCCGTCGCGCTGACCATCTACCTCCTGCTGGGCGGCTCCGATCTCTCCAACGACGCACGCGTGGTGGCCGCCATCGCGGGACTCATGGCCGTGTGGTGGATGACCGAGGCGATCCCGCTGTCCGTCACCTCGCTCCTGCCGATAGTGCTGCTGCCCGCGCTGACCGAGGGAACCGTCGCCGAGGCAACCGCGCCATACGCGAATCCCATCGTGTTCCTGTTCCTTGGCGGATTCCTCATCGCGATCGCCATGCAGAAGTGGAACCTTCACCGGCGCATCGCACTCCTGACCCTGCGCCGCGTGGGCACACACCCCCGCCGCATCATCCTCGGGCTCATGATCTCCACCGCGTTCCTGTCGATGTGGGTATCCAATACTGCCACCACCCTGATGATGCTTCCCATCGCGCTCAGTGTCCTCACCCTGGTGGTGGAGAACAGCCATGGCTCGACGGCGGCCGAGGGTGAGACGAAGAAGGACCTCGCAGCGGGAAAGGCGGTCAGCGAGCTCGTCCAGGACAAGGAGGTGCGGATCTTTGGGGTCGCCCTGATTCTCTCCATCGCCTGGTCGGCGACCATCGGCGGTCTCGGCACCCTACTCGGCAGCCCGCCCAACGCTATTGTTGCTGGTTACATCAGCACCGAGCTCGGTGAGACTGTGGGTTTCGTGGAGTGGATGCTTCTTGGCGTACCCATCGTCGTCGTGTTCATCGGGCTCGCCTGGCTCCTCATCACCCGGGTCATCTTCAAGTTCAACCTCGAGGAGATTCCGGGAGGCGCGGAACTGATCAATGACGAAATCCGCGCGCTCGGCCGAATGAGCCAGGGCGAAAAGACAGTGCTCGCCGTCTTTGCCGGTGCCGCCTTCTGCTGGATCGTGCCCGGTCTAATCTTCAACATCGGCGCTGTGGCCGAGGCGTTGCCGTGGCTCGGGTCCTTCGACGACACGGTGATCGCAATCGCCGCGGGAATCATCCTCTTCATGATCCCCGCCGACAAAAAGGGAAACATGACCCTCGTCTGGAAGGACGCCGAGGACGGCCTTCCCTGGGGTGTCCTCCTGCTGTTCGGCGGAGGCCTCTCCCTTGCGGCGGCTGTTGCCTCCACCGGCCTCGATGCCTGGTTCGGAGACCAGGTGAGCGGACTGGGTGCGCTGCCCATCGTCCTGCTGCTGGCAGCCGTCGTCACGATCGTCCTGCTGCTCACCGAGATCACCAGCAACACCGCCACCGCCGCAACGTTCATCCCGATCCTCGGCGGGGTGGCCATCGGCATCGGCATGGACCCGCAGACGCTCCTCATCCCGGCAGCGCTGGCTGCGACCTGTGCGTTCATGCTGCCGGTCGGCACGCCGCCGAATGCGATCGTCTACGCGACAGGCAATGTGAAGATTTCAGAAATGGTTCGGGGCGGCATCGTCCTGAACATCGTGGGCGTCATCCTCATCACCATGTTCACCGTCCTGATCGGCCCGTTCGCGCTGGGCTTGGTGCTCTAGGTCTGGTGCTTCAAGGGACACGCGGCCCCACAGCAGGGAGCGGAGCACCTTGGCGGCACCGTCGTCATACCCCGAACACGTGACCTCCGACGCCGCGGCCAGCATTTCCTCGAATGCCTGTCCCATCGCAACTCGTACTTGGCCGGGACCGTTCCCGTTCCCGTTCGACCCGTCTGAGATGATGCCCAGCGAAAACCCCGTAGACGGACGCCGGCTGAACCTGAGGTTGGCATCGTTCATGTTTCCAAAACCTGAAGGTTCTCAAGACACCTCGTCGGGCGGCAAGAGCAGCATCTACTTCCCCGGAATTGCGGGACTGCTTTTGTCTCGAAAACTTGTCTTGCCGTGTTTCGTCTCGGAAGTACTGTCGTTAGGACTTTGTGAGTCAGAATGCCAGCATGAAACATCTCGGGTACACCCGCGTTGGTACGTCAACCCGGGATGCGCAGCTGCAACTCGAGGTTTAGCCTTTTGTGACTTCCGCGACGGCCTCGGTCCGGGACGCATCCGTTTCGGCCACACCGATGGTCCAGATGAAAGGCGGCGGTGTCGCGTTGACTGCCCAGTCCCCCACGATCCTGGCCTTATAGATGAACGGGTTGTGGGTGGCTGTGGTGCGCGCGTTGCGCCAATGCCGGTCCAGTCCTTTGCTGGTGCTGGTGGAGGATGCGCCCAGGACGTTGAACAGGGCCCCTGCGGCTTCCGGAATCAGGGTACTGAGCACCACTTGGGCCTGGGCTGTGGCCAACTCCGCCGCAACATTGGCCGCCTTTTCGGCTGCACCGCCTTGTAGTCGTGCTTGGTAGACGTCCTCTAGAGCTTCGGCCACGCGCAGCGTTGTCGCCTCCGCGGCATAGACTTTCGCCGAAATTTCGCCCACCACTTGAAGCACCTGAGGATCGTGGTGGACTAGTGAGGCACTGCCGTGGCTGAACGCACGGTCCCGTCCGCGCACCTGTTCTGCTACCTCCAGTTTTGCGGCCTTGCCGATACCGGTCAGGACGACCAGCAGAATGTGCTGGTATAGCGCTGTCTGGTAGGGGAAGCGCGTTTCGAAGGCAAAAACATTTTCCGGGTCCACCGGTGCTCGATCAAAGATCGTGGTTCCGCTGCCGGTGAGCCGCTGCCCGAATCCGTCCCAATCATCCAGGGTCATCACGCCGGTCGCCTTTGTGGAGACGATCACCGAAACGTCGGTGCCGTCGGGCCGTTGGGCGGTGACGTCCACCCAGTCCGCGAAGATGGTCCCTGTGGTGTAGAACTTGCGGCCGGTCAGGCTCAGCACGCCGCGGGATTCTTCGAGCGCGGTCGAGGTCCCGCCTTTGCCCGGCTCCGTCCAGGCGTTTCCGGCGATTTCCCCGGCGGCGAAGCGCTTGAGCCAGACGCTGCGGTCCTGCCGGTGGTGGTGGTAGAGGTTTTCCTCAACGAGGGCGATATGTCCCCGCAGGGCCTGAGGAATGTTGCTGTCCGCAGCTGCCAGCTCGATCAGAAGTCGGGTGAATTGCGGCCAGGTAAGCTCGTCCCCGCCGTACTCGGTAGGCACGCGCGCAGCACCGAAACCGGCATCCTTCAGCCAGCCGATCTGCTCGAACGGCAACACGCGGTCTTGTTCCCGTTCTAGCGCTCCTGCCGCAATACGCTCAAATATGGGGCGGTACTTCGCCGCCACCAGCTCATACTCAGTCATGGTCATGCTCCTGTCTCGGGTTTACTTCACGCTGCCGTCGGTGAGGGCGCCCACCAACCAGCGTTGGGAGAAAACGGTTACCGACTTGTTCCGCGATTTCCTGCCTCGGGTTGTTCCTTCGCCGATAGCTCATCGACAAAGTGCCGTAGACAGTGTTGGGCGGTTTACGACGGTATTAGGTGTACAGGGAGATGGGCTGGACCTCTCCGAGCAGGTAGTTCGCTCCCACTTCGATCTTTTTGTAGTCGACGGGGTCGTGCAGGGAGTGTGTTCGGATGTTGCGCCAGAACAGGTCGAGTCCGACGGTGTTGCTGGTGGAGCTTGATCCGGTCACTTCGAAAATCCGGTGGGCGACGTCCAGACCCACCTCCGTGGAGACGACTTTCAGTTGGGCTATGAGAATGGCCAGTTCGGCTCTTTCCTCGGCGGTGATTGTCGGGCCCTTTGCGAGGGCGTCGTCGAACTTGCGGTTCAGCACTCCGGCAAGGGCTTCGACTGAGGCAGTGCGGGCGACGAGTTCTCCGACCGTCCGCTGAAAGATGGGGTCCTGCGCATAGGACTCGGCTGAGCTGAGGAACCAGGAGTTGGTGCGGCCTCGCAGGATCTCACGGCCTTTGGCCAGTGCCCCTTGCGCAACGCCGAGGTAAAAGTTTCCGAAGGCCAACTGAATGCCGGGAGTCACCAGAGTGGAAAAGGGCTCATCGCTGACCTCACCCAAAATGTCCTCAGGATGGACGCTGACGTCGTTGTACCGCACTGATCCGCTGGCCGAAAGCCGCTGACCCAGGAAGTCCCAGTCTCCCTGCAGTTCCAGGCCAGCACGTCCCCGCTCGAGAACGAAGGCCAGAATTCTTCCGTCGTTCGTTCCACCGTTCACTGCGGCGTTGATGATGATGACATCACCTACGGAGGATCCGGTGGAGAAGCGCTTGAACCCGTTGAGGCGGTAACCGTCGCCGTCCGGAACGAGCTCAAGGGTCGGATCGACTGGGTTGACCGAGTCCCCCCACACCCATTGCCCTTGGGCTGAGCGGCGGAACCAGTCTGCCTGGGCGGCCGGTTCGCCGTAGAACACGATCGACCCCTGGTTGATGTAGTGGTAAGCCACGAGTTGGGCAATGGAACCGTCGGTGGTGGCCAGGATCCGGATCACGTGCAGGGCGGTCTCCCAGTGCGCGCCTTCACCGCCGAGTTCATTGGGCACCAGTAGGTTAATCAAGTTGTGCTTGCGTAGCAGTTCCACTTCCTGGAAGGGGTCCTTGTTGGCGCGGTCGCGTTGCAGCGCATCGGCTGCGAGCTCGTCCGCGGCCTGCTGTGCAACCTGCTGCCAATGGGTAAGTTCTTCGTCGTTGGCGTTGCCCTGCCAGGGTGAGCGTGGTGCGCCGGCGGTTGTCGTGTCGTTAATGGTCAGGCTCATACTGTTTCCTCGATCAGGATCGGGCGTGCAGGAGAATCGGCGGCGCTGGGGGCCCCGATGTAGGCGTTGCGGTACTGGGCTGCGGGGTGCTGCTGGCTCACATAGCGGTTGCCGGCGCCGTTGAGGTACTCGCGGAGGGTTGATCCCTCATAGTCCTTCCAGACACGGCCGCGCTTCTGGAGCTCCGGGACCACCAGTTCCACGAAGGCCTCGAAGGATCCGGGGGTGACCACGTACGCCAGGTTGATGCCATCCAGACCTGCGTCGTCCACCCAGCGCTCGACTTCGTCGGCGACGGTTTGTGGGCTGCCCACCAGCACCGGTCCGATGCCCCCCACCCCCAGGTAGTGGGCGATGTCCGTAGGAGTCCATTCACGGGTGGGATCGGCCTTGGTGAAGATGGACAGGGCGGAGCGGACGGCGTTGGTGTCCACGTACTTCAGCGGTTGATCCGGGGCGTATCCGGATAGATCCAGCCCGGACCAGCCACCGTAGAACGTGAACGCACCTTCAGAGCTGCTGTAGGAAAGGTATTCCTTGTGGAGCTTTTCCGCAGCCGCATCGGAATCGGCGATGACGGCGGTCATGAGCGAGAAGATCTTCACCGAATCGCGGGACCGGCCCCGCCGCTCGGCGCGGTCCCGGATGTCGTCGGTGACCTTGCGGGTCAGATCCGGGCGGATGCCGTTGGTAAAGACCCCTTCGCCGTGCTTGGCCGAGAACTCGCGGCCCCGGGGGGAAGCTCCCGCCTGAAAGATGACCGGACTGCGCTGGGGGGACGGCTCGGACAGGTGTATCCCTGGTACTTGGAAGTATTCGCCCGTGTGGTTGATGGGGTGAACCTTGGCGGGGTCCGTGTAGATGCCTCGGACACGGTCCTTGATGACCGCCCCGTCCTCCCAGGAGCCTTCCCAAAGCTTGTAGGTGACGTCCAGGAACTCATCGGCAAGGTCGTAGCGCTGATCGTGGTCGAGTTGATCGGTCGGGCCCAGGTTCCGGGCGGCGCTGTCGAGGTAGGACGTGACAACGTTCCAGCCAATCCGGCCGCGGGTGAGGTGATCCAGTGTCGAGAATTTCCGGGCCAGCGAGTACGGCTGTTCGTAGGTCAAGGCCGCGGTGACCGCGAACCCGAGGTTTTTGGTGACGGCGGCCATCGCCGGCACCTGAAAAAACGGATCATTGAGGGGGACCTGGTCGCCGTCCCGAAGTGCCGGTGCCGAAGAATTTTTATAGACGTCGTAGATCCCGAGTACGTCCGCCAGGAACAGGGCATCGAACTTCCCCCGCTCCAGGGTCTGCGCTAAATCCGTCCAGTATTCCAGTGTGTTGTACTGGTCGGCCCGGTTCGCCGGATGCCGCCACAACCCGGGGCTCTGATGGGTCGGGCACGTCATGTCGAAAGCATTGAGGCTGATGCGCTTGGTCACAGGGCTACCGCCCTTCCGTAAGAATTGGTGCTGATTCAGTGGTCAATGGTGTGAAGAGGCGGACAAGTGCAGGCGGTGCCGTTGAAACCCGTGTGAGGACGATGCCCAGCAGCAGTACGAGCAGCAGCGCCACACCGCGGGCCAGTCCCTGCCAGAAGAAGGACAACCCGATGAGGTTCATACCGTTGGCCAGCAGGGCGAAGATCAGGACACCGACGAGAGTGCCCGGCACGGACACACGATTGAACCGGCTCAGGGTGGCACCGATGAAGACGGCGCCGATGGCATCCATCACGTACAGCTGCCCACTGGCAGGAATGAAGGCGTAGGTCCGCGAAGCCAACACCACTCCCCCCAGTGCTGCCATTCCGGCGCCAAAAAGATATGCCGACATTGCAAGCCATGAGACTCGTTTACCGGAGATCCGGCTGGCGGTGCGTTGTTCCCCAGTGACCGTGAGCTCGCGCCCCCAGCGGGTCTTGTCCAGCCCAAGGTAGACAACGGCGCCGACCAGTACCGCGAGTACTAAGGGGATAGGGATGCCCAACACGGCCCCGTTTCCCCAGAGCACGAAGCCCTCGGGGACCTGCGACTTCTGCAGGTAGATGGGGGCTCCTCCCCCGGTCAGCAGTTGCTGAACACTGGTGCCGATGAACCACACACTCAACGTCGCCATGAAGGAAGGAATACGCAGAACCACGATCAGAAAAGCGTTGACCAAACCCACAGCCAACCCGAAGGCGAGGCCGACAGTCAGCGCAACCCAGGGCCGGTAAGCCCCGGCAATGGCCGCCGCTGCCCCCAAAGCCGCAAGATCCAAGGCCACGCCGATGGAAAGATCGATTCCCCCGGCACGCACCACCACGGTCATCCCGATCGCCACCAGGGCCAAAATAGCCGCCTGGTTCAACACGCCCATCAGGTTTTCACCGGAAAGAAACACCGGGCTGAGTGCGGAAAAGAAAATCAGGATGCCGGCCAGTACGACCGGCGCGATGAGTCGGGGAAGGACCATAGCTATACGGGATCCACGAGATGCCGGTGATAGTGCAGCCGGTGGCGGCGAGGGACGTTCGGAGGTTCCCTGGCCCGGATTGACGGAATGGATATCGGTTGTCACTTCGCTATTCCCCGTCCACGTACGGCCACAACGGCCAGAACCACCAGAATTAGGACGCCCTTCGCCGCACCGACCCATTGGCTGGCTACTCCCACCAGGGTGAATCCGTTGGTCAGCGCGGCGACGAACAGGGCCGCGACGAGGGTACCTCCAAGGGAGACGACGAGCCTGCGCGAGAACACCACGGACATGAAAGCCACCAGGACGATGTCCAACAGGATCTGGTCCCCCAGGCCGGGCACGGCGGAGGACAACCTCGAGGCGAGCAACAGGCCGGCGATACCCGCCAATCCAGCCGAGATGACGTACCTGACAAAGACATAGCGGGCCGGGTTCAAGCCCGCTACGCGAGCCGCGATCGGGTTCTGACCGACGGCGTAACTGCGGATGCCCCATCGTGTCCTGCTCATCGCGAGGCCCACGATGGCGAAGACGAGCAGCATCACTGCCACGGCTACCGGCAGTCCGGCCAACTGCCCGTCCCGCAACCATTCAAAGGTCGTGCCCGTCAAGGGCACTTTGACGTTACTGCTGATCACGAGATTCAGGCTGCCCGCGATGCCCATCATCGCCAGGGTAGCCAGCAACGGCCTCAAACCGATGACCACGGCACTGCCGTTGATCACCCCTGCTGCCACCGACACGAGCAGGGCCAAGGCAATGGCGGGCCCGGGCTGCAGACCGGACTGCGCTGCAACTGCGGCGACCGTTCCGGCCAGACCCGCAACAGCACCCACCGACAGGTCGATACCTCCATTGACGACATCATCCCCACCGGTAATGATGACCACGGCCAACCCGAATCCTGCCACCGCGAAGACGGCGGCCTGGTTGAGTGTGGCACTGATGTTGCCAGGCGCCAGGAAGGCGGAAGACGAAACAGCAAAAGCCACGACAACAAGCACCACAGCCCCATACCCTGCCCAGGCCAACCATCTCGCCGCCCCACGACGTACCGGTTTCAACATCCGTGCCCTCGGCAGGATGGTCGTTGCTGCACTCATGCGTGTTCTCTCTCGATAGTGCGGATCCCGCCAGGGACCCCGGAAACGCTACTGGTCCGCTCCTGCTGATCGGTACCCGATGCCAGAGAAAGGATCCTGTCGGTGCTTGCCTCACCACGCGATAGTTCAGCCACGACACTGCCCCGGTAGAAAACCAGGATCCGATCAGCCAGGCCTACCAATTCCTCAAGGTCGACCGTCACGAGCAGCGCACCCGCACCAGCATCGACCAGGTCATTGATTTGGGCATATATCTGCGCCCGGCTGCCGACATCGACTCCCGACGTCGGCTGATCGAACACCAGGAAGCGTGAACCTGCAGCCAGCCAGCGGGCCAGAACAGTCTTTTGCTGGTTCCCGCCTGAAAGCTCACCCGCCACGGCCTCGGCCCGGGCAGGGCGGATATCCAATTGGGTGATGAACCTGTCGGCGAGTTCTTGCTCCCTCCGCCGGTGAATCAGGCCCAGAGGGTTGCTGAGCGTGCGCAGAGTGACCAGACTGATGTTCTCGCGGACGGTATTGCGCACCAGCACGCCGTTTTTCCGTCGATCGGCCGGAACGTAGGCCCCTGAAGCCCGAACGAAAGCGTGGGACGAGCGGATCGTCCGGCCATGCAAGCGGACCTGCCCCGCGTGGGGCATATTGCCCGTGATCGCATCGGCCAGTACGTCCACTCCCGATCCCACCAACCCGGTAACACCAAGGATTTCCCCGCCCCGGACGGTGAAGCTGAGATCAGTGAGTGCACCCGGGACGGCAAGCCCTGTCACCTCAAGCGCCGGAGTCGGATCGGCCGGTAAACGGGTAGCACGTGGCGGACCGAATTCGTCGACTCCGGTGCCGATCATGAGCTCGATGACCCGATCAAGGGCATTGTGTTCCTCTTGCAGGTCGACGTTTCCTGCGTTGTTGCCGTTGCGCAACACCGTAACCTCACCGCTGATCTGCCGTAGTTCCTGTAGGTAGTGGGATATGTAGATGATAGGAACGCCGGTTTCCTGCAGCCGCTGGATGGTTCCGAAAAGTTGCTCCACCTCGGCCGCCGCTAATGGTGCCGTTGGTTCATCAAGCACCAGCAAGCGCGGCTCGGCGAGGACTGCCCGGGCGATCTGCAGCAACTGCTGTTCCGCGACGGTCAGTTCATCCACCAGCAGGCGCGGGGGAATCTCCAGGCCCACCGTACGGCGCAGGTCCTCCGCCGCCCGACGGTTGAGGACGGTGCGGGAGACCCAGCCTCCACGGCTTTCGCTCCGGCCAAGGTAGAGCTGCTCCGCGACCGTCAACCGGCCGGCCAGGTGGCGGTCCTGATGGATGACATGGATCCCCAGCCGTTCCGCATCAGCTGGAGACGTGATGACGACTGGTTCGCCCTCAAGCTCGATGATGCCCGAGTCCGCGGAGTACAAACCGGTGAGGATCTTGATCAGGGTAGATTTACCCGCCCCGTTTTCGCCCACCAGCCCTCGGACCTCGCCAGCATGGATCGAAAAGGACACATCGCGCAGTACATGTGCGCTGCCGAAGGACTTATTGATCCCCCGCATCGACAAAAAAGGCACAGCTTCAGGGCGTGTGGGCTTAGATCCCAAGCTCATTGCGCACCTCGTCGACGTTGTCCTTGTCGATGAACACCGGCTCCAGGTAACTGGTGGTGGGCACCTCCTCCGTGGCGCCGGAGAGGAACAAGGCGACATTGTCCGCGGACTGGGTGCCCATGGCCGTGGTCTGCTGGGCCACCGTGGCGGTGAAGGATGACTCGGGATCGGCGATCATATCCAGCGCACCCGGTTCGGCATCGACACCGTACACCTTGATCTCATCCCGTCCCGCGGCATCAATAGCCTGTGCCGCGCCGATCTGGGGGATATCCCAGCAGGACCAGACAGCGTCGATCTCGCCCTCGGGGAACCTACGTAGCGCATCGTTGACCTGCTGTTTGGCGTCCTCGACGGTGCCTTCGTACTTATCCTGCAGCTCCGGCTGAATCAGCTTGACCTTCGGGTAATCCTCCAGAACCACCTCGAGCTCGCTGTAGCGGATGCGGCAGGGAGTGACTCCCGTGAAACCGTTGAACACCAGGATCTGGCCCTCACCACCAATGTCCTCGGCGATAGTGCGTGCCACAGTTGAGCCAATTACCCAGTTATCGCTAGTAACATTGTTGACGGAGTACTCCGACTGAAAATCGATCGTGAACAACGGAATACCCGCTTCGTTCACCTTCTCCAGGGCCGGGCCCAGAGTGGTGGTGTCTCCCAGGATCACGATGATTGCGTCCGGCTTTTGCGCAATGAGGTTCTCGACGTCGGACACGTGCTTGTTTTCCTTCGCCTCGGCCTGGGTGGCAATAACCTCTCCACCCAGTTCCTCAACCCGCTCCTGGACCGTGTCGTACACGACGCGGCTGAAGTCATGGACGATGTCCTTCGCGGCGATACCGACTGTTTTCCCCTCGAGTGACGGAATGTCAGCGGCCGAGGCCTGCTCCGCGGCAACACCGCCGGACGCTGCGGGCACGGGGGTGGCGGTGCTTGACGGCTCCTTCAAGGAACAACCAGTCAGAACCAATCCGAAGGCAGCGGAAAGAACCAAGGATTTGAGGGAAAGGGAACCGGCAAATGTACCGGTGCGAGTGTTCTTCATGACTTCTGCTCCTGGATCATCGTCCAATGGAGCAGACACACAAGCACTCAAAGGCACTGGTCGACATACGCAGAAGCGCGCCGATCAGACCAACGAAAGCTGGAAGCTTCTCCATCGGTCCTGGCAGTAGCACCTTTTCTCCGCAATGGAAGCTACGAAGAGGGTTGCTGCGGCGTCATCGATCCAGGTCTCTCGGCCGCTCGGGATGGTTACGCTCCTATATAAACCGGGCGACCATCCACAACGCAAACCCCACGTCACATACATTCACGCCCGAAGCCACAAACAGGAACAACGAACAAGATTCAACCGAACCTTCAGCAGTCCCAACGCGAACGCGTCAGCGACTTCAACACCAAACGCCGCAGCGCCGGGATGGACCTCGGCGGGCGACGTCCGATCTTCAGCGACCGTTAGATCGCCAACGCCCGCTGACTCGTCAAACAGGGCCAGCCCACTACCCATGTCGCCCGTGGCCTCGGCATGTCTAGGAAGACCCTCTGCCGACGCATCGGGGACTGTCTGAATAACGGTGTGTGAGGGTCTGGCCTGATCCGAGAGGAGATGGCCGTGAACGACTTCACGACCGAAGTGTCAGAGGTGATGATCGATCCTGTGACGGGAGAAATCATTGATCAGAAGGACCTAGCCGAACGGCTGCTCGCCCAGGCAAAGGAGCAGGGCGTGAG